>VBMN01000003.1 GCA_005878385.1 Methanobacteriota archaeon
TTGAAACGGGGACGGTCGCGCCGCAGGTCCGTGCCAGAATTCGAACACGAAAACGCCTCCGGGTTTGAGATGAGCGTGTATGCTGCGAAGAGAACGCAGCGCATCGCGCTCCGTCAGCAGATATCCGAAGGCCCCGAACATGCACACGGCCACGTCGAACGTTCGGCCGAGTCGGAAGGAGCGCATGTCGGCGCGGACGAACCGAGGCCGTGCGCGTAATCCGGCAGCTTTCTTCCGTGCCAGGGAAAGCATGTCGCGGGACCGGTCGATTCCGGTGACGCGATACCCACGGCGCGCCAGAGGGACATCGTGGTTGCCAGTGCCGCATCCAAGGTCGAGGATCGTCTTCGGGTCGAGATGGAACCTCCGGAACACGCTCTCCAGAAAATCGACATCGCCTTCGTAGTCGACGAGCCCATGGTAAATCAGGTCGTAGTACCGTGCGAATTGACGATACGCCGCACGGGATGGTGGGGCCACGTAGGGAGAGAGTCCTACACAGGAGATGATGCTATGGCTTCTGCACGACGAGGGCCGCGTGATCCAATTGATATGGGGCGAGGACCCGCAGATCGAGGACCTTCAAGCCCGCATCCAGCACCTCTCCCTTAGCCGCCTCGAAGATGCGCGTCGGCGACGCAGCCATGTCCTCCGATCGTGCCTTCACCAGGAGGTAGCCGATGCCCTCGGGCCGCACCCATTCGAAGTTCTTCAGGAAAATCCCTGCCTGATCTCGCTGGGCCACGTCTTGATAGAGTATGTCCACGACACCCGTACGCCCTCCGTACGGTTCCGGTTTCGTGGCGTCCCCGAGGACGGGCACCAGGTTCGTCCGCGTCTCTGCCAGCCGGAGAAGGTCGCGGAACGCACGGGTGGAAATTTCCACGGCGGTGATCGTTCCATTGCGGCAGATGTCCGAGACATGGCTGGCCGTCGTCCCGCTTCCCGCGCCCAGATAGAGGACGGAAGCCGTTTCGTGGAACCCCCAGACGCGCCCGCCGCATTTGAGATAGGCAGCGAGCTTGCTCCGGTTGGCATCCCATCGCCGATATTCGATGCTCCCGTCCCGAGGAAGACTTTCGCCGTAGACGGCAGTCCCTGGAACCAGATTTCGCGTGAGCAGCCACGGGCCGTCCGTGAACACGCCTTCCCATTCCGTCGGGCGGATGGCCATCGATGAACCGAAGGAACGACTTGTAATGAGGCTTACGAGAACGCCGGACCCGGGTCTATGACGTGGTAGCTTCGCTGGAGGGAGTCGTCTTGCGTCGGGTCGTCGGAGCCGCCTTTCTCGGGGACGCCACTCTCTTCCGCGGAGTCCGACGTGCCTTCGCTGAGACCCCGACGCGCTTGCGGCCCGCGACGGCTTCCGAGTCTTTCGGTCGAAGCTTCAAGACCTGCTCGTACGCACGGACCGCTTCGGCGGGTTCATGCGCTTCCTCCAAGACCTTGCCCAGATTGAGCAGAATCCGCGGCGACTCCCGGTGCTTCGCGGCGCGTTCGAGATTCACCGCGGCGGACTTCGTTCGGCCCATCGCGAGGTAAGCGACCCCGAGGTTGTTCAGTGCATCCGCTCGCTTCGGATCGATCTCGAGGGCTTCTCGAAGGACTCCGATGGCTTCCCGCGTCCGTCCGGCGAGCAAGAGCGCGGCCCCGCGACCGACGACTGCGTCCACGTCCTTCGGATCGCGATGCACTGCCTCCTGCAATGCGTGCGCGGCGGCTGCGTGGTGTCCCGTTCGCAACAACGCGAAGCCTAGAGTCCGCCGGATGAGAGCGACCTCGGGATGCAATTCGGCCGCGGTGTGCAAGACCTTGTTGGCTTCCTCTTCGAAGCCGGAGCGAGCGAGGAACGACGACTTCATCAGCAGAGCTCGCAGGTCGCGGGCATGGGTCGCGAGATACGCTTCGCATGCAGTGGCGGCACCCTGGTAATCCCCGCCCGCGGCGAGGGCTTCCGCGCGATGGAGTTCTCCCGAGGCATCCCCCATCTGGGCCGCTCGCGCAAAGGACTTCGCCGCCTCCGCGAGAAATCCGCCCGCGAGCTGGGCGTGACCCAACCCCACCCAGGGCGCCGGGGCCTCGAGCTGGATCGTGGATTCCCAGACGCGCTCCGCGAGATCGGGATGGCCGAGCCGTGTCAGGAGCGCAGCTTGGTGCTCGCGCGCCGGCCGCCACGAGGGCGGATGGGCTCGGTGACGCACGTAATCGGCGACACGCATCCGGACGATCGCGCTGCGTCCCTTCGGATTCAGACCGAGCGTCTCGCACATTCGCTGGAGCGAGGGCCAGTCCGAATGCTCGACCTCCGCGAGGGAAGGCAGACTCACGTGGTCACCTCCCGGCAGCGGGCCCGGATCTCACATTCTTCGCAACCCGGATCGCCAACGAGGAGCGTCCCGAAGCATTCGTAGACCCCGCGGTAGAAATCCTTCGTCTGGTGGAGGATCTTTGCCTTCCGCAATCCGGCCCGAGCCTCCTTCGACTTCGGATCAAGGGCTAGAGCACGCTCGAACGCCTTCATTGCCAGGGTCGACTCGCGAAGGCCGAGGTGAGCCGTCCCCTTCACGTACCACAGCCACGGTGCTTCGCGGAACCGGAGCGCACGATCCGCCCAGAAGACCGTCTCGCCGTGGCGTTTCATCTTGCGGTAGAGGAGGACGCGGTTCGCCATGGCGTCGTAGAAATCCGGATCGAGGTGGAGTGCCTCGTCCATGCACCGTGCGGCCCCAGCATCGTCGCCGAGTCGCAAGAGAGCGGCGCCCTTGTTGTTCCACGCGGCGGCGTGTTCCGGGCGCATGCCGAGGACCTTGTCATAACAGGCGATCGCTTCGCGGTAGTCCCCAAGCGCGTGGAGGGCCGCCCCCTTGTCGATCCACGCCTCGATCGACCTCGGGTGGATCTTGAGCAAGCGGTCATAGGCCTCTCCCTCTTCCTCGAAGCGGCCGACCTCGTGCAGGGCGGATGCAAGGCCGAGCCAGCCCTCCTGCGACTCCCCGTTGATCTTGAGGGCCTGTGCGAACGCCTCGATCGCGCCCGGGATGTTGCCGTCCTTCCGGAAGATGTGACCCCGCAAAAGCCAGGCGGCGTCGTATTCCGGCTTCAGCTGGATCGCGACATCGTCCTCGCGCAACGCGCCTTCGAGGTCTCCGTGGTCGAACGCCCGACGTGCCGCTCGCATCGTGTTCTCCAATCGGCCGACACTCGGGAGGAACCGGCCTGTTGTCTCCGAGGGAAGCGTCACTCGGGCGCCTCCGCCTCCAGGTGCCGAAGACAGGTCGCCCGCCACTTCGTCGCGAGTTCGTGACCGGGTCGGAGGGAAAGGGCCCGATCGTACGCCTCGAGGGCCTCGCGGTATCGTTCGAGCTGCTGAAGCGAGACGCCCTTCCCCGTCCACGCATCCGCGTTCCGGTCGTCCTGCTCGATCGCCTGCTCATATCGCAGCAGGGACATCCGAGCATCGCCTCCTTCGAGGGCCAGCTCGGCGAGCTGCAGCAGGACATGTGTCTCTTCCTCGTCGGGCTCGATCGATTCGACGAAGGATTGGAAGTCGGCATCGGTGGGCAGCGATAGCGGCTTCGGTTCCGGGTCCGCTTCGATCTCCTCGAAGGCTTTCAACAGGGAATGGAAATCGCTTGCGGCCTGCTGCTGAGGTTCCTCCTCAGGTTGGCGAGGTGACGCTTCCGCCGGCTCGCCGACCGGTCCGGGTTCCTGTTGGGCAGCAGGCCGTGAACCCATCGCCTTCCGGGCTGCGAGGACCGACGGATTCTCCGGATCAAGGCGGCTCGCTCGTTCGAGCGCGTCACTGGCGGCTTCATCGTCGCCGAGGGTGGCATGGGCACGGGCCTTTCCGGCCCACGCCTCCACGTCCTCCGCGTCGAAGGTCATGACCTTGTCGAAACACTCCAGCGCCTCGCTCGCCCGGCCGTGGTCCAGGAGGATCTTCGCCTTGGCGAGCCAGGGACTCACGAAATTCCACTTCAGGGCGATTGCGCGATTGTAATACTGGATCGCAGCACCCCACCGGCCTTTTCGTTCGAGGAGTTCCCCCTTGCGAAACACGATCATCGCGTTCTGTGGGTTGTTCCCGAGCGCCTGCGTGAAGAGTACTTCGGCGGCGTCCGAGTCGCCGAGGCCGAGGAGGGCATCGCCGAGTCCGAACACCGCGCGGGTCTCCGCGGGGTTCACCTCGAGGATCGTCTGAAATAAAAGCACGGCTTCGTTCGGATGGCCGTCCCGACGGAGCTGCTCCGCCTTCAGGACAATGTCACCCGATTTGGAGGGGTCGATGCGCAAGGCCTCCTTCAGCGCGTCAATGGCCTCGGGAAGCCGCTCGAGGCCGAACAACAGATTGCCCCGTTCGAACCACGCCCGGCGATTCCCGCGGTCTGCATCGAGCACCCGTTGGTAGCACTCGAGGGCCTCCTCCTTGCGGCCGAGCAGGGCGAGCAGTTCGGCCCGATCGAACCAGACGGAGACTTCTTCCGGCCGATCCCGAAGGAGGCGGTCATAGCACGCGAGTGCGGCTTCGTAGTCGCCTTCCCCGAGGAAGGCGAGGGCCTCCTCCTGCAGGCGCGTGACGTGTTGCTCCTGATCGACCTCACCCGGAACGAGTTCGTATCGAATGGCTCGGGCCAGAGTGTCCGTGACTCCCTGGCACTGCGTGAGGGCTTTCGCATCCGCGGATTCCAGGGAGGCCATGTCCGGAAAGGCGGACGCGATCACGTCGGCCTGGGCCTCCGACATCCCTGGAACGGTTCCAAGGAATCGCAGGACATCGCGACGAGCCACGTCCTTCTCGAGAGCGACGAGGCGGTCCGTGGCCGCTCGGGCCTGGGTCTCCACCTCCCGTTCCTTCGACGCGAGGGCCCGCTCGCGCTCCACGAGGAAGGTCTCCCTCGCGCGGAGTTCCTCGGCCCTCGAACGCGTTTGCGCCTCGATATCCGCGCGTTCGGCATCCAGGGAGTGCTTCATCGCCTCGAACTCGGTCCACTTCTCCTCGTCTCGGGTTGCCTCCTCGGGCTCGGGTTCCGGTTCCGGCTGTGGTTGCGGCACCGGCGGTTCCGGCAACGGTAGAGGCGGTTCGGGCGTCGGACTCGGCTGAGGTCGGAATGGATCGGGTCCCGGAAGAGGAGCCTCTTCCTCCGCGAGTTCGAGATCCATGTCTGGAAGTTCCGCCAAGGGTTCCGAACCCTCCGGCTCTACCGGCTGCGATTCGGGAAGCGGTGGCGACGAATGGATCTCCGTGACCTCGGACTCCGGGAGCGTCTCGGCCACCTCCGCGCTCTCGATCGGGCGGGGGGCGAGGGTGGCCGCGCGCAGCCGATACTCCGAGGCGAGATGCGACGGCATCCAGTCGCACGCGGACAGGTAGCGATACACCTGAGCGAGAGCGTCCCGTTCCTCCGGATTCGTCGGCGTCGACCGACGCGTGTCCCGAAGGAACCGATGCAGCAGGTCCGCATCTCCGACGCTCAGCGCGAGATCGGTCCGACCGTCCATCCCGAGGAGGCGAATCAACTGGACGGCATCGGCCGCCGAGGGCTCCGTGCGGGGCGACTCCCACTCGACGCGACTCAGGTCCGACGAGACGAACGGGGCCTCGCGAGGCGCGACCAAGTCGAGCAGGGAAGGCCCTGGCAGCAACGACGGATTCAGCCAAAGCGGATGATACGCGATCAGGTAATCGATGCACGACGCACAGAGGTAATCGCGACTCACCGCGCCGCAGCGCACGCACCGCGAGGGGAGCACGCTGTGCTGCAGCGGGCGGGCCCCATATAAATTCTGGGTGGCAAATGATGGACGAGACAACAAGGAGGGGAAGGCCAGGACGGCCGACATCTTCATCGGCCACCGGGGCGCTGGACGTTCGGGCGGTGGAACCATCGATCTCCGCATGCGCCGCGCGCGTCGCGCGGACCTCGCCCTGATCTGGCCCGCGACGTTGCAGACCGTCTGGGACGACCTCCCCGAGGACGAGCGGACGACCCTTGATCGCCGGACGTGGGAAGCCCATTTTCGGAAGAAGATCGAAGTGTTCGTCGAGGGCAATCGGACGGAACGATGGATCGCGGAAGGGCCTTCCGGCGAGATGCTCGGGTACGTGATCCTCGGCGAGAGCGGATTCCTGACGCCGGAGACGCATGCGTTCCTCTATGACATCTGGGTCGCCCCGGACCACCGCGGAAAAGGCGTCGGCAAAGCGCTCGTCGAGTGGGCGAGTGGGTGGGCGCGCGAACGCGGTCATCGGAAGATCAAGCTCGAAGTCGGGGAAGGGAACGACCGCGCCCGCCATGTGTACGAGAGCCTGGGTTTTCGCGCGGAACGGCGCTACATGGGGAAACCGTTGAAGTGATGCCTCGTCTGCCGGTGAGGCCCACGAAAACCGTGCGCAAAGGGTTAAATAACGGGCTTATTGTCTTAGAAAGACGCGGGGAAGACAATGATTCAGGTCACGCTCACAGAAACCGCTGCGAACAAGGTCAAGGAGCTCATCCAGAGGGACGACCCGGAGACCGGCAAGCCTCTGGGAACCCCGGAAGACACCTACCTCCGCATGTACGTCGCGGGCGGCGGATGCTCCGGATTCCGGTACGGCCTCGCTCTCGATCGTTCCATTCATGAGGGGGATGAGGTCGTCCAAGTCCACGGGCTCAAGGTCCTCGTCGACGGGAACAGCAAGGACTACCTCGACGGCTCCAGTGTCGACTACGCCGAGAGCGTGGCGGGAAGCGGCTTCCTCGTGAGCAACCCGAACAACTGGTCCACGTGCGGCTGCGGACAGAGCTTCAACCCGAAGGGCGAAGCCGCGCCGGATGAGCGCGAGGGCCACCACGGTCACGCGCATACCCACTGATTGCGCAGGCCCTCGATCCAACGTGTAATCTTCCAACGTGTAGTTTCCAGGGTCCTCCCCTTGGACGACGAAATCCTACGAATTCCATCCGTGAAACTCACGCCGGTGGGCTTTAACGGAGTGACGAATCTAGTCTAAGAGATGGCCGTCTCGCGGACGATTCGCTCGGAGAGCCCCTTCGAGACCATCATCGTTCGCCCGCCGCTCGATCTCTCGGAAGCGTTGCGCGAGGAACTGTTCGCATTGCGCGACGTACCCGGTTGGATCTCGGCCGCGGTGACCCGACGGGACGGACTCGCGATCCAGCACACGTTCGGCAACGGCCACGAGGCGAACACGCTCTGCGCGATGGCCGCGGCCGTAGTCGGCAGCGCACGGTCCATCGGTGCCGAGCTCCGACAGGGTCCGTTCAACTATTCGATCGCCCAGTACGTCGACGGTCTCCTGCTCGTCATGGAAGCGGGACCGGAGGCCATCCTCGCCTGCCTCTTGAAACGGAGCACGAATCTCGGATTGGCCCTATTGAAGGTGACCCAGGTCGCGCGGCGAATCGAGGCGCGACTCGAAGAGATTTGAGGAGAGACCGAAGATGAAACACCGTTTCACCGTCACGGAGAAGGAAAGCGAAGCCCAATTCCGCCGCGTGTCGCAAGACCTGCTCACCCACAATCCCCGGCAAGGGGTCAACTACTGGGGCGGAGCCGAATACCCGACGATGCTGATCTGGGCAGGCCGAATCTATGACTTCCTGCGGGTCCTCGAAGGGATCGTGGGTTACCACCCCGCCCGAATGCAAAGCTACCTCGTTGGCTACACTTCCGGTTGGAACGGCGCGGACGTGAGCGCCCGGTTGGCCACGGATGCACTGGCCAACGACGGCAAGGCGCGCCTCCTGTCATCGGGGAGTGGAATCCTCTCTGGGGCGGGCTGGGGACGTTGCGAAATCGAATATGACGATGTCACCGGAGCTGTCCACTGGGCGTTCCCGGAAGGGACCGCGATCGGCCTCGCGGCTCGGCAAGAAGGACGGCGCGACAAACCCGCATGTCCTTTCGTGGCCGGGTTCGTGGCGGGTTGGACCAACCGCTCGCTCGGCACGAAGAACGAGTTCCAGGAAACAGAGTGCCTCAGCAAAGGCGACTCGCGATGCGTCTTCGAGTCCGTCGAATATCTACGTCCGAAAGCGGACTAGACCCAACCCTTTCCTGCCCAACTCCGGCCTGGTCTCGGCCGTTGAGAAGTGAGACCTCGAGCTTGGCACCCGCGAATCGTCCGACTCCCTGGCCGCTCCAGGTCGGGGGAGGCGGACCCTCCGGCGGCGACTGTGGCGGTGGAATCTGTGAGACCGGAGCGATCGGCGGGATTGGCGAGACGGCGGGATCGGCGGCGGAGCCGCTCTCCGTCTCCGCGGTTCTTCCGAGATCGCTGACTAGCGCTCTTCACCGCTCCGGTGGCGAATTCCGTATCGGAGAAATGCGAGCAATATGAAGACGGCGTCCTCCCCTCGAGCCGTCAGCCGGTAGGTCACCGAATCTCCCTTATCGATCCGCTCAGTCGGCCTATATACTATCCAATGGATATCACTTTGCGAGCACCGGACAGAAAAAGGGATTACGAATGGCGAAACGGAAAACGAGCCAGGCCGCGACGATCGACGGCACGATGGCATTCTCCGAGCTCTCGAGCACCGACCCCACGGCCACCCGGAATTTCCTGGAGAAAGTTTTTGCATGGCGCTTTCAGTCCGTGAAATTCCCCCTCGGTGAGTATCTCTCCTTCGAAGCACCCGGTGGCGGGCGCGGAGGGATCCGGCCGGTCCAGGCGAGAGAAATCCCGGGCAGCATGAACTACGTGCGCGTGGACGACCTCGATGCGGCCTCGCGGAAAATCGAACGGGCCGGTGGAGCCATCGTCCTGCCGCGGGTCGAAATCCCCGGCATGGGGAGCTTCTTTTGGTTCCGAATCCCCGGTGGACCGATCTTGGCGGCGTGGCAAGATGTGCTGGCACTGCCGGAGGAGCGTGACTGAACATGACGAATGCAAAGGACATTGTGGCGGCGTACCAGAAAGCACTCGGAAAGGGCGACATGGCGGGAGCGAGGAAGTATCTTCATGACGACCTCTCGTTCGTCGGGCCGTTCGAATCGTTCCATCGACCGGAACCATACCTTGAGGCCCTCGGGAAACTCCACCACATCATCGAACGGGTCGAGCCGAAGAAGACCTTCGTCGATGGAGATGACGTCTGCCTCCTCTACGACATGGTGACGAACACCCCAGCAGGCACCGCCTTCATCTGCGAGTGGTACCGGGTCCGGGGAGAGAGGATCGGATCGATCCGAGCCGTCTTCGATGCCCGCCCCTTCGCGCCAATGTTCAACCGCTGAACCGCAATTCAAGATCCAAAGGAATTTCAGGACGTCGGGAACATGGGGGAGCGCGCCGAGTACTTCACGCCGGAGTTCTTCGATTTCTTCCGAGCTCTCGGGAAGAACAACCGAAAGGATTGGTTCGACGCGAACAAAACTCGGTTCGAAACGGTCGTGTTGGAGCCGGCAGTGCGCTTCGTTCGCGACGCAGGATCTCGATTGAAGACGGTGAGTCCGCATCTCGTCGGCGAGGCGAAGCCCTTCGGCGGATCGATCTCCCGGATTTATCGAGACGTTCGATTCTCGCCGGACAAGAGCCCGTACAAGACCCACATCGGAATCCATTTCTGGCACGACAAGGCGAAACCGCCGGAGCACATGACGCCGGGTTACTTCCTCCACCTCGAGTCCGGCGAGAGCGGCGTCCATTCCGGAGTGTGGCATCCGGAGCCGCTGATCCTCAAGAAAATCCGGGATCGGATCGTCGACGAGCCTGAATCCTGGAGGAAAGTTCTCCGATCGAAACTCCAGCTCGAGGGCGAGTCCCTCAAACGGCCCCCGCCAGGTTACGACCCGAACCATCCGATGATTCAGGATTTGCGTCGAAAGGACTTCATCGCGTCGCGCCGCTTCCGCGACACCGAGGTCACGAGCCCTGGTTTCCTCGAAAATTTCGTTACCGGATGCGAATCGATGGTCCCTCTCAACCGATTCCTGGCCGAGTCGATGGGATTGCAGTGGTGAGCTCGAACCGACCGCGAGGAAGGTCTCAAGCAGACCGAACGATGGATTGACTCATCCTCTTCACATACGCGAGGTCCTCGCGATCGGATTGGTTGAACGAACGTTTCACGATCCATACAGCCAAGAAGGACGGGACCCGTTTCAGGGAGACCTCGCCGTTTGTCTTCACCAATGTCCCACCCTTGGTGGGCGAGTATGTGTTATCGACCCGCAGTACGGACCCGTTTGGGAACGCGACCTCGTATGCGTACGTTTCCGGCGGCTCAATACGGTACGACCATCTCGACTTGGATGGACGACCCCCGATTCGGATCACTCGCTCCGCAACTTTTTCCCGTGGAAAGGAGTGGCCGTGAAACTCGACGGACTCCCCTTCGCGGATCGATTGGCCGCTGATGATCCGCGGATGAATCTTGCGAAGACGGGCTTCGTCCACGTGCGCATGGAGGAGGTCCCAGGTGTCGTCGAGCGAGAGAGAGAATATGTCTTCCGTCCGGAAAGCCTTCATACGGTTCCCTCAAAACATGAGCCTCGAGGGAGCGCGTGAGATGAATAAACTTTCGAACGACGCCTCAGAGGAGCGACCTTCGAACGACCGATGTTGATAATCAATTCGCCCCGGCGGAAGACAAAATATTAAGACAGATGCACGGCCTCGACCCCGCGGCGGAAGCATGGCTCGACATTTCCACGGCTCTGAACTTCGAGGTCTGAGTGCGGTCTCGCGGTCTCCCCTCTTCGAAGGCCGCTTCGGTCGCATGTTCCGCAACCTACCTCCGCTCCTCCCGGACGACAAGGATCTGGAAGCGCTCGCGCACCAGATGGTCGAGCCCGAGCCGACGGGAGAAGAGGACCCGTCCGGCGACAATCCGGACATCCCCGCCGGGTTCACGTATTTCGGACAATTCGTGGACCATGATCTGACCTTCGACCCGACGTCGCAACTGCAACGAGACAACGACCCGGATGCGCTCGTCGACTTCCGCACGCCCCGATTCGACCTGGATTCCGTGTATGGCCGCGGACCGGACGACCAGCCCTTCCTCTACGAGGAGGACGGCGTCCACCTCCTGATCGGCCGTAACAAGGCCAGGGAGGACGACCTCGCGCGAAATGTGAAAGGCCGCGCCCTCCTCGGCGACTCCCGCAATGACGAGAACCTGATCGTCTCCCAGCTTGCGCTCGGCGTGATCAAGTACCACAACAAGGTGGTCGACGCCCCGCCTTTCCAAGGCGTCCCTCCCGAGCGACGGTTCGACGAGGGCCGCCGGATCGTTCGATGGCACTACCAATGGGCCGTGATCCACGACTTCCTCGCGCGGCTCGTGGGGACCGAGGTAATCGAAGACATCCTCCATCCCGTGTCGTTCAAGGTCCCCGCAGGCGACGGCGCGAAGACAATCAAGACCCTCGCGATTCTCCCGCGGTTCTTCCACTGGACGAAGCGTCCGTTCATGCCCGTCGAATTCTCGGTGGCCGCATACCGGTTCGGGCACAGCATGGTCCGCGGAGAGTACGAGCTGAATGACAAAGTGCAGAACATCCCGATCTTCGCGAAGCCGCCGGAAGAGGATCTTCGCGGATTCGCGGGCGATTGGAGTCCCGGACGACCTCATCCTGCATCCGAAGGACATGAAACCGCTCCCGGAACACTTAATCAAGATCTTCGGGAGGCGCACTCCGCTCTTCTTCTACGTCCTCAAGGAGGCGGAAGTGTTCAGCGCCGGACACCGACTCGGACCGACGGGCGGACGAATCGTGGCCGAAGTCCTCATCGGTCTGCTGCGCGCCGACCCTTGTTCGTATCTGAGCGTGTCTCCGAGCTGGCATCCCAGGGCCGGCGAGTTTGGCGCACGAAAGGATGGCGAATTCACGGTGGCGGACCTGCTGCGATTCGCGGGCGTGACCATCGGCTGACGTCGCTCCGAAACGCGGTCTCTTGCCAGACGAAATCTGAAGAAAACTCTCCCGTGACGGACCAAGACCCTCCTTCTCCATGCACGGAGGTTCTATTACTCGTGTCACCCATACGGGTGAACAGAGTGGAGGTTTTCGAAACCATGACGGAAGAGGAGTTCTTGGGTGAGCTAGCAGAGAAGACCACATCGGTGACCCTTCGGGAGTTCACGCCAGACGGCGTGCGGATCTCCTACAATCTGCAAGGGAAGGTACGAGGCCAGTATGACGCCGATCATATGGAGACCGTGGAGGCCATCTTCAAGCAGGATGGCACGTACGAGTTTGAATCACTCGGCATGGATCAGACGGTCGACGGCGACATGCTCCTGATCAAAGGCAAGGGCACTGGGAGACAGGTCAGCCCGACGTCCGTCCAGGCCGTGGGCGAAGCGACGTACATGACCCAATCGAAGAACCTGGGATGGCTGAATTCCGCGAAGGCTCGTTTCGAAGGGACATACACCACGACGACGGGCGAGTTCATCGCAAAGGTCTTCGCTCAGAAGTAGACCGCGGTCGCACCCGGTCTATCCCGGCGACCGTGAGGACCGCCGGGACAATCTATTTCGGATCAGGGACACGCATCGCGTTGCGAGCGGTGATGCCTACGTCGGTGGTGGCGGTGGAGGCTGCTCCGGCCTCCGCTTCCGTCGCGTCCACCAAACGAGAAGGATGACGCCGAGGACGACGACCGCGAGGATCGTGAAGGGCCACACGCTGGACAGCAAGGAAGTACTCGCCACGACCGTCACGGTCCACTGTCTCCAAGCGGCGAGCGAGCCGTCCGATACCGTGACGTTTACCACGTGCGTGCCCAAGGCCCCCGCGGTGAAGGTGAACACGTTCGTATTGCCGCCTACCACCGAGCCATCGATGCGCCACATGTAGGATTGGGGATCCCCATCCGGATCCGAGGTGGAGACGCCGAACGTCAGCGTCGTCCCCGGGTTGAGAGTCAGCGAGGCGAGTTCGGGGGTGCTCGAGAAAATCGTGGGGGCCCGATTTCGAACGACCACCTGATGGGTTGCCGCCGAGGAGAGACCCTGGTTGTCCGTCACGTTCAGGATCGCCGTGTACACGCCATGGGAAAGGTACGTGTGCGTCGTCGTGACCCCGCTGCCCGCGGGTGACAAGTCCCCGAAGTCCCACGCATACGACGCGATATACCCATCTGAATCGTAGGACATGGATGCATTAAACGTGACCGGGAGATCGGGGTCCACGGGCGAGGGACTCGCAACGAAACGGGCGACCGGCGCCCCGGGAGGACCCGGTTGCACGACGATGTCCCGATAGGCAGTCGAAGTGAAGGACTCGTTATCCGTGACGGTCAAGCTGACGTTGTACGTCCCCGCACTCGTAAAGGAATGGGGCGCGACTTGGCCACTCCCCAATGTCAAGTCTCCGAAGTTCCAATCGTACGAGGTGATTTGCCCGTCCGGATCGACCGAGGCCGATGCATCGAAGGTCACGGTCGCCCCGACGATGGCCGGGTTCGGGGCCGCAGTGAATGAGGCGACCGGCGGCCGACCGGAATCCCAGTACCGGTAGAGCGTCGAGGGCGTCGTGATCCAGATCGCTCCGTCCGGCCCGACCTCCACGTCGAGGATGATGTCCGGCGCGACCCAAATCGGCGTGTCCGTTGCCACGGTATCGTAGTTCGGAGGGACCAGATGCAACCGGTGGAATGTCCTAGTGTTGCAGTCGCCCATGAACAGGTCGCCCCGGAACGCGGGGAAAAATGGCCCTCCATAGATCGCGGCGTTCGTCGGGCAGATCGTGGTCGCCCACCACCAGATCGGGAGTACGGGACTAGGGCCGTCCTGGTTCGTGTTGTTCGGAGCGGGAGGCGGGGTCGCACAGGTCGCGGCTGGCCCCCAGCCATAGTTGCTCCCAGGCGTGAGCAGGTTGACCTCGTCGTTGCAGTTCGGTCCGTTCTCCGTCACATACGCGCGACCTGTGACAGGGTGGAAGGCAAGGCCGAACATGTTCCGGTGTCCGTACGTATAGACGAGTGGATTCCAGCTCGGGTTTCCGTAGAACGGGTTGTCCGGCGGTGGCGACCCGTCCGTGTTCATCCGAAGGACCTTCCCCATCGGGCTCATCGGGTCCTGGGACAGGGCTGGATTCGCGTTTTCTCCGACGACCGCGTACAACATCTTGTCCGGTCCGAACGCGATCACACCGCCATTGTGGTTCGTCGCCCCACTTAGGGCCGGCAGCCGCAGGATCTCGGAGTAGGAGATGCCCGTGTTCCCGCTCGCGAGGATTCGCAGGATGCGATTGTACGTCGTGCTGCTCGTCGAGTTGATGAAGGTCTGATACGCGTACACGTACGGACTCGAAGGAAAGCCCGGATCCAGAGCGAGGCCCAGGAGCCCGCGTTCCCCCGACGGATCCGTATTCGGCAACGTGATGAACGGGGTCGGGAGGAGGCTCCCACCTTGAATGATCCGGATGCTCCCGGTGTTTCTCTCGTTGTAGAAGATCCGGCCGTCGGAAGCGAAGCCAAGAGCAATGGGCCAGTTCAGTCCTCCCATGTAGACGGCGATCTGACCCCTTGCGGCCACGGGCGGGGTCGGGAGCAGAATCGCGAGGGAGCCCACCGCAATGAGGAAAGCGAGTCCGATCGAAAGGGCGCGTCGCACGGCAACGGAGGAAGGGCATGCGTCGCTTGAGGATGTTGGTGCGGGAATCACGGAACGCGATCCGGGACTTGCCCCAATCCCCGAGGAAGCGCCGGTGAGCTCCCTGCCTCCACCGTATGCATTTGCGCAGGTGGTTACCGTCTAGAAACGAATCCGTTCTAGTCTCGACACGCGTTATCCGTCGACTCGGTGACTCAGTGTCGCTGTGGTTAGCCCGGGCCCAGGAGGAACCGGGCCGGTGGCGTGTCGGGTGGCTTTGCAGTCTCGCGGCGATCGTCCTGATGGTCTCCGTCGTTTCGATCCCGGCGGGGGCCGCGAGCCCGTCGAGCGGCACTGTGTCCCAGTCGAATCCAAACCTCCCATGGAGCGGTGCGCTGTTTGTCATGTCCACCCCGGTCCCCGAGGCGTGTCCCCCCGCAGGGGACCCCGGCAACGTGCGGTGTGACCACTTCTTCCTGACCATCGATGTGCCCGCCACCTTCTGGACCCAGAATACGGGCGGCGTCGCCATCCGCATCACATGGCTTTCCAGCGACAATGACTTCGACCTGTACGTCTACAACTCCGAGGGGACCCAGGTCGCCTCGTCCGCCGCCGGAGGAACGACCTCCGAAGCGGTCTTCCTCGAGTTCCCGGCACCCGGCGTCTACGAAGTCCGCGTGGTGCCGTTCCTCGTCCTCGGTTCCGACTACCAAGGATCCGCGATCCTCACATTCACACCCGGCGCTCCGGTCCCGAACCCAACGCACCCGACCGGCGGCATCGCCTTCGGTCCGAGCACGGTCGCGGATCCGGTCCGCACGGAGGGCGAACCGATGATCCACGTGGACCACACCGGCAACATATGGGAATCGGGGCCGTGGGGCACGTCCACGCAAATGAGTTTCGTCCACCGCTCCACCGACGGTGGTGACTCGTTCCATCCGACCTCGTCGGCCATGAGGCCCGACGCACCGCCTGGAGGCGGTGACACGGATATCGTGACCGATGACCAGGGATTCGCGTACTTCGTCGACCTGGAAGGCCTCGCGAACCTGGGCGCGGCCGTCTCGAACGACGGCGGGAACACGTGGAAGAAGAACCCGATCGCCGCAGACCCCGCCCAAGACCGACAGTGGTATGCGGTCGACAACGGAGCGACCTCGGCGGCGAGCGACAACACGATCTTCCTTACCGTCCACGAGCTCGCCGCCGGGATGGAGGTGTACAGCTCGCCCGGATCGATGGGATCGGCCGATCTCACGGGTGGTTTGGTCTTCACGAGAGCCTCGGACCACCTGGTCATTGGCCCGGGGGCCACGCTGAGGCAGACGAAGTTCGATCCGGTGCGTCGCAACCTGTACCTCCCTTGCGTCGGGGGCGATCACGTCGACGTGATCACGGGTCACGTCGATGCCATGCAGCAGACCGGGATTTCGTTCGTCCATCACGGGGCACCGGCGAGTCCCGGCGGTGCTGTGGGAGACCTGTTCACGTCGGCGGCCGTCGACCAGGCCGGCAACGTGTTTGTCGCCTGGGTCGACACGCACGATCACAACGTCTACGTGAGCGGTTCTTCGGACGGCGCGCTCACGTGGACCGCGCCGTTGCAGGTGAACGGCGATCCATCGAATACGAATGTATGGCCGTGGATTGTCGGCGGCGCGAACGGCATCGTGGACGTGGTGTGGTATGGCACGTCAGTCCGGGGAGACCCGGGCACGTTCCCCTCGTGGTTTGCGGACCGGGTCGCGGCCACGACCGTCCCCTGGCATGTCTACCTGGCCCAGGTCCGACTCAATTTCGGAACCCCTGCGAGCTCCACGATCTACCAGGCGCGCGCGACCGAGCATCCGATGAATTTCGGCCAGATTTGCCAGGAAGGAATCGGTTGCACGACGAGCAACGGCGACCGCAGCATGGCCGACTTCTTCTCGGTCACGATCGACTCAGGCGGGGCGGCCTTGATCGTGTACGACGATACGACGAACCAGCATCACGGCGCGGGCCTTTTCGTCGCTCGCCAAGTCGCCGGTCCGAGCGTCTTCGACACGACGATCTCCCGGCCGGTGCCGACGAATCCGGTGTCGGATCCGACCGGCGATGCGCAAGTGCCGCATTATGCCCCCGTCAGCGGCCCGGGAATGAACGTCCCATCGATGGACTTCACCGCGGCGCAACTGAGCCAACCCAGCGCGGGTATCCTGCGTGTGCGGATGCGTGTCGCGAGCACCGCCTCGCTGGTCCCCCCAACCGGCGCGGACGGAATCGTCTGGCTGACGCGCTGGCAGGCCCGTTCCATCGGGGATGGCGGCGAGACGAGCTACCGGATCTTCTACGTCGGCGCCAGATCTGTGGGCGGGGCCAACCCCACGTTCTTCTCGGGCACCGGCACCTCCGCGAGTCCGAAAGGCGTGCCGGGGAACGGCTGCATCACGAACACACCGCAGAACTGCAAGCTCGTCGAGTACCCGGCCGAACACGCGGAAACGGGTTCGCTCAACCGCGCGACAGGGAACTTTGTGATCGACGTCCCTCGGGCCCACGTCGGCCTCCCGAAGAGCGGTGACACGTTGTACAGCGTGACGGCCATCAGCTTCGCCGAGGTCTCGGGCGGTCCCCTCCTCCAGGATATCGACGCGACCCCCGCGTTCGACATGGTCCTCACGAAGGGGTCCGGCGGTGGAGGGCACCACGGGACAGGCCACGGCTCGGAGAAAGACCCCTCAGGAGCCGATGCGGAGTTCTCGATCTTCGCGAATGACGATCAGATCGGCAAAGTCTCTTTCGTCGACCCGTCGATGGGGATCGCCTTCGAGTCCGCGTATCTGACGTCCGCCATCTTCGACGGCTCCACTGCCACGATCGAGGGGACCGGGTTCGTCGCCGGCGTCTTCGCGGAATTCCGGATCGTGATGCAGGACGTCGCGAATCCGGGCGTCGGGAAGGACACGTTCGCGATCGAGCTGTCGACCGGGCTGAGGGTGTCGGGCACCATCACGGACGGAGAAGTCGAAGTCCTCTGAGTTGCCCGCCTCGAGAGGCGGAGGCCGAAGCGTTATCAGCCGGCACGCGCTGCCCGCGATCCGAGCGGTATGACATCCGACCCCTTTCAGGCCTACAAGGAGACCCAGCGAGACAACTGGAAGTCCTTCGCCCCGCTGGCGATGACGACGACTCCGAGTGCCGCGAAGCTCGTGCACTTCGCGGGAGTCCGGCCAAACCAGAGGGTGCTCGACGTGGGATGTGGCACCGGCGTCGTGGCGATCACGGCGCGTCGTGCGGGCGGCATCGTCACCGGGTTCGACCTGACTCCAGAGCTCCTCGCGGTCGCCAAGGAGAGCGCAGCGATCGCCGAATTGGACGACATCACCTGGAAAGAGGGCGATGTGGAGAACCTGCCCTTCCGGGACGCCGAGTTCGATGTCGTGCTGAGCCAGTTCGCCCACATCTTCGCTCCGAGGCCGGAGGTCGCCATCCAGGAAATGCTTCGCGTCCTGAAGGCAGGAGGCCGTATCGCGTTCCACACGTGGCCCCCGGAGTTGTTCATCGGTCGCATGTTCGCCCTCACCGCCTCCTACCTGCCGCCCCCTGACCCAAAGCCCGCTCCACCGCACCAGTGGGGCGACCCGAACATCGTCCTGCAGCGTCTCGGGTAGGCGGTGCGGGACGTGACGTTCGACCGCAGCACCCAGGTGACGCCGGCCTTGAGTCCGCAGCACTACCGTCACTTGCTCGAACAGACCGGCGGGCCCATGGTCCGCCTCATGAAGAGCTTGAAAGACGACCCGGCACGCTTGGCCCAGTTCCGCCGAGAGTACGACGAACTCGTCGGCCAATACTTCGACGGCAATCTCGTCCGTCAGGACTTCCTGATGACCCGCGCGACGAAGGTCTAGTGCGTCGTGGCGCCCGTGTCCCGGACCTTCCGGCTCACGCCAGAAGGCTGGCCTTCTGAATCGTCACCTTCGTCCGCGGCCGGTCCTGGCTGTCCTTCGCCGTCCGGCTGATCGCATCGACGACTTCCATCCCGGCCACGACTCGACCGAACACGGGATGTTTCCGATCCAGACCGCGGTTGTCCACGACGTTGATGAAAAACTGGCTCCCGCCGGTGTTCGGACCCGCGTTCGCCATGGAGATCGTGCCGCGAGCGTTCCGGTTGCCCGGTGGGAGTTCGTCCTTGATCGTGTATCCGGGTCCGCCAAATCCCGTGCCCTCCGGGTCCCCACCTTGGATCATGAAACCCGCGATCACCCGGTGGAAGATGGTCCCGTTGTAGAATCCCTTCTCCACGAGCTTGCGGAAGTTTCCCGTCGTGATCGGCATCGTGTCATCGAGGAGCTCGATCTTCACGTCGCCCATCGTCGTCTGAAGCAGGACAGTGCTCATGCGCCCCCCATTCGTGACTTATATGTAAAGGCTCTCCGCGAGCGCGGCGAAGAGGATCGCCTGCGGAGCTGGGTCCGAGCGGAACGGGAACGGTGGAAGGCCGCAAGAACGTCTCAGGAGCTTTCGCGGTAGGCTCGTTGCAGCCAACGCGCCACTCCCGCGTCGACTTCCTTCGGCGAGCTGAGACCGATCTGGACCGGCATCGTCTCGTGAATCTTCGACGGTTGAAGTCGTCCACCGGGTTTCTCCCCTTCGACACGAAGAGCGAGATCGACCCGGGTCTTTGTCGTGGGTTGCACACGGGCGAAGGTCCTCCGAGGCGATACGAGCGACACGTAGGTCTTTCGCGCCTGGATCGTAACGTCCCCGAGGCCAACGGCTGTCTCGATCACCGCATCGAAGATCGGACGGAGCAGCGGACGATCCGCGTACTGCCCGTCGATGAGTTCATCCGCAGTGGCGGTGAGGAAGTCCGGATAGCCGAACCGTTCCATCACGAGGAGAGTCTGGGCGTAGCCCGTCACGCCCTGTTTCGTCAGCCACGCGCGGAGGCTGTCCTCGTCCGCAAGCTGTTCCCTCTTGATCCGCCGGTTCCAAGTCGCAACGCCCTCGCCGGTCCGTTTTTCAAGCAGGCGCTCGGACATGGTGCGCATCCCCTCCCAATCGCGAGTCTTAGCCAACCGCCGCTCGCCCCTGGTTCTGTCGCGCGGGTGGAACGACACCGAATGGCAAGAAGATTACTCTCCCCCGTCCGATGGAGGCTTCGGCCAAGCCCAGCCTTCCCGTTCATGGAGCGGCTCCGCGAGCCTGCAGAACTACGCATGCCTGGGCTGCCACCGCGTCCACGATCTCCCCGTCCGTCAATCCATATGCCCTCAAGCATCCGAGGTGGTGCTGAAAGAACTCCATGTGATCCCGGTAGGCCGCGTCGGTCGGCTTCATGGACGCGAATGGAACGAGCAGACGAGGTGCCATCGTCTCCGTGGCCCTCACGTAGGCCTCCCTGAATTGATCATCGCTGGAGCCGTCGTATTCGCGAACGCTTCTGTGAAACTCATCCGCGATCCCGCCGGAACGTGCCAGGAATTGATCCGTATGGCACTTCTTCAGGGCCGCCTGGAATCGCTTCGGCATCTTCACCCAAAAATCGGCGTACTTTGCCATCCGCTGACTCCTCAGATCCCTAGCTTTCGCTTGTCGTATTGGTCGATCAAGAGTCCAGTCGCGATCGCAGCGACCGCCCCTCCAAGGAGCACGAACCCGAGAGCAATCCTGACGAGATTTCCTTCCCTCGTGAGGAGCCAAGTAATCAGGTCGATCCCGAGGCTCGCCACGGCTCCAAGACCGAGGATCCGAAATCCGATCTTCCGCAGAGGTTGACCCCGTTTCTTGATCAGTTGGACCTTTCTCGGGGTGTGAGAAGCAGTAGCCACCCCCATCCGAGCCCGCCCTGGATATTTAGACGATTGTGGGCAGTAATCACGAAAATTACTTATAACAGAATAATTGTCATAGAAGCGTGAAATCTAACCAACAGCCGAGCCCTCTAACAGCAAGCGACATTCCGGACAAGGAGCGCGAGCGAGCGGGAGCGGCCGAAATGCCGAGACTCGCGGCGTTGGCCGGTCAAATCATCGAGGCGCGGAAACCGGGTGACATCCTGGAGCTGCGCGCCTTTCGCCCCGAGGATATCGTCTCCGACCGACTTGTCGAGCGGGCCTTGAGGACGTCAGCGGATTACGTCGCCAGCTATGTGATTGCCGTGGCGAAGGCGGATCCCGAGAGAGCCCGGTTGCTCGCGGAGGGAATCGAAGTCCCCTGGGTGCGTCCGATCGAGCGAGCGAACGGCCACAGCAAGGCCGTCGTCGAAGTCGTCAGACTCTCGGAATATCTCACCAATCACGCCTTAATCATCGGAGAGACCGCCGGGCGCATCGGCGTGCGCCGTCTCGTGAAGAAGAAGCGCTGATCGACTTCGAACGTAGCAATCAGGCGACTGCCGAAAGCGGACCAGCGCACCTAGCGATTACGTGGCCACCTCCTCTGTTGAGATCAGGATCGGGTGGATTTCGGTCATCCACGCACGTCATCGAACTTCGGGCCCGCCGCCCGACGGCCGAGTAGGGGGCATCGCGCCGACGGTCGGGGTACCGCGGATCTTCTTGGGCGCGTTCGCCTGGACCACATTCTGGCTCGACACGACATAGATAGGATTGCCGCTCTGGTCATATTCGCCCTCGATCCGCAAGACCCCGGTCAGGATCACGCGGACCTTCAAGGTCGTGCCATCCGACAGTTCGTAGCTGGACCACGGTTCGGCCTTTGACTCAAAGTCAATTTGCTCTGCCTCCACTTGGCGTTGCGTCACCGGCGAGATGATCTTGACCATGGGTGCGACACCCTCTCCCCAGGCTTAAGCGCTCCGGCCACGGGTCCTATCGCCCCACTCGCGGCCTGACACACGAAGGTTCTCGACTCCATTCTCATCAGTTTTGTTCCGACGACACGGCTACACTCGCGCTCATGGAAGGAGCCCAGGGCCCAGGGCCGACCATTCACCAAAGTATTAAGTATATCGCGATATATCGAGATTCCATGCAAGCCGCGATTGAAAGGCCAATCACGACCGACGTCCCCGTCCACCTCGAGGGCATCGGGAAGGAGTATGGTCACTTCACCGCACTGAAGTCCCTCGAATTGACGGTCGCGGAGGGCACCGCCCTTGGCTTCCTCGGTCCGAACGGAGCGGGCAAGTCCACCACCATCAAGATCATGACGAACCTGATTCGTCCATCTCGTGGCCGGGCCTCTCTCTTCGGCATCGATGTGCGGCGGGAGCCGACGCGCGCCCTCGCCCGAATCGGTGCGGTCATCGAGACGCCGGAATTCTACGGTTACCTGTCGCCGTTCGAAACCCTCGCCTATGCGGGGCGACTCCGTGGAATGTCGCCAAAGGAGATCCGCAACCGCAGCGAAGTGATCCTCAAGGAAGTGAAGCTCACGGAATGGGCCGACCGCCGGATCCAGGAGTTCTCGAAGGGGATGAAGCAACGCCTGGCAATCGCTCAGGCCCTCCTCCACGAACCCGATTTGCTCATTTTGGACGAGCCCACGTCCGGATTGGATCCGCGCGGCATGGCGGAGGTCCGCGAGGTGATCAAATCCCTCAAGGGTCAAGGACGCACGGTCTTCATGAGTTCCCACCTCCTCGGCGAGGTCCAGGAAGTGTGCGACGATGTCGCGCTCCTGAACCACGGGGAGCTCTTGGTTCGCGGGTCCGTGCGCGAGCTTTCCCGCGGCGCCGATACATCAACCATCCAAGCCACCTTCCTTCGTCCGGCGACGCCGCAGGACCTCGAGGCCCTCGCGGCTCTTCCTGGAGTCGAGGAGGTCAAGGACAGCGGCGATTCGACGGTCGATCTCCGCATCTCCGGCGGCGAGGAGGGACAGGCTCGCGTTCTCGAGGCGATGATCACCCGTGGCCTGAGGGTCACGACGTACCGCCCTCTCGGGTCATCGCTGGAACAACTCTACCTCGACCGCATCCAGGAGTCGGATCGCCTGTGACGCCGAGCCCGTTCTCTCAAGTGGTCACCGTCGCCCGTTATGAGATTCGCAAGTACATTCGCGGCCGCCGGCTCCTCGGCATGGTGATCCTCGTCGGTTTGATCGTCGGCCTCTTCGTCGGCTTGCCGCCCGCCCTCGGAATCAAGTACGCCTCGACCCCGGACGCGTTCGTTTCGACGTTCGCGACCTTTTCGGGCCTGCTGGTCGTCCTGGGAGGCGTCCTGTTCGCTTCGGATGCGCTCGTCTCCGAACACGAGAAGCGGACCGGCTACTTCCTGTTCCCGAATCCGGTGCGGCGCGAGATCTTGGTCCTCGGAAAGATCGCCGCCAGCGTGATCGTCTGCGCCGCGGTCCTCTCCCTGTACTACGGCGCCGCCGCGATCGCCGCCCTCGCCGTCACGCACTCGCTCACATGGGACGTCGGCCTCTCCTACGTCTACGCACTCGCGTACATGATCGCGGTCGTCGGGATCGCGTATCTCATCTCCGCCCTGTTGAAGAGCACGGTCGCCGCCGCTGTCTTGACCTTCTTCCTCTTCACGCTGATCTTCAGCATCGTCGGCGGCATCCTCCCGCTGGCCAAGGTCGAGCCGTGGTTCATCCCCACGTCGGCATCGGGGATCATCGCGAATGCCCTCGGAGGACCCGCGATTCGAGGAGGCCCTGGAGGCGGGGATGTCGGCTTCGTCCCTGATCCCGTGACGTCGGTCCTCGTCTTCGCAGCGTATGCAATCGCGGGCGGGATCCTTTCGATCCTGCTGTTCCGGAGGCGGGAGCTGTCCTCATGAACACGCCGGAGAAGTTCGGCGGGTTCTTCCATTTCTTCGGCAAGGGCGACTTCAAAGGGCTCGTCCTCCACCTGCTCGAGGAACGGCCGATGCACGGGTACGAGATCATCAAGGCGATCGAGGAACGGTACCACGGTTTCTACAAGCCGAGTGCGGGGGCCATCTATCCGGCTCTGAGGGCTCTCCTGAGAAAGGGATACCTCTCCGTGAGCGGCGAGGAACGCCGCAAGACCTACCGGATCACCCGCGAGGGCAAGGCATATTTGCGGAGTCGTCGCAAAGAGATCGAGCAACGCTTCCGTGCCTTCGAGTCCGCGGTCGGGCCGGAGCGCGCCGCGCTGTTCCGAGAGTTCCGGGCAACTGGGAAGCTCCTCCGCACGAACATGAGCGAGGTGACCCCGACGCAGGCGAACGAGCTCCGTCGGATCGTGATCGAGATGCGAAAGAAAGTGCTGCGGATTCTTTCGAAGTGAGACCGGGTGGACCATGACCGATAATGCGATCGTCACGGAAAATCTGACGAAGGTGTACGGAAAGCTCACGGCGGTCGACCACGTCACCCTGAACGTCGCCTCCGGCACGGTCTTCGGCCTCCTCGGCCCGAACGGGGCCGGCAAGACGACGATGATCAAGTTGCTCACGGGCCTGACGGACATGACGGAAGGAGACGCGTCCGTCGCCGGATTCGACGTCCGTCGGGATCCGATGCATGTCAAGCAACGGATTGGGTGGGTCGCATCCGAGGTCATCCTCGATGACGACTTCACGGCGTGGGAGAACCTCTGGTTGCAAGCGAAGCTGCAAAGCCTTTCGGAATGGAAAGAACGGGCCGGGGATTTGCTCGACTACTTCGGTCTCAAGGACCGCCGAAAGGATCGGGTGAAGACCTTCTCCACGGGCATGCGCAAGAAACTGGAAATCGCCCTCGCTCTCCTCCATCAACCGGAAGTCGTGTTCATGGATGAGCCGACGATCGGCCTCGACGCGAACACGAGGCACATGCTCTGGGACCTGATCACCGGCGTGAACAAGGAGTTCGGGATCACCGTCCTGTTGACGAGCCACTACATCGAGGAGGCCGACGCGCTGTGCGACCAGATCTCGATCATCGACCACGGCAAGATCGTCGCATCGGGATCTCCTACCGCCCTCAAGGCCCGTGTCAAAGCGGACTTCGTCGAGGTCGAAACGAGCGAAGCCGTGGACGAGTCCCGGCTTCGTTCGATCCCCGGCGTCTCCGAGGTCCGGAGCCAGGGGAAGGCGTGGATCCTCCGGGTCACCGCGGCCGAAGAGGTCCTTCCTGCCCTGTTCGCGACGCTGAAGACGGACGCGATCCGACGCATCAACGTGGAGAAGCCGAGTCTCGAGACCGTCTTCCTCGACATCACGGGCAAGAGGATCGACCAGGCGGGCGCCGACGTGCCCGACTATCGCAAGTTCTACGCGACCATGAGGAGAGCGCGACAATGAGCACGGAAACCACCCATGCGAGGGTCACCGGACGGCCCGTCCTGTCGGAGCGACGGAGCGTGAGCCAACGAAGTCAGTTCACGGGGCTGTACGCCCGCGAGCTCCTCCGCACGTTCCGGAATCCCTGGGTGCTCGTGATCACGTTCGTGCAGCCGTTCATGTGGCTCGCGTTTTTCGGGAGTAGTTTCAGCGGCGCCTCTCCGGGCTTCGTTCAGAGCGTCTTCCACACGAACAGCTACATCGCGTTCCTGCTTCCCGGGGTCCTGGCGACCTCCATGTTGACCGTGGGCATGTTCGGATCGATGAGTACGATCCAGGACAAGCGTTTCGGATTCATGAAACGAATCCTGCTGACTCCGACGACGAAGGCCACCGTATACCTGTCGAAGGTCCTCGGCTCGACGAGCCGCGGCCTCATCCAGATTCCCGTGATGATCCTGGCCGCCGCGCTGTTCGGCGTGAGCTTTCAGGGCGATCCGATCATGTGGGTCGGCTGGATCCTCGGGATCTTCTTCCTCGGCCTCGGGATGTCCTCCTTCTTCTTGGCCGTGACCGCCTCGAGCACGGACTGGCAGACGCCGGGCGTCATCTCGAACTTCATCACGATGCCCCTCATGTTCGCGAGCGGCGCGCTCCTCCCACTCGCCAACTTCCCTTCATGGATGCAAGCGATTGCGAGCGTGAACCCGGTCTCGTTCTCGGCGCTCTTGGGTCGGGGAATCGTCGTCTTCGGGACGGTGGAATGGTCGTACCTGGGCTACCTCACCCTGTTCGCGACCGGGATGCTTGTCGTGGGAACCGCCGTGGCGAGACGCTACTTGAAAGCCGAATGAGAAGTGAATCCTCTCGTCCGGATCTTCAATCCCGCCTCGGTCGCTTGTCCCCTGCACGGGTTTGTCCCGACCGCCGGATGCGCTCCCGGACCAGGCGATGGACAAACTCGGTCCCGACGGTGAACTCCCGATTCAAGGAGAGCTGGACCGATGACACGTTCGGAAGCGCTTCGAGTGCGTGGGTCTTCGCGGTCAATTCACCGAGGCTATCCGCACGGCAAAAGAGGTACCTCATCGGCGGGTCGTAGGTCTCGTGGACCAGCTCGGCATCTCCGATTGTGCGTCGCAATTCGCCGAGGGAAACGGTGCCGGCGACCACAAGATGATACACAATCTCGCCGGAATCCGCCAGGAACCCGAGTCGGGGCACCACGTAGATCGCTTCGTCTCGGATGAGACGCTTCACGTGGTTCCGCACAGTCTTCGGACTCAGGCCCGTCGCCACGGAGAGATCCTCGATGGGCGCACGCGGGTCGTCGATCAACGCGTCCAGGACCCGCCAATCCAGGCCTGACAATTCGCGTTTCAATGGCGCTCGGGAGACTCCTTGCCAAGTCGCGCGATGGCCGAGGAACTGCTCGAGGGCCGGGACCGCCTTCTTCACGTCATGGGGCCAGACCTCGGTGGTCACTCCCCCATCGACCTTCCATGCAACCCAGGCGACGTCCGGTCCGCCCAACGCTCGGATCGCTTCGTCTCGACTCCAATCCCCGCCGAAGGAGACGAGCAGGTCCTCTCGCCCGAAAACGGCGGGGTTGATCGACACCCAATAGCCGAGCAGGATTCCTCGCTCTTCGAGCCGATGGAGTCGTTCGCGGACGGCGGGGGCGGAGAGAGACACCTTCCGGCCGAGGGCCTGGAAGCTCTGCCGCGCATTTTCGTCGAGTGCGACGAGAAGTCGAAAGTCCTTCGCGTCCACGCGCTGCGGATGACGCGCGGCCTCTAAAACTCCCCGAATCGAAGGTCGCGGCTAACGTGCTCCCAAATCCTCCGCGAGCGGTAAGCGTCTCACGAGCAGGGAGGCATGAAAGTGAATATCGTCGTGATCGGCTCCACGGGCCGAACGGGTCGTCTTGTGATTGAAGAAGGCATCCGCCGTCAACATGCGATGACGGCCTTCACCCGACGTCCCGACGGGTTGGCCGATGTCGTGGGACTGCGGATGGTGGTCCATGGAGACGGCCGAAACCTCGAGGACATCCGACGTGCGGTCCGCGGACAAGACGCCGTGATTTCGATCGTGGCTCCGGCAGGCCGCGGACCGACGACCGTGATCAGCGACGTGGCCCGAGCCGAGCTCTCCGCCATGCGGGAAGCCGGCGTGCGCCGCATCGTCACCGTGAGTGTTTCCGCCATCGAAGGGCGCCGCCCCTGGATCTTGATCAACTTGGTCCGCTGGCTCCTTCGGAAACCATACGCCGACTTCGCCCGGATGGAACGGCTGGTCGCCTCCAGCGGTCTCGATTGGACCATCGTCCGGCCTCCGTACCTCTCGAACGGACGGACGACAGGCCGGGTCCGAAGTCAGGTCGGCGGGAAGGAGCTCGCGCATGGCCCGTACCATATTTCTCGCGGGGATCTCGCGGCCACACTCCTCGATCTGGCCGAGGATTCGCAGCATCTCGGACAGGTACTCCTCGTGAGCGAGGCGAAAGAGAGCGGCGTACCCTCGAACCGATAAGGGAGCTCTCTAGCGTCGAACGCCGTCGCGGCGCGTCGAAGGCCTACAGCTCTCGTCCGCTACACGGGGCCCAGCGCGAAGGCCACCGCCTCGTCGAGACTCATTTTCTTCCCCGCCGCCCACGCCGCGGAGAAGGCCTTTTCATCCAACGCCTCTCGGATGGCCACGAGCCCCTTCTCATATTCCGGCCCCTCGTCCGGATCCATCGCCAGGCCGGTGGTGTCGAACTGCGTCCGGGCCGCCGCGAACAATGTCGCCCCGCGCGCGGGATTCCCTTCCGCCAACGCCACGCGCCCGAGCCAGACCAATTCGTACGGGGCGAGGTACCGGTCCCCTCGCTTGTAGGCGATCTCGAGACTCTCCCGGAGAAACGGCACGGCCTCAGAGATATTTCCTTCGAGGACCTCCAATGCGCCGAGGTTCCCGAGTTCGACGGACACCACGTCCGGTCGCCCCAATTCCCGGTTTAACGCGAGATTCTCTCGATAGAACTGTCTCGCTTGGCCGATGTCGCCGTCGACGCGCGCCGCCGCGGCGAGCATGTGGAGCGGGGTCGCGGCATCCGCCTTCTCGCCCCGCGCTCGGGCGATCGCCAGGCCCTCCTCACTCCACTTGCGGACCTCCTTCGTGTCGCCCCGCCGAAGGGCGAGGCGCGCCATCCCTGTGTTCGCTCGCACGATCAATCGGACATAGTCGCGTTCCTGCGCAATCGCCAGGCACTCTTCGAACGAACGCCGCGCGGCGTCCTCGTCCAGCTTCCGAAATGCGAGGATGCCCGCTCCGTACAAGGCGCGGGCCCGGGTGACGGTCCGCGCCTCCGCGCCCGGCGCGACGAGAGCCTTCCCCAGCCATTCGCGAGCTTCGTCCGCGTGCCCTCGTTCCTCTTGGAACACCCAGAGATCCGCCGCGAGCTCGAGCGCGTCGGCTCCCCTCCCATGCTTCAGAAACCAGGAGAACGCGGCCCGCAGCCCGTCATGATCCCGTTCCAATCGATCCATCCACGTCGCATCGTCCGATCCCATCAGATGCGGCTCCGCCTCCGCGGCAAGCGCGAGCAGCGCCTCCGCGCGGCGAGCCTCCCCTGTCTCCCCGGTCACGTCGTTCCCCCGGTGGCGAATCGATGACTCGTTACTTCAAGGTTCGCGGCGCGTGAATCGCTCGATCATCCGCAGAGGATACGCCAGGAACCGCCCGCCCTCCGCGTACGCCCGCCGAGAGATCGCCTCGGCCGACCAGAAAGCGGCCTTGAGGTCTTGCAGCTCGTGTCGCGGCGAGAAGAACACGTAGACAGGAACGCCAATCGCCAGGAGGATGAGGGAGATCCCAATGAGCAACGGATTGACGAGGCCCATGAGGACGAGCGAGAAGAACGCGCCGACCACAGGGATGACGCGTTTCCCTTTGAGTTCGCGGGACACTCTGGGATGCTTCCGTTCCAAGAGAATCGTCGAGATGCAGGTCACGAAATACACCAGCGCGAGGAGGAACACGGCCGAGCTGATGAGATCCGTGAGGCCGCCGAGCAAACTCGCAACGTAGGCCGTGAGGCAGAGGACGATCAATCCAAGATACGGCGTCTTGAACCTGGAATGGGACCGACTGAAGGCTTCCGGCAAAAGACCGTCAATGGACATCGCATAGGCCAGCCGTGAGGTCCCGACCGTCCCGGATTCGTCGGCCCCGGTGATGGAAAGCAGAGCGCCCACGCCGACGACGATCACGACCGCGTTCGTCAGGAGAATCGGGGCACCGAACATCGCGTGCGCTGCGTCGATCAACGGACTCGTGGAGACGCCGAGAGCAACTCCACCCACCGCTCCCATGACGACGAGGTTCGTGAAGAGATAGAACGCGATCACGATGAGCATGCCGATGACGATGGCCCGCGGGATCGTCTTCCCAGGCCGTTCGACTTCATCGGTCGGGAGGGTCGAGAGCTCGAACCCGGCGTACGCCCAGAAGATCAGGACGAGTGCGCGCCCGAACGCGGAGAGATCGCCCGTGACGAACGGGGAGAGGTTCGATGCGAACGTTCCCGGTTGCAGGCCCAGAAATGCGATTCCTCCGACCACGATGAGGAGCAACGGCGTGAGCTTCGCGATCGTCAACGCGTCGTTCACCCGTCCGGCTGTCTTGACCCCGACCAGGTTCGTGACGAGGATGATCGCGATGAACACCCCCTTCAACAGAGCCTTGCCGAGTTCATCGATGCCGGGAACGAGGGACAGGAAGTACTGGGTGAAGGCCACGGGAAAGACCGCGAGCGAGAACCATTCCGCCAGAAGGAGACCCCAACCCACGAGGAAACCGACGAACGGATTGACGGCGGCCCGGACGTAGGCGTACGGCCCGCCGACCTTCGGCAGCATCATGACGCAATAGGCAAAACAAAGCGCGATCGTCATGGCCATCGCACCCGCGAGGACCCAGACGACGAGGGAGGCCGGACCGACGAGCCTCGCCCCGATCGCGGTCGCGACGTACACATCGGCGCCGATGATCGATCCGACGACAAGGCTCGTCACATCGAACGTGCCCAGTTTGGTCGTCCGATCCCGGACATGCCCCCGGCCTTTCTGGCTCACGAGCAGGCAAGTCTGCTCGAAGCTTAAGACACGCCGCGAATTGGATCTCTCATCCGACGAACCCTGTTTCGATCGTACGTGGGTTCAGCGGCGCGGAGGACCCCGACGCGGCCGACGACCTTGAGCCTGGGGGCGCCAGGATCGTTGAGGGCGACCGCCCTCCCGCCCACGGGTCTTCGGAGGCGGTGCCGCGTTGTAATCGAAGTCGGGCAATGTCACGCGGGGGATCGTCTTGCCGAGGGTCCGTTCGATCGCCCGGAGGTCCCCTTCGTCCTCGTGCGTCACGAAGGTGATCGCCTCGCCTTCGGCCTCCATGCGTGCGGTCCGCCCCACTCGATGGACGTAATCCGTGGGGATGGTCGGCACGTCGTAGTTGATCACATGGGAGATTCCTTCGACGTCGATCCCTCGGGCCGCGACGTCCGTCGCGATCAGGACCTGGTGGCGCCCGCTTCGAAAGCCCGCGAGCGCGGTCTCCCGCTGACTCTGACTCCGGTCTCCGTGGATCCGAGCGACGTCGAAGC
>VBMN01000004.1 GCA_005878385.1 Methanobacteriota archaeon
TCCCTCCCTACGAAATCGTTCACCTTGGCCTCTCGAAGACCTGGCAGATTCCGCACGAGCTTCGCAACATGACGGTGCTTGAAAACCTTGTCCTGGGGGCCAAGGAGAATTCCGGAGAGCATCTGCTAAACCTGTTCATCCGGCCCCAGGCCGTCCGACGCGACGAGCAACACTGGCGGACCCGTGCGCGGGACGTGCTCCGACTCACCCAGCTCGATGGCCTAGCCAACGAGCATGCGAAGAGCCTGTCGGGGGGGCAGAAGAAGCTTCTCGAACTCGCCCGCGTGCTGATGACGGATCCGGCCCTGGTCCTGCTCGACGAGCCGGTCGCGGGCGTGAATCCGACGCTCGCGGCGAGCTTGATGGACCTGATCGAGAAGCTGCGCCTCGAAGGTCGGACGTTCTTCCTGATCGAACACGACATGAACGTGGTCATGAACCGGTGCGACAGAGTGATCGTGATGCACCAGGGCCGAACGATTGCGGACGGAACCCCGGCGAGTGTGAAGGCGAACCCGGTCGTGATTGAGTCTTACCTGGGGGGATGAGCACCCTCCTCGAGGCGCAGAACCTCCACTCTGGATATGGGGAGATGGAGATCCTCCATGGCGTCTCGGTCGCGCTCGACGAGGGGGAGATGGTGGCGATCATCGGCCCGAACGGCGCCGGCAAGTCCACACTCATCAAGACGATCTTTGGCCTGCTGCGTCCGACGAAGGGACGGGTGACCTTTCGCGGGGCCGACATCACCGGCAGGCATCCTCGGGACCTCGTCATCAACGGGCTTGCGTACGTCCCCCAATCCAACAACACGTTTCCTTCCTTGACGGTCCTTGAGAACCTGGAGATGGGTGCCATCACCCGACGAAGTTCCCCCATCCCGATCCCGTGGAGTCGAGTCGCCGATCCCAAAGTTCGTTCCCGGCTCTTGACCGACACGCAGATCCGGAAGCGCGCCGTGGGGACGATCGAGCTGTTCCCCAACCTCCGACCGAAACTTCGCGAGCGCGCCGGGGCACTCAGCGGCGGCGAGCAACAGATGGTGGCCCTGGCCAAGTCCATGATGCTAGACCCGGACATCCTCCTAATCGATGAACCATCGGCCGGACTCGCTCCGAAGTTGGTCGATAACGTGTTCTCCAAGATCGTCGAGATTAATGGGAGCGGGACCGCGGTCATGATGGTCGAGCAGAATGCGAAGAAGGCGCTCGCGATCGCCCATCGCGGCTACGTCCTGGAGACCGGTCGGAATCGATTCGAAGGAACGGGACAGGAGCTCCTGCACAACACCGACGTCGCAAAGCTGTACCTCGGTGGCTAGCGCTAGACTGAAGAAAGGAAAGAAAAGGAAAAGGAAGGTTCAGGCCCGTCGCGGCATCGTGAGGGCCCGAATTTGCAACAAGAACGCGTTCGGTATGTACGGTGCGGCGCTTCCGACGGCGGATGCCGAGACCGGCTGGATGAGTGACTCGCCGAAGAACGCTTTCCGGATGATCTTGAAGGTGCTGTTGACCCCCCAGATCTCGTAGCTCCCGACCGCGGGGTCGTTCGTCGCGTTCAGGTTCTCCGACCCGCTCGAGCCCTCCCAGTTAATCGCGGTGCCCGCGGCGAGGGTCGTGACCGCTTTGCTCCACTGGCCGGCGTTGATCACCGTGCCGCCGCTCGAGAGTCCACCAGATACCGCGCGGAGTTGTGCTTTGATTGAAGCGCCATCGACCGCACCCGCCTTCTGCGCCGCCAAGGCGATCATGTACACCGCGTCGTAGGTGTGGGACGCATAGAGTTGGGGCGTCTGGTTGGTGTAGCGGGCCTTGTAGCTAGACACGAAGGCGTCATAGAGCGACGAAACGGGCGCAGCTGGGGCGGTACCCCAGATCTTCGTGACATCCACGCCGACCGCGATATCGTGGAGTTGGTCCACGAATACCTGGTCCTGAAGCCCTTCCGAGAAGACCCACTGCCTGTCCCAAGCCCCGCCGTGCGATCCTTTTTGCTGCTGCCATTGCTTCATGACGGTCAGGCCAGTGTCCGGGTACGCGACAAAATAGACGACCTGCGGGTTCGACGTGGTCGGGTCGAAGAGCTGCAGCAACTGACTCGTGTAGTCAGCCTGCTTTTCGGGAATCGGAATCGACTGGTTGACCGTCCCGCCATGAGCTTCGAATTTGGTCTTGAAGATCGAAGCGAGACCCACCCCGTACGGGTTGTTGATGTACAACACGGCGGCGTACTTGAAGCTCGAGTTCGTGTATAGGTAGTCCGCAGCGACGGAACCTTGGAGTCGGTCCGAAGAGATCGTCCGGAAGAACCAACCGCCCGTCACGCTAAGATCCGACAATTTGACGGACGTCGCCGAGGGTGACACCATGACGACCCCGTTGTCCCCGGCCGTCTTGATTGACGCAAGGGATCCGCCGGAGAATTGAGCGCCGACGATGGCGTTCACGTGATTCTGTGTAATGAGTTTCGTGGCCGCGGCCTGGGCAGCCACCGAATCGGTTTGATCGTCCTCATTGAAGATTTCAATCGGCTGGCCGAGCACTCCGCCGGCCTTGTTGATCTCTTCCACCGCGAGGTTCGCGCCCTTCGTGTCGCCCGGGCCGAACAACGCAAGCCCGCCGGTCAGCGACAAGAGCGTTCCGATCCGGAGATGCGACTTCGTCGGTGCGAACAGCCCGCCGAGTACCGCCGCCGCCAGGACGACGACAACCACGACGATAACGGCGATCACGATCCACAATGCCTTGCTCTTCGGAGCTGGCGTCGGCGCCGCTCCAGAAGAGGACGACTGCTCCTCCATAGTAACCCCGGGCCACATGTGGGGTCATGGTTTTAAACGTTCTGGCGTGCCCCCCGTGCGCACCGGATTTTGGTGCAATTTTCGAACCCACGAGGGCCATCATGGACACCGTCCGCCCCATGCGTGAAGGGGTCCATCGGGGATGAGCTACGCGGGGCGCTCGCGGCGAAAGATCAAGTATGCGACGAATCCGAAGATCGGGAGAGCGAACGCGACCGCGAACCAGAAAGGCCCGCGCATGCCACGAATCCGCGCGTCCTGATACACCCACAAGGCGACCAAGAAAAACGCGATGTACAACCCGAGCAGGAACAACCAGAACACGGTCGGCGATGAGGGCGCCGCAGCCTGGAACGGGAGCACGACATCTGGATAGGCAACGGGCGAGGTACTCCCTCCTGCGAAGTCCGCTCCGGGCCTGATAAGGCCGGGAATATTTATACCATGTCAAGCCGCAGGGCGGAACACCTCGCCGGGCACCGCCCGACCACACTCCCGCGCTAGCGGGAACGAAGGGGACAAACCGGAGAACGTTTTTACTGGGCGAATGTGTTCGACCCTTCTCGGATCTGGGAGGGACGGACTTGACGGACCAACTCACCTCGGGTGCGTTGTTGCTCATCGTCGGCGCCGTCCTTACCATTGTCGGGATCGTCTTCTTCCCGTTTCTCTGCGTGGGTGTCCCGCTCCTCATCGTCGGACTGATCATGGTCGTGGCGGAAGGCGGCCGTACTAGGCAACCCGCAGTGCCTCCCTATCCGAGATACGGACCTGCCCCTCCGTATCCACCCTATTCGGCGATGCCGCCTGCGATCGCGCCTCCCAGGCCACCGGACACCGCGGGTGCTCCGCCAGGTTCGCCCCCGACGCGGTACGGCGTGAACTGCGGCGCCGCCGTGGCCATCGGCGCGTCCTTCTGTGCACAGTGCGGGGCTCCGATCCAACGGTAAATGGACCGCCGCCCGCGATGCCTTTATGGCGGCTAAGCCCTCTTCCGCGCGCGGTGGACCGATGAAACGGTCGGATGTCTCGGGCTTCTACAAGAAAAGCGCGGACGAACGATGGCAAATTATTCGCGAGTTCGGGGAGCTCGAGTCGTCCGAGATTGACACGATTCGGAATACCGGGGCTTTGCGCTTCGAGCAAGTCGACCACATGATCGAAAACGTGGTCGGCGCGATGCCCATCCCCCTCGGCATCGCCGTGAATTTTCAGGTCAACGGGAAGGACTACCTCGTGCCGATGGCGATCGAGGAACCGAGTGTGGTCGCCGCCGCCTCCAATGCGGCGCGGATGGCGCGCGAACGAGGCGGCTTCACGACAAGCGGGACCGGCCCGATCATGCTCGGCCAGATTCAGCTCGTCGGCGTGTCGGACCCGAACGGCGCACGGATCACCATCCTCGCCCATCGGGACGAGATCCTCGCGATCGCGAACGAGAAGGACCCCATGCTCGTGAAGGTCGGCGGCGGTGCGAAGGACGTCGAGGTCCGAGTCCTCGAGACGAGGCGAGGACCGATGGTGGTCACCCATCTGGTCGTTGACTGCCGAGACGCGATGGGCGCGAACGCCGTGAACACGATGGCAGAGGCGGTTGCCCCGCACCTGGAGAAATGGACCGGAGGTCGGGTGTACTTGCGAATCATCTCCAACCTCGCCGTCCGCCGCCTGGCCAGGGCGCGTGCGGTCTTTGCGAGGGAGGTCCTCAAGACCGACGACCTGTCGGGCGAAGAGGTGGTCGAAGGCATCCTCGAGGCGTACGCCTTTGCGGATGCGGACCCGTTCCGTTGCGCGACGCACAATAAGGGAATCATGAACGGCGTTGACGCGGTCGTCCTTGCGACCGGGAACGATTGGCGCGCGATCGAATCCGGAGCGCATGCGTACGCGGCGTGGAAATCCGGGGGATATCGGTCCCTGACAACCTGGGAAAAAGATGCGAACGGAGATTTGGTGGGAACCATTGAACTCCCGATGGCCGTCGGACTGGTAGGGGGTGCCACGGCGGTCCATCCGACAGCCAAGGCGAACGTCCGCCTCCTCGGGGTGAAGAGCGCGCAGGAGCTCGGCGAAGTGATTGCCGCGGTCGGCCTGGCACAAAACTTCGCGGCTCTGCGTGCCCTCGCGACAGAAGGAATTCAGCGAGGACACATGTCCCTCCACGCGCGCAACATCGCGGCGTCGGTCGGAGCGACGGAGGAAGAAGTGGATCGGGTAGCCGAAGTTCTCGTGAAGGAACGCAAGGTCCGGATGGACCGGGCCAAAGAAGTCCTCGCGGAGCTGCGCGCGAAGAAAACACGCTGACTAATATCTAGAGACAGAAATTATTCCGATTACGCGAGTATATGTCACTGCTATCATGAAATAGCTGAGAGCGATTTCATCGCGATTTTTCTTAGGTAGGGGCGAACGACTGTTTTCCATGCTATTCTGTGTCATCCAGAGGCGTCCGAGACCTCACTAGTATTCTTGACACTGCATAAAAATTCGCTTCAGACTCCATCGATCCTCTCTATCTGAGAGAGCATTCTCGACGAGTTCCAGCGTCAGACTTTCGTCCGACCGGCAGTCTATTGTAGTATGAGGTACCTTCGGCGCCCCGGGATGGGCACGGTTCGCGTCGCGATATACACGAGAGTCTCGACCGAGGACCAGGCGAAGGAAGGGTTCTCTCTCGGAGCGCAGCGTGAGCGCCTCGAGGCGTACTGCCTCGCCCGCGATTGGGAAGTGGCGGCCCGATACGTCGATGACGGTCACTCGGGACGCAACATCCGACGGCCCGCGTACGAGAAAATGATCGCGGAACGGGACCGCTGGGACGCGATCCTCGTCATCAAGATGGACCGGATCCATCGAAATTCGCGGAACTTCATGGAGATGATGGACAACCTCGGAGAATGGGGGAAGAACTTCGTCTCGGCGACAGAGTCCCTCGACACGTCCACCGCGATGGGACGGTTCGTCATGGACATCATCCAGCGGATCGCCCAGCTCGAATCGGAGCAGATCGGCGAGCGGGTGTACATGGGGATGTCCCAGAAGGCGAAGGAGGGTCCGGGAATCCTGGGATTCCATCCTCCGCTCGGTTACGACATCTCCGAAGGCCGACTCGTGCTGAACGAAAACGAAGCGCCCCTCGTGCGCGACATCTTCACCCGTTGCGAGGAGGGTCGAACCCTGGAGGAAATCGCCGCTGGACTCAATGAGGACGGTTACCGCACGAAACGAGGCACCGAATGGACGTCCATGAAGGTGCACCGAATCCTCCACAACCCGATCTATGCAGGATCCCTCCGTTGGGACGGAATCGTCCGCCGGGCGGAACACGAGCCGATCGTCACGGTGAAGTCCTTCAACGCAGCGCAGAAGGGTCTGCGCTCACGGGCTCTCCTTTCGAATGCTCGCTCGCCCCCGGTCCACCTGGACGCCGAGGCCGACGCAGCCCTCGTCATCATGGAGGGCTGACCGTGGAGGGGCGCTGTCAGCGTTGCTGGTCCTCGAAGAGCCTCGTGAGCCATGAGGTCGATGCAAATCCTCGTGCGGATCCCACGATCCGGAAGGAAAAGGTCGTGTTGTGCAAGCATTGCGCCGACGGGGCGCCCGTCGATGCCCTCCTCTTCTGGGAGATCTACATGCGGTTCGGATCCACCCGCGAGCTCCTGCAACACTACTCCTCCGAAACCGAGGAGGAAGCTCTCCGGAAGCTGTGCATCGAGCGGGACCTGAACGAGCGCGAGGTGATCCGCCGGGCCAGGGGACAGCAGAGCGCGGAGGCCCTGAACAGTGCGGTGAAGAAAGCGAATGCGTTCCTGACCTACGCGAGCCCGTACGGCTACGATTACGTGAACGGACTTCTTCAGGTGAAGCAGGAAGAGGCCCGCGTCGTCTCCCTGATCTTCCGCCGTTATCTTGAGGGAAAGGGGATCGCGAAGATTTGCCAAGAGCTGAACCGCGACGGATACCGGACGAAGACCGGGCGTGCTTGGGCCAGCCAAACAATTGCGAACATCCTCAGCAACCCGGTCTATTGTGGACTCTCGCGACTGAACGGCGGGATCAAGCGCGGGAAGCACGACGCGCTGATCGAGATCGAGACGTTCAACCGAGTCCAGAACGAAATGCAGCGACGGATTCGCCGGCCGGACCAAAGGAAGGCGGATACGCCCCAGCTCCGGCTTGAGGATTACACGGAGTAAGGCGTCCGGTTCGACCGACGCCTGATTGTTTCATCTGTCCCGAGAGGCCCGACCATGAATCGACCTGGAACGGACCATTTCCCCGGCTCCGCGCCCGAGTTTTCCGTATACGTTGGGTAGTCCGAACCGCTATGGGAGCGTCCCATGGTCCGAGTTGACAATCCATAGAATTATGTGTCCATATAATTCTATGAGTTTGGGACTTAGTGACGAAGCCGGTTCGAGACCTCACGACGATTCAGTTAACGACCCACACGCGGGATCGATTGTACCGCTTGAAGTTTCGAATGACCTACGACGAGTTCCTACAGGAGCTCTGCGACCGTTACGAGGCGTCGGAATCCAAAGGACGGAAATGAGCATCCGAACTGCAGTTTAGCTGAAACGTATATTTTCGTATGCGGTTTTGAAACAGCTATACAAACAGTACGTCCGACCTATTTAGCGACATTTCGTCAGCTTGGTGATAGGGTTATGACCGCGTGCCCCGATTCTCCAAATGCGCATGACGAGTTGGGTGGAGAAGTACCGGCCGAAGGATCTTGATGCCGTCGCAGGCAATCCGACCGCGGTAGCGGAACTCCGGAAGTGGGCGGCCGCTTGGCAGCGGGGGAGGCCCGACAAGCGGGCGGTGATTCTTCAGGGTCCACCGGGAATCGGGAAGACGAGCGCGGCCCTCGCTCTCGCGAACGAGGTAGGCTGGAGTGTCGTCGAGATGAACGCCTCTGATAGCCGAAACGCTGAGGCGATCCGGAAGACCGCGACACGGGGCGCGGTCCTTCAGACATTCAGCGAGTCGGGTGAATTCCTCCGGACGAACCAGGGCGGGCGCAAACTCATCATCCTTGACGAAGCCGACAACGTGTTCGGGCGGGAGGACCGCGGTGGGATCGGGGCGATCGTGGACACGATCCAGGCGAGCGGCCAACCCATCATCCTCATCGCCAACGACTATTACGGACTCACACGCCGGTCCTCCTCTCTAAAGCGTTTATGCAAGACCATCAAATTTCAAGCCATTCACGATGACGCGATGAAAAACATACTTCGGACCATCGGTTCCAAGGAGGGCGTTGAGGTGGCCTCCGAGGTTCTTGATGTCATCGTCGAGCGGTCCGCCGGAGACCTGCGCTCAGCGATCAACGACCTCGAATCGCTTGCGATCGGGAAGAAGGCGGTTCGGAGTGCCGCGACGGGTGCCCTCGGCTACCGCGACCGGGAGCACACGATCTTTCCGGCGATCGAGGAGATCCTGCGGTCCGGGGATGCCCGACGCGCCCGCGATGCAGCCCGAGGACTCGACGAATCTCCGGAAGATCTCATCCTGTGGGTGGACCAAAACCTCGGCCATGAGTTCTCCCGGACGGACGACCTCGTCCGCGGGTACGAGGCCCTGAGCCGAGCCGACATCTTCCTGGGACGCGCTCGGCGACGTCAGAACTACGGTCTCTGGTCGTACGCGAGCGAACTCATGTCCAGCGGCGTAGCGGTCGCTCGCAAGGGACGCGGTCGCGGCGGCCAACTTGAGTTCCCGTATTACCTAATCCAGATGGCCCGTTCCCGGGGGCAGCGCGCGACCCGGAGTTCCCTGGCAAAAAAGTTCGCGACTTACCTCCACATATCCCAGATGCTGTTCCTCGACGAGCTGCTTCCGACCATTCGGTTGCTCTTCACGGGAGACGAGGAGCTCCGCATTCACATGACGGCGCGCCTCGGCCTGGACGAGCGAGAGGCCGCCCTCCTCCTCAACGAGCCCGAGTCGAGCCATGCCGTGAAGCACTTGCTGGAAAAGGCTGCCGAAGTCGCGGGGCCTCGCGCCCGTGACCCGGGTGAGGGGCGCCTGCACGCCTTCGATGAGGACGAAAAGGATGCCGCATGAAACGGGAATTCAACAGAGAGCGATCGTTGGCCGACGAATCACCTTCGCCGATTCGGAACTCGTGACGAAGTACACGCTCCCGTTCGTGGACGCATCATGGAAGGTGCCGTTAATCGTTCTCGACCTCCTCGGGGGTCCGCCGCGGATCTTAGCGGGACCGCTTCACCTGGATGGCACACGACTCCGGACTCCCGAGCCCCGCGCGGCTCTCCGACCGATCGAGTCGGTTCCGACCGAGGACTTCAGATCACTGGTCCACTACGATCCTTGGTGGGCCTTCCGCGGGGTCTCGGGTGTGGATCGGACATGGATTCAGGCGATCTTCGGCACGAACATTGCTCGTTCCTTCCATCACGAAGGAAAGAGCCTCAAGATCCACGATCTCCGTTTTGCGGACGGAATGGATCGCCTCGAAGCCGTGATCGCGAAGGACGAGTTCTTCCGGGTAAACGAGTTCCAAGCTGGCGAAATCGACCTACTCGAACTCCGTCGGAGCTCTCACGTTGGGCCCAACAATCACCCGACTTTGCGGCCCGCGAAAGCCCTTTAAGGTCCGCGCGACATGCGGCGGCAAGTGGACGTCCAGAAGCAGGAAGTCCTAGAGCGCCAGGGCTACCGGATCGTCGGGGAGCACAGCGGCGTGAAGCTGTGTCACTGGACGAAGGCCAGTCTGACGA
>VBMN01000005.1 GCA_005878385.1 Methanobacteriota archaeon
CGGAATATTTTTGTAGCGGCACATGCGAACCAGGCACGAAAACGCCGGTCGGGACATCGCACGAGTGGACGTTTGAGGGGCGGCGGCCGATCGACCCTGCGTCCCTCGGGCGTTTGGTCTCGCCATCGCGTCGCCGCGCGGATCATGTCCCGAGAACCTTAATCCGAACAACCATCGATGCCGCGTGCGAACGGAATGAAGCTCGTCCCTTTCGAGATGGAGCGATGGCAGTCGACGTGGGAGCACGCCGTGGAATTCAACCTCTCGGAGAGTGGAGTAGAGCCCCTCCCGCTGCGCGAGCTGCTCCGGGACGAGGCGGCGATCGATCGGTTCCTGGGCCACTCCCTGGCCTATTCGCAAGGGAACGGGACGCCGGAACTGCGTTCCTCGATCGCGGCCTTGTACCCAGGAGCGACGCCGGATCATGTCTTGGTCACGAACGGATCGTCAGAGGCATGCCTCCTGGCCCTGTGGCATCTGGTCGAGCCGGGCGACGAGATCGTCCTCGTGTTGCCGAACTACATGGAGAGCTGGGGACTCGTCCAGATGTTCGGGGGGAAGGTCCACCCTATCTGGCTTCGCGAAGACCTCGGGTGGCAGTTCGACCCGGAGGACCTTGCGAAGACTGTGAACCGCCGAACGAAGGCGATCGCGGTCTGCAACCCGAACAATCCGACCGGCGCGGTGATGGCCGGGGCTCAGCGCCGCGCGGTGCTCGATGCCGCGAAGGACGCCGGGGCGTGGCTCCTGTCCGACGAAGTCTACACCGGTGCGGAGCGGGAAGGTCCGAGGACGGAGAGCCTCTGGGGCGGATACGAACGGACGCTCGTGATGAACGGCCTCAGCAAGGCCTACGCCCTCCCGGGGCTGCGGATCGGCTGGGTCGTCGGGCCTCCGGAGACGATCGCGACCCTGTGGGCGTTCCATGACTACACGACCCTGACGCCCACCTACCTGTCGGACCGGCTCGCGCAGATCGCCCTATCCCCCGGCCGACGAGAGGACATCCTCGGGCGCACGCGGTCGATTCTCCAACGGAACTACGGTCTCCTGAGCGAATGGATTGCCAGCCATGGTCCCATGTTCACCCACATTCCGCCCGCCGCAGGCGCGATCTGTTTCTTGCGATACGGATTGCCCATCAACTCGTCGGATCTGGCGTGGCGCCTGCTCAAGGAGAAGTCCACACTGATCGTGCCCGGAGACCAGTTCGGCATGGACGGCTACATCCGGATCGGGATGGGACACGCAGGCGACTACCTCTCGGAAGGACTCGGCCGAATCGATGGGATCCTGCGTGCCCTGGCCGCGGAAAAAGGCGCGCCGTGAGGGGCCGAGGACGATCCTGCGATGCGCTGTCGGATGCTCCTCGCCGGTTTCGGCAACGTCGGCCGGGAGTTCGCACGATTGATTCTAGAACGTCGGTCGGAACTCGCGAGAGTCCACGGCCTCGACGCAACGATTGTCGCCATCCTCACGGGACGGCATGGGTCGGTCGAACGCTCTCAAGGGATTGACCTGCGGAAGGCGCTCCGGCTGGCGGATGCAGGCGCCTCCCTGGAATCTTGCGGCCGTGGGGTTCGTGGACCGTCGGCCGATTACATCCGGCGTGCACGGGCCGACGTCGTGATCGAGATCACACCCTTGCGAATCGCACCGCGGCAGATTGGCGTAGACCACGTCCTCGCTGCCCTTTCGAGCGGGAAGCACGTGATCACCGCGAACAAGGGCCCTGTCGTCTATCATTACCAGCGCCTCCGCGCATTGGCCCGGAAGCACGGCCTCGGATTCCGATACGAAGGGACCGTGATGGACGGCGCCCCGGTGTTCAACCTGTTTCAAGAGACGCTCCGCGGCATCCGGATCCTGCGAGAAGGCGAAGGCGGCGAGCAAACGGACGAAGCTCATCGCCCGTGGATGGCGGACCGGACGGATCGTACAAGCCGCCGTGTCCCTCGAATCCGTCCCGACCAACCATCCGCTCTTCTCCGTGGATGGGACGTCGAGCTCTCTGGTGGTGCGGACGGACATGCTGAAAGAGCTGCAAATCATCGAGCGGCATCCGGCTTTGCGACAGACCGCCTATGCCCTGTATTCCGATCTCCTCGCAATTCACGAGGGCCGTCTGTCTCCCTGAGACATTCTTATATCGTGTCGACCGGATGGTCCGCTGAATGCGCGTCGTACTCGGAGGGACGTTCGACATCTTGCACGCCGGGCACGAAGCTCTCCTCCGTACCGCCTTCAACCCGCGGCCGGATGCGGTGATCATCGGCCTCACCACCGATCGGTTCGCGAAGGAATCCCGTCCGCGTGTGAATCCTTATGCGATCCGGGAACGCAACCTGAAGCGCCTCCTTGCGGCAAGGAAGTGGCGCCACGCGCGCATCGAGCCGATTGACGATCCGTTTGGTCCTGCTGCCGACGTGCCCGATCTCGATGTGCTGGTCGTCTCCGCCGAACGCCAGCCGGTTGCCGTGGCCCTGAATGAAGCGAGGATGGCAAAGAGCCTGCGAGCTCTCGGCATTCGGGCGGTCCCGATGGTCCTCGCGCAGGACGGCCTTCCGATCGCCTCCCGTCGCATCCGAGAGGGCCTGATTGACCGCCGCGGCAAACGCCTCACTCCATTGCAAGTGTTCGTGGGCTCAGGCAACCCGGTGAAAATCGGTGCCGTGAAGGATGTCTTCAAGTCTCTGTTGCTCCCAGCCCGGGTGCGCGGGCTGCGCGTCAAGACCGAGGTCTCGGACCAGCCGTTCGACCAAGAGGCGCTCCACGGTGCGATGAACCGCGCCAAGGCCGCGATTGGGGAAGGGGACTTCGGCGTCGGCATCGAAGCGGGACTTGTGTGGTCGTCGGTCTTGTCCGACCACTTCGACGTCCAGTACTGCGCGGTGGTCGACCGTTCCGGTCGATTCACCGTCGGTCACGGACCCGGCTTCACCTATCCGCCGCGGATCCTCGAGAAGGTGAAGGCCGGCGCCACCGTGGGAGACGCCATGACGCGGCTGACGGGAATCCGTGGCATCGGCTCGAGGCAAGGAGCGATTGGCTACCTCACCGAGGGACGACTGGACCGGAAAGGCCTCACCGAATGCGCCGTGCTCATGGCAATGGTCCCTCGCATCCGGCGGGATCTTTATGCGAGATGAGGCACGTCGCTAGGCCATGTACATCGGCTGGACCGCGCAGCGGCCGCACCAAATCGCATTGAAGACCACGATGTTGTCCGCACGGCCTTCTGCCGCCCAACCGCTCACGAACCGGTTCGCCCTCGTATGGTCCGGACACACGGCGGCACCGCAGAATCGACAGATGGCGCGCGCGGGCTTCTCGCAGTAATAGCAATTCATGCCCACGGTATGCCGGGGTCGACGGAATAGGCTTTGCGGACTCGGGGGCGGCGGTTCCACGCAACCTTTTTAGTCGCGTCCCGGTTCGCTTTCGTCGGGATCCTCTTCCATGACGGCCAGGATCGCGATTAACGGATATGGGACGATCGGGAAACGCGTCGCCGATGCGGTCGCTGCGCAAGACGACATGCGCGTCGCCGGGGTCGCGAAGACGAAGCCCGACTTCGAGGCGAAGCTCGCCGTTCGCAAAGGATATCCGCTATACGCCGCGAACAAGGAGGCGGCGGCAAAGTTTGAGAAGGCCGGTGTCAAGAGCTCGGGCACCCTCGACGACCTCGTCAAGGTCGCGGACCTGGTGGTCGACTGCACTCCTGAGGAGAGTGGGTACAAGGCACTCTACGAGAAGGCGGGCGTGAAGGCGATCTGGCAGGGAGGCGAGGAGCCTTCTCTCACGAACCTCTCCTTCAACGCGGCGGCCAACTACGAGGAGTGCCTCGGCGCGACCTTCGTGCGCGTTCCGTCCTGCAATACGACCGGTCTGATTCGGACGCTCTATCCGCTCGACGCCCACTTCGGCGTGGCAAACGCCCTCGCGGTGATGGTGCGCCGGGCGACGGATCCCGGGGATTCGAAGAAGGGTCCGATCAACGCGATCGAGCCGGAACTCGAGATGCCCTCCCATCACGGTCCTGACGTCCAGAGCGTCCTGCCGAAGTTGAACATCCATACGATCGCGGTGAAGGTACCGACCACGATCATGCATCTGCACATCGTGACCGTCGACCTGAAGAAACCCGCAACCGCGGATGCGGTGCTCGACGTGTGGAAGCGCTTCCCCCGAGTCGCGTTCGTCGCGGGCCGGGACGGCGTGAAGTCGACCGCGCAGATCATGGAGATGGCGCGCGACCTGTCACGGAATCGCTCGGACCTGTACGAGATCGCGGTGTGGCGGGACGGAGTCCATGTCCTCGACGGGAAACGTTTGTTTTACTTCCAGGCGGTCCATCAAGAATCGGATGTCGTGCCCGAGAACGTCGACGCGATCCGAGCGCTCTTGGAAATTCAGAAGGACGGCCGCAAGAGCATGGACAAGACGGACAAGAGTCTCGGCATCGGCATGGTGAAGTGACCGGTCGAGGCAGCGGCCAGCGCTTCTAGCGCTTTCCTTCGAGACGGCGGATACGCTTTGTCGCCCGTTGGAGCACGCCCATCAAGGCGTGGAACTCCCACTTGCTTGGGACCGCGCGTCCGACCATCCGTCGGAACATGATCTTCGTACGCGTGAACTTGTGTGCAGGGTAATCCGTCGCTTGGAGAAGGTCCGCAAAGGCAACATGGAGTCGCTCTTTCTCGAGCCCAGACATCGCTCGCGTGGTCCTCTTGGATCTCCTTGCGGTGAAGAGTTCGTACAGGAGGACCGTCACGGCGTGGGACATGTTCAGGATTGGGTAGGGGTCCGCCGCCGGGATCGTGACGAGGAGGTCGCATCGGAGTAGTTCCTCCTCGAGAAGGCCGAAGTCCTCTCGTCCGAAGGCAATCGCAACGGTGCCCGTGACTTCCTGAACCTTGGTTGCGAAGGCACGTGGCCGGACCGCGATTCGCACGAAACGCTTCTCGCTGTCCGTGTCGATGCCCGAGGTCCCGACGATGAGGTCCGCGTCCTTGACCGCCGAAGCGAAATCGGCGACGGTCGCCGCAGACTCGAGGATGTCCAAGCCGTGCATGGCCCGCTGCCGGGCTTCCATTCCGAGCGGACACGGGTTCACGAGCACGAGCTCGTTCACGTCGAAGTTCTTCATCGAGCGCGCGACGGCACCGACGTTCCCCTCGTGCCTTGGCTCAACGAGGACGACCCGCACCCGCGGCACGCCGCTCGATATATCATGCGAAAGATATTCCTTGGCATGCGAGTTGCGCTCAAGATTGCCTACGACGGTCGGGCGTTCTTCGGCCACCAGAGACAACCCGATCGGCGTACCGTCGAAGGGGAATGCATCACGGCTCTGCGGTCCGCGAAGATCATGCGGGATCCGACGGAGGCGTTCTTTCGGAGCGCGAGCCGGACTGATCGGGGCGTGAGCGCGGTGGGCAACGTGATCGCGTTCGAGGCCTCCCTCGGGCCCGACGCAGTGCTTGGGGCTTTCAACGACAAAGCGAGAGATGTTTGGGCCTGGGCCTTCGCGCCCGTGCCCGCCTCCTTTCATCCGAGGCATGCTATCGAGCGCTGGTACCGGTACGTCCTTCTCGAGGATGTCGCCGAGCGGAATCTCCAAGCGGCCGCCCGGTTGTTCGTCGGTACGCACGACTTCCGAGCGTTTTGCTCAGAGCCCGTGCCCGCTCCGCTGACGGTTGACTCGGTCCGCGTCGAACGCAAGGAGGGTGCGATCTTCATCGACGTACGCGCTCGGAGCTTCCGGAGAGGCATGGTTCGCCGCATGATCGCGGGCATGATGGCCGTGGTGCACGGCGATGCGGCATTGAGCGATCTCCGCGCCGCCCTCGCAGGAGAAACGCACGACTTCGGTTCGGTCTCACCCCTCCCCCTCATCTTGATGGATATCCGATACGACATTCCGTTTCGCACAATGTTGAAACCAAAAGTCGCGGAAGACCTCAGTCGCCGAATGACGGACGCTTCGCTACGCATCGCCCATTTGAGATTCGTCCAGGGGGCCACTAACACGTTGCCCGGAGCCTAAATCGGGGATGCCCACCCCAGTCTTACCGGGGCTACGTTGTGGAGTTGGAGGGAAGGCGTCGTGGGAGCATTCGGTCAGACGATTGTTCAAAAACGTTAAATTGGCGGCGCGTGCTACTCATGAACTATGGGGGTTGTGCGCCACCTCACGAGACGAGCTGTCTTCTTGGCGGTTACCTTCGTCATTGCGATCTACGTGACGGTGGTGATCGCAAACGGTTTTGGTCGAATCGACGCAATTTTGAAGGCGCAAATCTATCAGGACCTTAAACAACAATACGCGAGGAATCCCGCCTTTAATCGACTACCTCCGGAGGAGCAAGCTCGCCAATTCAACATCACGTACAACGCGACGGTTGAGGCTCAGGGCCTGAACGAGCCCTTTTTGCCCAAGACGGTGCGCTATACGGTAAGTGCTCTTCTGTTGAACCTCGGAAGGGCAACGCAGCTTCACTCATCAGACGGCTCTCCGGCGGTTTCTGCGATCATTTTCGAGAGGCTTCCCAGGAGCTTGGTGTTGTTCACCGTGGCGAATGTAGTCGCGGCGGTGGTGGGCATTTGGCTCGGTTTGTGGATGGCGAGGAAAGCCCTCTCGCCCTTCGATCGAGGAATGACCGTCCTCTCCGTGACCACGTTCGTCGTTCCGCCGTGGGTGTACGGAATTCTGTTCATCCTTGTGTTCGGCTTCGGACTGAAAGTCGCCCCATCGGGCGGCCTCACGAGCGTGCCTCCTCCACCTCCCGCTCCGCTCCTCGCGGCGTTTCCGCCCCTAATTGCGGTTGGTTTGGCGGTTGCTGGATACCTGGCGAACAAACACCTGCGAACGAAATACCGAGCCATCGGCTATGGGGTGATGGCCGCCGGTGCGGCCGTGCTGGTGGCTTGGGTCTTGACCCCTTACGACTACTTCAAGGACATGGAGTGGCACATGGTCCTCCCCGCGGCGGCCGTCGCCTTCTCGGTCTTTGGATCGTGGTCGTATACGACCCGCAATCTCGTATTACAAGTGATGGACGAGGATTTCGTCTTCGCTGCGCGCGCGCGGGGTCTCAAGGAGCGAGATGTGCTCAGCAAGTACGTTCTTCGGGCCGCGTCTCCGCCGATCGTCACCTCCCTCGCGCTCACACTCGCTGCCGCTTGGACGGGGGCGATCATCACGGAGACTGTGTTCAACTACCCGGGTCTCGGCGAGCTGTTCTTCGAAGCCATCTCGCTTCAGGATGCGCCCGTAGTCATCGGGCTCACCACGGTGTACGCTTTGCTCCTCGTCGTGACCGTGTTCCTCCTGGACCTGACCTATAGCCTCTTGGATCCACGCATCAAGGCACTGAGGAGGTAACGCGACGGCCATTTCCGCGCCCCTTGGGATCAAGGCCGCGTTCCTCGAAGCTTTGAGGACGAAGAGCGGAATTGCGGCGGGAGCGATGCTCGGATTCTTGATCCTTCTCGCTGTGCTCGTTCCGATTTTTGCGCCCTACAACGTGGTGCAATCGTGGAACGATCCGGGTGCGTGGACCAACAACCCGAAACTGGCGGCCCCGGAATGGTCGGAAGTCTTCACCGGCAAGCACCTCCCTCGCACAGCCCTCATGCCCTACAACGGTGAGCCGGGAGGCTTCGACAAGGTCCGGATTTCATTCAACGTGAGCAATCAAGTCTACACCACTGTCGTGCTGCGGAGTTCCTTTTCTTTTCAGGCCGACGCGTTCCCTTCCGAGATCAAGATGTTCATGACCACTGTTTTCGGGAACGTTACTGGGACGCAAATCAAGGTTTTTTGGGGTCGCCCCGATGGTCAAGAGATCCACATCTTCGACGCCAATCCCAGCGTGCGGGCTCCTTACGAGAACACTTTTTCCCTCACGGGCCCCACGATCAAGGACCCCTCGTACGCGGTCTACAACAGCATCCGGGACTGGCTGATTCTCAAGAATGTCACGAGCGAGACCGAGTGGGACGCCCTGTTCCCGAGGATCGGCGGAATCTATCAAAACCCTCCGAAGGCTCAAACGATGCTCATGGGGAAGCTCGATCATTCCATTCTCGACCCGCAGACCTCGGAGGTCCTGAAGGGCAACTACTCTTTCCGGATCGAGTTCAACGGGTTCACCGCGACGGACGATGCGAACGCCAGGGCCGTCGTATACGGAACGGTGTTCGGCCTTGCGGGCACCGACTTCGAAGGAAGAGATCTACTCGTGGCCCTCCTGTGGGGGGCTCCTGTGGCTCTCGCGTTTGGGATTGCCGGTGCCCTCGCATCGGTTCTGATCCAGACCATCTTGGGAGCGATTTCGGGTTGGTATGGCGGACTTATCGATGAGTTCGTCCAGCGCACCGCGGACTTCTATCTCATCATCCCGACGCTTCCGATTCTGATCCTTCTCGGCATTTTGTACCATCTTGGTATCGTGCTCATTCTCATCGTCCTCGTCGTCTTCGGGATCGTCGGGGCCACCACGAAGGTCGTTCGGAGCATTGTGCTTCAGGTCAAGGAGGAGCAATTCATCGAGGCCGCGCGGTCATATGGCGCGAGTCGGGGCCGGATTCTCTTCCGATATATCCTACCGCGCGTGATGCCTTACACGTTCGCCCTCATCGCACTGACCGTCCCTGCATTCATTTTCTTGGAAGCTTCGCTGAGTTTCTTGGGACTCGGAGATCCGATGCTTCCCACCTGGGGACACATCCTGGGGGACGCATATGGTCAAAGCGCGTTGTTCGCCTCCCGGGCATTTCCGAATGGTATGTGGTGGTGGGTCTTCTTCCCAGCGGCCGGGATTATCTTTACGACCGTGGCCTTCGCCTTGCTCGGGTATGCCTTCGACAAAGTCCTCAATCCCCGGCTACGCGAGCAATAGGAACGGAAGCCAATGCCGGTCCTAGACATCAAGAACCTCATTCTTTGGTATCGAACCCGGAAGGGTCCCGTTCACGCGGTTGACGATATCTCCTTCGCCCTAGAACCGGGGCAGACGATCGCGCTCGTGGGTGAGAGCGGCTCTGGGAAGACCTCCACGGCGAATGCGATTCTGCGACTCCTGCCCAAGAACGTCCTACGGTACGAGGGCAAGGTTGTGTTTGACGGGCAGGACGTCATGGAATTTGACACGGAGGAATTCCGGAAGGTCGTTCGGTGGCGGGGCATCTCCATGGTCTTCCAAGGGGCGATGAATTCCCTCAACCCGACGATCCGCGTGGGAGGCCAGGTGGCCGAACCACTCATGGTGCACTACGATGTCGATCGAGACGAGGCGGCTGACCAAGCCATCGAGGCGCTGGGAAAGGTCGGGCTCTCGGCTGATACCGCGCGTCGATTTCCCTTCGAGCTCAGCGGCGGGATGAAACAGCGCGTCGTCATCGCAATGGCCCTCATCCTCAAACCGAAGGTGGTCATTCTCGACGAACCAACGTCGGCCTTAGATGTGATGACCCAGACGAACATCATCAACCTCCTCAAGGAACTCAAGAACACCGAGCATCTGTCGTACATCTTCATCACGCACGATCTTGGCCTCGCGAGTGAGCTGGCGGACTTGGTCGGTATCGTGTACGCGGGGCAATTGGTCGAGGTCGGCCCCGCCGAAGGCGTGTTCGTCAAGCCCAAGCATCCGTACACCGGAAAGCTTCTCGCAAGCGTCCCTCGGTTGAGGAGCGAGGCGGCTCCCGACTTCATCCCTGGCGCCCCGCCAGACCTCACAGACCCTCCGCCCGGTTGCCGTTTCCATCTTCGATGTCCGGTGTCCTTCGAGAAGTGCGGGTGGTCCGCGCCCGAGTTCATCGAACAGGTCCGGCTCCTCCAGATCTTGGAGGAAACGAAGAACACGGTTCCCGCGATCGAGGCTATGACGGCCAAGGGCGCTCAGAACTTGTTGATCAAGCCCGTAGCGAACGGCACCGTAGCCGAGTTCGCGCAACGATTGACTTCGTTCATCGCCCAGAATCAGGAGACGTATCGCTTCCTGAAGTCCGTCGAATCGGTCCAGGCGAAGACGAAGGTGGTCGAGGTGAAGTTGTACGAGTCGACGCCGCCCCCCCTCCTGGGAGGAGATTGGAGAGCCTCGTGTTGGTTGCTCGCGGGGGCAGGCTCTTGACGGCCGCAACGGTGGACACACAGCCCGTCACGGAGGCAAGTCCCGCCTCTCCGCACGTCGTGGAGGTCGACGCTTTGAAGAAGTACTTCGAGATCGGACGAGGCTTGTTCCGGAAATCGGTCTCGCTCAAAGCCGTCGACCTCGTGACCCTTGCCATCTCGCGAGGAGAGACCTTGGCCGTCGTCGGGGAGAGCGGATCGGGCAAGACAACGCTGGGTAGGACAATCATCCGCCTTCTAGAGCCTACGGATGGGAAGCTCCTGTACGATGGCCAGGACATTACCCACAAGTCGGACAAGGAACTGATGTGGCTTCGCCGAAAGGCCCAGATGATTCCTCAAGACCCTTACTCGAGCGTCAATCCCGCGTTCCCCGTATACCGCATCTTGGACGAGCCGCTGATCATTCACAAGGAAGGAGATCGCGCACAGAGGCAGGAGGCGGTCATGAAAGCGCTCCAGTCCGTCAAGCTCAACCCGCCGGAATTCTTTGCAAACAAGTACCCGCACATGCTCAGCGGCGGTCAACGCCAACGCGTCGCGATCGCCCGGGCACTGATGCTCAACCCCGAGTTCATTCTCGCCGACGAACCAGTTTCGATGCTCGACGCCTCCGTTCGGATTTCGATCTTGCGCTTGTTGCGTCAGATCCAGCTCAAGTTCGGGATCGCCTTCCTCTACATCACGCACGACCTCGCGACGGCAAAGCACTTCTCGGACCGCGTCGGCATCATGTATGCAGGGAGATTGGTGGAAGAGGGTCCCGTACGCGGTGTCTTGGGGGAGCCCTTGCACCCGTAACCAGGTACCCGACGGCGAGCGCCCCAACCCCACCCACTCCGATGCTTGCGAGGAGGCCGTACGGAGGCGAGGGTGGCGCGGAGGAGGAGAGGCGGAAAGAACGAATCGCTCCCTGCGAACTTTCGTTCCCCGCGAGTGCGACCGCGTAAAACTCGTAAGTATTGTTTGCGGTGAGATTGGTCACAAGGAGATGGAAGGATCCCGCGTGCGTCAGATTCCCTGCGGCCCGGTAGGCCCAATCGACCGTACCGACGGCATGGAGCGCGAACCCAACGGAAGCGAGCGAATGGTTTCCGAGAGCGACGAGTTCCCCGCCGAGCACCGCGGACGTGGCATTCGTCGAAGAGGCCGCGAGACTCCGAACCTGCAGCCCAATTTTGCCTTCCGCGTATCTGAGGTCGCCATCGCTCCAATCGTAGTACGAGATATGTGGAAACCCGATTACGTCCGCTACAATCCCGGTGTACCACCCAGCGACCCCCGTGTCGTCGACCGTCTCACGCACCCAGCCCTGACTCGTCTCGATGGCGTACCGTAGGACCCCGGAGCGCCTCGCATAGTAAGCAATCTGCCCGCGGTCATCTCGATCAATGGCGAAGCTCAAGTCGAAACCGGCGTCGCCCTCGGAGTCGATTACACTACGGTTCCAGCCACTCCCGTCCGCGGTCGCGTACATGAGACTCTTGTTCGAACTCGCGTAATAGGCAATATGTGCCACCCCGCGTGAATCAACCCGGATGCGGGAAAACCAGCCCGCGTTAGCGGTCGGATCGACGACCGCGCGGGTCCATCCGACGCTCGTCTTCTTCGCAAAGAGCAACGTGCCGTTGCCATAATAAGCGATATTGGGCCGGTCGAGCGGATCGAAGGCGAGGTCCGGATAGCGAGATATGATCGTTGCATGGTCGACGATGTCGATGGACCATTGAGTCCCGTTCCACGTCGCATAGCGGAGTGAACCATCGAACCCTGTATAGGCGATGGCAGGCCGCCCCGACGAGTCGAGGGCCAGTCGATTGTAGCCTTCTGAGAACCCGGAATCGATGCTCGATGCGTCCCAACCTCCGGGCCCTTTTGCGGCAAACACGACCGCTCCTGCTCGCTCGTCGAAGTACGACGTTTCAATCGTGCCATTCGAAGCAATCGCCACGTTCGTGTCACCGGAGAAAAATCCTGGCCCGGCGACAATTTCCGAATTCCAGTTGTCGCCGACGCGACGAGCCAGTTGGACGGTCCCACTTGCGGTGTTGAGGTATGAGATCATCGGAGCGCCGATTCCGTCGACCGCAATCGATGTGTGGAGGCCGGTACCGGCACCGGGGTCCGCTGTTTCGATTTTCCAAGCGAACGGGGCGGTCGTGGGTCCGGCATCGGCGATTAAGGGCTGCACACCGAAGAGGATCCAGCCCGAAGCGGCCGTTACAAGAATCACAAACAAGCGTCGCGAGTGTAAGCTTCGTCGCTTCCCGAAGACCCTCGGCGCCATCGATGATGCGAAGCTCGCGGGCCAAATGAAGATTCGTTCGGACAGAAGTCTTGCAGCGTCGGCCGACCATTCGATGACGTACAATCGGGCGAGAGACGCATTAACATAGGACACGGCTCGAATCGACGACCCGTTTTTGAGACGGTTGTCGAACTCACGCCTCGCGACTCGTTATGCGCGCGGATGAGTTGGAGATACGCATAAATACGGATGAACTGATTTCGCCTTGCCGGGGGAGGAGGAGTTTTCTTCAATCTCGGCGATTTGGAGTGAGAGATCGATGAGGCGATTGTTTGCAGTATTGGTAATCGTGGGACTGCTCATCGCCGGATTGGTCGTCCTGTTCCCCGGTCGTGCGACCGCGGCGACGACCCGTCACGGTGGTTGGGCAGATTCGATTGTTTGGTCTCGGCAGGGTGACGGGTCTTTGGCGACAGCGGCCATGGACGCCGGGACGATGAACATGTGGCTGTATTATTACGCAACGCAGGCCCAGCTCCAGGCGGCGCAGTCCGACCCGAATCTCGGACTCATCACGGTGGCTGGTAGCTATGAGGACATGCTCTTCAATCCGTCGCCCTTGAATGCCACAGCGGCGGCGACGCTCTTCAATCCGTTCTCGGTGACGGGGGTCCGGACGGCCATGAACTATCTCATTGACCGCTCGTACGTTTCACGAGAAATCTACGGAGGGGCGGCATTCCCGCAGACCGCCGTCGAGAGTTCCCAGTCGCCTGAGTACGCACGTGACCCTGTGTTCTACGCGTCCCTTGAGGCGTCGCACGGCTACGACCCCGTGGCCGCGAAGCAGATGGTGACAGACGCTCTCTCCGGTGTGGCAAACGTCGCCTTCACGGGCGGGCAGTGGACGTACAAGGGGAATCCGATCACGATCCAATTGCTCGCGCGAGTAGAAGATCAGAGGCACCAAATCGGGGACTACGTGGCGGCCCAGCTCCGGAGCATCGGGTTCACGGTTAATGAGCAGGTGATCACCTCTGCGACCTCGAACCAGGTCGTTTACTCGGGTGATCCGACCGGTGGCGCCTGGATGGCATACACGGAAGGATTCGCGACGACCGCTCTTACTGCGTGGCCTGACTCCGATCCGTACTACTTCTATTGCGGTGGAAACGGGGAACCGTTCTTCTCCGTGAACGGCGGACTCTACTCGCCGCCAGCTGCACTGAACGACGCGTGCAACCGACTCCTCGCGGGGCAGTACGTGAGCGTCGCGGACCGCCAATCGGTCTTCGAGACGGCGGCGAGCAAGGGCATTGATGACAGCGTCCGAGTGTGGCTTGCGGCCGGCGCGACATTCCCGTACGCGAAGAAGACAACCGCTTCCTTCGCATACGACCTGGCTGGCGGGCCGTGGTCTTTCTACACCACAAGGAACGCGCAGCTCCTGGATACGAGCGGCAACAAGCTTGTCGGCGGAACGCTCAACATCGGGAATCGCAGGCAATTCGTTTCGGATTGGAACCCGTGGGCGCAAAGCGGGTTCACGTTCCTGTACGACATCCTGCCCTTCTACGACATGGCGGACTTCGGCGTCTTCCCCGACCCGCACACGGGTCTGTACATACCGATCCGTTCGACGTTCGATGTGACCACTGCGGGTCCCACTGGAACCATGCCCGTACCAGCGACGGCGTACTGGTTCAACGCAAGTCAGACCGCAGCGCCGGGAGTCTTCTCGAACACGTGGCAGACGGTGGGTTCAGGTGTCACCGCGGTGTCGAAGGTGGTCTTCGATTACACCTTCGGGCCATGGCACGACGGCTCTGCGATGAACATGAATGACGTCCTGTATGCGTTGGCGTTGAACGCCAGGCGAAACTACGGTGACGTCTTCGCGAAGGACCCGCTTGCGTCCGGGTTCGTAGGGCAGTTGTTCAACCAGACGTTCAAGGGGTTGGAGGTTCTCGATGCGACCCATCTCGCGATCTACTTGAACTACTGGCATGTGGACCCGACGGTGATTGCGGCGACCGCGGACGGTCCGGGACTCACCTTCCCGAGCACATCGTGGACCGAGAGCGAACTCGCGATGGCGACCGTACTTCATGGCAACGCCGTTCTCAGTACGACGACCGCGAACAGCCGGGGCGTTACGAGTCTGGACTTGACGAAGGGTGCGTCGATCGGCCTGATGGACGCCGAGGTGGCGAACAACTTTACGACCGCTTCGCTTCCACCCGGGTTCGGCCCAACGAGTCCGTTCCCGATTAGCGGCACGGAAGCATCGGCGCGGTGGGCCGCCCTCGGGACCGCCACGACGGGCTTCCGTTCCGAGTCCGGGACGTACTACTCGAGCAACGGGCCGTACTACATCCACCGGATTGACCCGGCGGCGTTCACGATCGAGTTCAGCAACTTCGCCGTCGCCAACGGCGCGCATGGAGACTACCCGTTCCTCGCGGACCACTTTGACAGCCTGATCGTTCCGAAGGTTCCGGCGACCGCGCTCTCGGGCCCATCCCAGATCCTGAACGGCCTGCCCGCGTCGTTCAACCTGACGACGACCTTGCAAGGGGCGCCGTACGACGCGGTGAGCTCGTCATACATCGTCCTGAACCCGGCCACGCACGCAGTTATCCTGTCGGGCACGCCGACGCGGACCGCCGCGGGGCAGTGGGAAATCGCACTGAACGGTGCGCAGACCGCCGCGCTTGCGCCAGGAGCATTTACGCTCCAGACGATCACCGTGGGTGCCGAAGCGGCGGTGCCGTCCTTCTCGACGGTGTCGTTCACCGCGATTTCGCAGATTGCATACATCGAGGGTATCGTGAGGATCCAGTTGGAAACGGCGAACAACCGGATCAAGGACCTGTCGAGTAGCTTGAACACGACGAGTGCTCAGCTGACGACGGCGCAGGCCACGATTAACTCGCTAAGCACCCTCCTGTATGTCTCGATCGGAGTTGCGGTCGTGGCGGTTGTCGTCGCGGTATTGAGTGTCGTTGTACTGTTGCGACGTATGCCAAAGGGCCGCGGCGGAGGCGGCATGTCCGGCGAAGGCGAGGACATGTCGAAGGGACCGGAAGAGATCTAGGCGTCCGAACCGGGGGCTCGCAAGGCCCCCGACTTTCTCATTTTCGTTTCCATCGGTCTAGGTCATCCTTCATCTTCGTCGCCTGCTGCAGGACGAGTCGCGGCACGAGCAAGATGAGACCGGTCATTGCTAGGAAGGTCCCCGGAAGGGCGATCCATCCGTAAGGCATCCGGATCGAATAGGCCTCCACGGTCACGTTATACGGCTCTGGCCGCGTACCGTCATTCACCAGGATCAGGTCGACCACCTCTTCGGTCGTCGTGACGGAACGACTCGTGCAGTCGGTCCATCGGGTCGGTCGCGCTCCGGTCGAATTGAAGTTCACGGACTCCCCGGACGTCGCAAGGTAGATTCGAAGGGGGCAGGCACCCACAGGCAAGTTGACTTGGAGGTATTGGGCGCTCCATGGGCCGATCGGTATCGTCTGGTTTGTCGGAACAATGGTTCCTGAGAAACGCGCTGAGTACGCCGTTTCGACATCGGTTCCGAGAGACGCAAGCGCGATCGCGAGTCCGAGGATGAGCAGGCCGAGCGGGAAGACGCGGGGAACGAACTCGCGAAGTGCGGAAGCGGCTCGATCACGACGCGACGGTTCCGGTCCCTCGCGAATCGCCAATGCTCGTGAACGACCGCCGCGGGCTCTTATCAACGTTCGCCCGCCACAAGCCATTTATTCGGCGCACTCCTCTGCTCCGCCGTGATTGTCGCCATCACGGGCACTCCCGGCACAGGCAAGTCGGCCGTCTGTGCGATCCTCGAGCGACGAGGTTATGCGATCGTGGATCTCGAACATGAAGCCCGCGTTGGCGGGTTCATCACGGGCCGCGACGAGGGTCGGCAGACCGACGAGGTCGACGTCGAGGGCCTCCGGAGGCACCTCCGGATCCCGGCCAAGATCGCATTCCTCAAGGGCCATTACAGTCATCTCATGGACGCTAATCTCGTCATCGTTCTCCGTTGTCGACCAAACGTCCTCCGGGAACGGCTTCAGACTCGGGGATGGCCCGAGGCGAAGATCCTGGAGAACGTCGAGGCCGAGGCGATTGACGTGATCCTGCAGGAGGCGGTCGGCCGCCTGCCTTTCGTTTACGAAGTCGATACGACAGAGGCGACCCCAGACGAGACTGGAGCAACGATCCTCTCGATTATGCAAGGCAAGACCCAAGGACATGAACCCGGGTCCGTCGACTGGACGTCCGAGGTGCTGTCCTGGTACTAGACCGGTACCGCGGCCTCGCCGACCGTTTCCTCGTCCCGGTGGCCGCGCGCCTGATTCACGTGAATCCGAACGCGGTGTCGTGGGCCGGGTTTGTCGCGGCCGTCGGCGCGGGAATCGGATTCTACCTGGGTGGCAGCGGGTTCCTCGCCGCCGCGCTCTTTCTGCTCCTCGTGAATTCCTATCTTGACGCGCTCGACGGAAAGATCGCGAAACTGGCGGGGAAGGCGTCCGCCCGAGGCGATTTCCTGGACCATGTGCTCGACCGCTACGCGGATGTCTTCATCCTTGGAGGTGTCGCCTTCAACGCGATGTACTCTCGCCTGTCGGTTGGCACGCTCGCCCTCCTCGGAGTCCTCCTGACGTCCTACATGGGGACCCAGGCGCAGGCGGTAGGCCAAGGCCGCGCCTATGGAGGGATCCTGGGCCGCGCGGACCGCCTCGTCCTCCTCTTTCTGGGCGGCCTCATCCAGTGGCTCGTCGCTCCGTCGGGGGGCGTCACCTGGGGCACGGGTCCTTTCACTTTCGGTCCACTGGAATGGTTCATGGTCCTCTTCGCGGTCCTCGGGAACGTGACCGCCGTCCAACGGGCTGTGAAGATCTGGCGCGGTTTCCGCTAGGTCGCGGTGGACGCGCTCTCCCCCCGTGGCCGATGCTCCCGACCCTTGATGCGGTAGTACGAGAGAGGATGCTTGATCGTCAGGCAGATCCGGTCCGGCCCGGGGCAGATGCCGTAGGACTTCATCGTCGAGCATTCCGGCGGGGTGTATTCCGTAGGGCTCGACTTGCCCGTGATGTGTTCGATCTGGTATCGGGTCACGTTGGCCGCGAAGTCGGGGACGTCCCCGAAGACGCGATAGATCTCCTCGTTGCCGAGGCCGATGTGATGGAGAAACGCGACGATGGCGAAGCGTCCCATGTGGGGTACGTTCTCATGATTCTGGATCTGGGCCAGGAGGTTGTACATGCACGGCGGGAAGCGCGTGATGCTCACTTTTCCAATGTCCTCCGCCTTGAAGGTCGCCTTCTTCGCTTCGAGGAGGCCGCGGATTTGCGCGAGGTCGGCCTTGAACGCACCGAGGATGTCGTCGTTCACCGGAAGCGGAAGGCCCTGCTCGATGTGACGCTGGATCGCATTCCGCATCACGCGGAGCGCCTTCTCGCGGCGCATCCTCACGTAGCCCCGTTCCACGGGCTGGTTGATCAACTTCCATGGCGTGTCGCGCATCGTGCTCGTGAAACGCAAGAAGTCCGAGAAGTGGATTCGAAAACCTCCGTCCTCTCGGCGCAGGTCCATCGGGAGCTGCGCTGCGATATGGAGGATCGCGTCGTCCGAGTCTTGGTCCAAGAGATTCTCCGCCGCAATGGCTTCCCGCAACGCGAACCGTCGGATCAGATACGTGTCTTCCAACGCTGAGACGAGGATCCGTGCGACCGGGTATGCGAGCAGCTGAGAGAGCTGGTCGGCGGTGGCGATTGCCACGCGCTTAGCATCGGGCCCCTTCTCCAGCGCCTCGAGAACGCGAGCCCGCCCGATGGCTCGTGCGCGGGCATAGGCCGGCTCGGACAGTAGCTCTTCGAGAGTTACCTGTTCCGCTCGGATGAAGGCAGAGGCCTCCTGGACAAACGGATATTTCGCGAGGGCCCCCAATTCCACGGACGAACGGAAGGTAGCCGGGCTTTAAAAGACCGCGGCAGGGGCGGGAGAATGCTAGGATGTCCAGTGGTTTTCCCGTCTCAGGACAACACATCCGCACCGCCTTCACTTTGCGATGGTTGTCCAGGGTCGGCACGAGTCCCAATTGGACTACCCCGAAGGTCTTTCTGGAACTCGCTCATAAGCTCGTTTCATGGAAGAGCTCCAAGGATACTTCGCGGTCCATTCCCAGGGGCTCGGCCATGCGACCCAGGCGGTCGCCCTCGCCCGCGGCCTGCGGGAGCGCCGTGAAGATTTGTACTTCCTCTTTTTGGCCGGGGTGCCCGCCTTGGACCTCGTCGTGGCCAGCGGCTTCGATGCTCTTTCCGCGCCACCCGCTCCCGATTGGCCCGCCATCGACGGGGTATTGCAGCCGGTCTGGCGATGGTATGTCGACTATGCCCGTTATCTCCGGGTCGCGCGGCGCTACCTGAGAAAGGAATCCGATTGGGAGTCGAATCGATTCCTCCTCTCTGCCGGTGAGGTCGCCTCCGTCCGAGAGGCGGTGCGCCACCACATTCCCACGGCACTGATCCTCAACGGATTGCGCCACGATTTTGCGAACGATCCGACTTCGCGTCTTTTCGAGGGCTACGGCAACTTCTGGTTCTCGCGACTCGCGCGCCGGATTGATCTCATCCTCGCCCTCGACGATGCCCCTGCTTGGCCGAACGTGCGACGGATTGGCCCGATCGTGCGACCGTTCAGCGCGTCCCGCGAGCAGATCCGCGAGGACTTGTTCTTCCGAAAGAAGACGATCCTGGTGACCCCGGGAGGCACCGCGATTGGGGAATTTCTGATCCGCGAGGCCGTGAAAGCCTTCCGCGTCCTTCGTCTGGACGACGCGTCGATGGTCATCGTGAGCGGTCCGAAGTTGAAGGCGCAGCCCGAGTCGGGCGTGTACACATACGGGTTCCTGCCGAATCTTCAGGATTACGTCCTCGCTGCGGATTTGGTGATCACCACGGGAGGGAAAGGGACGTTGAACGAGGCCCTTGCCGCAGGGACCCCCGTGATTGCAATTCCTCCGAAGGGACACTCCGAGGCAGAGCGAAACGCAGCGACCCTCGGCTATCGGCACGAGGACTTGAGCCGGCTTCGCGAACTCATCGTTGAGAAGCTCGCCCTCGGACGATTGCCGCTTCATCCGAGCGGGAATGCGGATGCAATCCGGATTCTTCTGGAGTTCATCGAGTCCAGGGTGGGGTCGCCTTAGACTCGTTGGACGAGTCCGCGATCGATCTGAGCCACGGTTGAGCGGCCGGTCAGGGCCATCGCGAGCGCAAACTCGTTCCGCAGGTGCTCGAGGACGGCCCGGACACCCTCCGCGCCTCCGAGGGCGAGGCCCCACAAGGGAGATCGCCCGACGAGGACCGCCTTTGCACCGAGCGCCAGGGCCTTGAGGACATCCGTCCCCCGCCGAATGCCGCCATCCATATAGACCTCCGCTCGACCATGGACTGCATCGACGATCTCTGGCAGTGCATCCAACGTCCCCAATGTCGAGTCGAGTTGCCGGCCGCCGTGGTTCGAGACGACGATGCCGTTCACGCCGTTCTCCACCGCGAGCGTCGCGTCCTCCGCGGTCATGATTCCCTTCAGGACCAGGGGGAGCGAGGTGAGGGACCGAAGCCAAGCGATGTCCTTCCATGTGACCGAGGGATCGAGCAGCTCGGCCACGTACTTAGCGAAGGCGGAGCCGCGCTCCGATTCTGGCATTCCATCGAGTCCGGCGAGGCGGACATTCGCGATCCCCAGTCCGGGAGGGAGGGTGAAGGCGTTCCGCTCGTCCTTTTCCCGTCGACCGAGGAACGGTGTGTCGACCGTGAGACAAATCGCCCGGTATCCGACGGTCGCGGCTCGCTTCACAAGATCCGCCGTGACCTTGCGGTCCTTCCAAACATACAGCTGGAACCAGCGGGGCGCCGCGACGGAGGCCGCAATGTCTTCGAGGGTCTTCGTTGCGATCGCACTCACGATCATGACCGTTCCCGAATCGGCCGCGCCGCGAGCGGTCGCGATCTCACCGTCCGGATGGACAAGTCCATGGAACGCGGTTGGAGCAATCAGGATCGGCATGGAGATC
>VBMN01000078.1 GCA_005878385.1 Methanobacteriota archaeon
GCCGAGCTCAGAGCTCGTCGTCCGTGGTGTTTTCGCTGCCAGCGTCCGACTGACCTTCGTCGTCCGAACCTTCGCCCGAGGGCTTCTTGATCACTTTCTTTTGCACAACCGGCTGGGGCCCGATCGGTTTGCGGATCACCCGGCGCGGGATCGCTTCGGTGCCGCCTGGACCGCCGGACTGGGCGCCCGACGAACCGTAGGGGGACGCCTGGCCTCCCGCGGGGCTCTCCGGGGGCGGGCTGCCTCCGGGACGTCGCGCCTGGATCACCGGGGCTGCACCCCCGCTCCCGCCTCCGCTCGGCGGTCGGGGCGTCTCGCGCATGAGCGAACCGCACTTGTGGCAGACGTTGGCCGTGACGGAGTTGAGGGTGCCGCAGGTGGGGCACGGCTTCGAGCCCATCTTGCGCATCTCCTCTTCCTCGCGGAGCCAATCCTCGAATGTCACGAAGGTCGGCTGCTTGCGCCACCACTCCTGGAACTCGCGGTCAGACAACGCGCGGCCGAGTTGCCGGGATGCTTCCTCCTTGAACTTCGTCACGACCTCGTCGTACTGGAGTCGCATCTTCTCCTGGTAGTCGGCCATCTCGACCTGACCGGTCGCGAACTCGACACCGCACTCGGGGCATTGTTTCACGTCGACCGGGATCCAAGCCTGGCAGTTCGAGCACTTCGCCATGTCCTTCTCGAACTCGACACCGCACTTCGGGCACGACGTCGCGTCCTCAGGGATGAAGGCGCCGCACTCGCCGCACTCGACCATCTTGCCGAGGCCATAGATCTTCCAGTACAGCGTGACGCCGATCACCGCCGCGGCCGCTGCCGCGAGGATGATGAAGAACAGCCAATAGGGCAGGCCGAGGATCGGCACTGTTTGGTTCAGGAACGGCACGTTCTTTCGGACCGAGATGGTCTGTGTGCTCGGCTGGATAGACCCCGCCGTGGGCGTGACGACCACGCTGTAGGATCCGTCCTGCGTACCGGCGGGAACCATGATCATCCCCACGAACAAGCCTTGGTCTCCCGAGGCGGATTGGTTCGTCGCGACGACGGCCGTGCCGGAACGCAGCTCGATCGTCAGAGAGATGCCGACGATGGCGGCGTCACTTCCCGTGGCCTTTACGTATCCCGTCACGACAAGTTGGGATCCCGGCTCCACGGACTGGCCCGACCCGGGATTCTGAATCGCGACGTATCCGGCCGGAGGTGGTGCGACGTTCAGGGTGACGTTCGCGAAGTTGTTGTTCTCCTGGGCGGCCCCACCTTCGTCGATCGTGTTGAGCGGATCGACCACGAGCATGAGTGTCTGAGCACCGACTTGGTTGATCGCCGCCACGTTCAGGGTCTGGTTCACGGATCCGCCGGTGACGATCGTCAGTCCATTCACCCGCGCGACCTCGGAGCTGCGGTTCCCGTTCAGATAGGCGGCGATGGACACGGCACTCGCGTCCGTCTGGCCCCGGTTGTAGATCTTGGCGGTCACCGTGAACGGCTGGCTCTGGATCACGTTCTGGGTGGAGCTGTAGTCCGTTTGTCGCAGCTCGAGATCGGGTCCCGTCCGGACTTGCACGGTGTTGAAGGTGTACGTGGCCCAGTGGTTGTTGTCTGCGACACTCACCGCCGGGTACGCGTTGAACGAGACGCCGTCCGTGACCGTCGCGGCCGCGTAGGTCAGAACCTCGCGGAAGTTCCCGAACGACTGTCCGTTCGGCAACGTCGCGGCTGTGATCTGATCTGTATACAGCGGGATCCTCGCGCGGCCGGTACTGTCCGTCCGGTTCCACGCGTTCAGACCGCTGGCGCTTCGGCCCAGGTACCACAGTGTGCGCGAGCTCGGGATCGACGAAGGCCCGTTGTCGGGATACTGCGCCGTCGCTCCGGTGGGACTCGACGATGACCAAATCCCCGTGCCCGCCACCGCGAACGCGGTCCGGTCGAGGACCGTGGCATCGAGCCAGCGGAACAGATTCACCGCGCCGCCGGGCGCCGGCACAAACGCCGCTGTCCAGTTCGAGCTGTAGATCGGGTCCTGCGCCCGATCAATCGTGACGTTGTACAGGTACGCCGTCGATGTTCCGTCGACGTGGAATTCGTTGTGAATTCCGACGACGTTCGAGTAATCCACGCTAAGGTAAGAGTCGTACGCGTACACCGTGCTGGATCCGCTGACGGTCAGGTTGAAGTTCGCCGCACCGCCCCGGCCTCCCTCAGAGAACCGGCTGTCCTGGTAGATGCGGTCGATCGAGGATCGATAGAGGCTCGCGGTCGTCGACGCGGTCCATGCGATAATCGGGCCGTCGTTGTTGAGCTCCGAGTCAAGTCCCGAATTCTGGAGTTCCGTGTCGTTGAAGCCGGTGATCGTAGAGTCCGTGATGTTCAGCGAGGCGCCCGTCGCGTTGAACCATCCTGGGAATTTCAGCATCGCTCCGTTCGACATGACGAACTGGCTGCCGGCTCCCGAAACGGTCAATGCGAGCTTCAAGTACGGATTGATCGCCGTTGGGTTGGTTGTGACGACCGAGTTGTCAAGAATCAAGGCGCCACCTGCATTCACCGTCAGGGCGTATCCCATGTGGCTAGCATCCTTCGAGAACTTGAGGCCCCCGTTGATCAAGGTGAGGCTGCCTCCGGAGTTGATCGTGATCGAACCGTCGACCGTGTAGAATACCCCACTGCAAACCTGGGGTGTGTTGATCGTCCAGTCCCCGGTGATGTTGATCCCGATCTGATCGCACGAGCCCGCCCGCGTAGCGGGGCTCAGGGCGACAATCGCCGCGAAGATCCCGCCAAGGGCGATGGACCATACGATCAAGAGGCTGAGTGCCCTGCCATTCCGTCCGGCTCGGTTCGACATCCGAAGACCTCCCAAGGTCGAGTCCCGCAGAACCTCCGCAATACTGCGACCGGTGGGCATGTTGCGCGGGCCATCCGGGCCCGGTTTATAAATAGGTTACCGAGCGATTATCTATCGCGATACGGACCTGTTCTCGAGAAAAAGAACGACGGGTTCCTATGGAGGAAAGATTTTTATCGTGATTCGTACATGGAAATCGCGAGAAAACCGCGAAATTCGCGGAAAAATCGCGCCAAAATGCATCGTTCCACGCGTGCGGGGGCGCGTTTGTACCCACCACTTCGTTCGGCTCAAATCACCTTCTTCTTAAGGACCTTCTTGACGCTCACAGGTGCCTTCTTCGCTCCCTTCTCATCGTCCCCGCTGAGGCGGTGGCCGCAGGCGTAACACATGATCGCATCCGCGGAGATCATCGTGCCACATGCGGGACAGGGGATTTCCGACTCGTTTTCCGTTTCCGAGGCTTCTTCCACATCCGATTCCTCGTGCAATCGGTGCCCGCAGGCGTAGCACATGATCGCATCCGCGGAGATCATCGTGCCACATGCGGGACAGGGGATTTCCGACTCACCTCCCGAGGCGGCCTCCGTCGTCACGGCTGGCTTCCCGGCGGCCTTCGCACTTTGAACCGCAACCACCGGAGCCGCCGTAGCGGTCTTCGGGGCGACCGACTGGGGGTTCACGGGGATGGGCTGCGGTCGTACGGCCGTAGGCACGGCGGTCGGTGAAACCACAACGCGACCCAAAACGGCTGGAGTCGGACTCAAGGGAATCGACGCGGAGGCGCGCATCGATTGTTCCTGCGCAAGCATCTGTTTCTCCTTCTCGAGGAGGCGCTTGCCCTCATCGGCAATTTTCGCCCGAGCCGTCGCAATCGTTTCCTCTTCGGCCGCGAGCTTCTTCTCACGATCCATCAGCTCGCGACTTCGTTCGATTTGCGTTTGAAGAGTCGCCTTTTGTTCTTCGAGGAGCTTGACAATCTGTTCTTGCCGTCCCGCGATTTCGTTCTTGCGGGCTGCGATCTCCCGCACGTGCGCGACCGTCTCCGAATCTCGATGGGCAATCTCTTCCTCGCGCTTCACGAGCGTGTCGAGCCTCTTCACGAGTTCCTGCTCCCGACTCACGAGTTGGCTTTCCTTCGTCAAGATTTCCTGTTTCGTCGCGTCGAATTCCTGGTCTCTCTGATCCAATCCTCGTTCCTTCTGCTCGAGTTCCTTCTCACGAGCGCGAAGGCCCTTTTCACGGCCGACGACCGAATCGCGTTCGTCCGCGAGCGCGGTCCGCTCCTGTTCCATCATCCGGCGGTCCTCTTCCAGCTTCGAGGCTTGCTCCTGGAGAGACGATTCGCGTTCCTTGAACTCGGTGTCTCGCGACCTCAGGCTCTCCTCGAGCTTTTTCAGTGCGTCCAGCGCGTCTAGGATTGATGCTTCGGCCATGTGCGGCGACCTCCGGTGTTCGTTCGTGGAGCCGAGCTCTCAGGCATCGGCCGTGGAATCGACATGGGATCACATTCCTCCCGCTTCGAAGATCGGACCCAAGACGGTGAGGCCGCCCTTACGAATCTCGATCGCGTGCTTCTCCATCGAGTGATCCGTCGAACGCATCTTCTCCACCTGGAGATACCGAACGAGCTTTCCTCGAGAGTGGTCGAGGCCGAGCAACACGATGCCGTCGACGAGGAAGCCCTCATTGCCGAGGAGCTGGCTTTCCCCGTCCGGGCTTCGTTCCATCACGACGAGGGAGGTCAGCTCGTTGTCGCGGAGCATCTTGAAGAAATAGAACATCCGCTTGCGCATGTTCGTCGTGTTCTCCATCAGTGAGTACAGGGCCCCGAGCGAGTCCAAGGTGAAGATCTTGAACTTGTGTCCGTGGACTTTCCGGTAGTGGATGATCATCCGTTCGATGAAGGCGAGGTAATCCGTCTGATCCTCCGGACCGACGACCGCATCGATCTCGCGCAAATCCGTGAAGTCACTGATCTGCATGTTCATCGAGAGCTCGACGCCGAGCGATTCCATGTTCCGTAGGTGGGACTGGACCGTTTCCTCGAGCGTGGTGTACAGACCAAACTCCCCGGTGTCCTTCAGGTATCGCGACATGAGCGTGTAGCAAAAGGACGTCTTCATGGAACCGGGAGGGCCGGTCACGAGGATCACCTTCGGCGGCGAAATGTCGGTGCGGATCACTTTGTCAAGTCCATCAATCGCATTGCGGAAGGCCATGGCCACGCCGTATAGGTCATTGGACGGGTCCAAGTCCAACTTAATCGTTTTGCGCTGATTATCTACCGGATGACTTATCATTCTCTGGACTGAGTCCGGAAAGTCTTTGTACGCTGGTCCAGGATAGAAACACGTCGACAAGTCGAGGTGTCGGCTTACGCCAGCGAAGGAAACGAAGGTCTGTCCCGTCTGTGATTCTTCCATCGAGGCGGAAGCCCGCGTGTGTCCTTCCTGTCAGACCGACCTGACGCTGTTCGACCTCGCGGGCGGTCCTCAAGAACCCATCGAGGTGCCCGTGAGAGACGGCCGGAGCATCGACGAGATCCTCGCCTCGATCATGAACGGCAAGGAAGATCATCGGGAAATCATCGAATCGCTGAAGAGCGTGGCGCGCAACACGTCCGAATCCGGAGAAACCGCGACCGTTTCCGGGTCCGCCTCCATGATCTCGACCGCACGCGAACTCGGCGAGAAATTCCTCTGTCCCGTGTGCGAGACGCTCGTCGCCGCCGACGCCACCGTCTGTCCGGCCTGCGGAGCCGAGTTCTCCGAGGGCTCGGCCACCGAGTATGAATGTCCCGTCTGCAAGGCGTCTGTGCCGGCGGACGCCGACCAGTGCCCCAACTGTGGAGTGCGATTCGCCGATGACAGCGGGGTGGCCAAAGTAGCCCCCCCGGTCCCCGGTCTATCGGGAGCGGTGGTGGACGTGTCGGGGGCGGGAAGGGCTCCCGCGTTGGCGACCGTCGCCGTGGCGCCGCCTTCCGCGAAACCAACCCGTTCGCCGTTGCAGAATCGGCTGGAAGCGCTCCGGCAGACTCGTCGAGAGGCGGATCGTCGTATCCCCACGGGCGACCGGAAGCTCCTCTACCGCGAGCTCCCCAAGCTCGTGAACGAGGTGAAGCCCCTCCTGGTCTCCGCGAAACGGATCGGGCTCGAGATCGAAGAAGGGAAGCGAATCATCAACGATGCGATTCAGGCAGGGAAAGGGCGCGACATCGAGCGGGCGGTCACGCTCATCGCGGACGCCCGGCGGGCCCTCGACATCGCCTTCGTGGACTTCATCGGCGGGGGGATCGAGCGTTTCGCGCTAGAGATCCGAGCGGCGAAGGGAGAGGGAGGCGTCGCCGCCGTGACCCCCGGACTCCTCGAGGCGGTCAGTCGGATGGAGGCGGGTGACTATGACGGCGCCTGGGACACCTACCAGATCGTCCTCGACCGGTTTGAGTCCGAAGCGAAGGACTTCCATGATGCCCGGAAGACGATCGAAGACGGCGACCGACTCGCACACGAGGTGCGCGGGATGGGGATGGATGTCTCGGCCTCGGAACGACTGTTGCGCCAAGCGCGCGAGTCCCTAGAACGGAGGGATGTCGCCACCGCGACGCGTATCGGCACGCAGGCATACGACCGCCTGAAGCGAGATGTCCCCGAGTTCGTGCAAGAAGAGATGCGAAAGGCCCGGAGCCTGTTGCTCGATCTGAAGCTGAAAGGGAACGACCTCGCCAAGCCGATCGGGATCCTTAAGGAGGCGAGCACGCTCGTCAAGCGGGAAGCGTGGGCCGAGGCGCTCCGCCAGATTCGGGATTTCCACAAGGAGATTCAACGCCTCGGATGACCTGGGCGTCCCGTCACGGGACGCGGATCACTTCCATCTCTCGCTCCAACACCTTCAATTCCTGTTCCTTCACGGTGGCGGATCCCAACGAGATGATCAGGGCGTAATGGCTTTCCGAGATGGCGTCCAAAAGACGTCGGACGAACTTGAGGACCGCGTCGAAGGAATTGTTCGACACCAGGTACTCGATTCCGTCGAGCAACACGGCGCCCCGCGGCTGTTTGGACATGAAGTCCTCGATTTCGTACACGATCCGCTCGAGTGCGGGAGCAATCGTGTCTTCGGCGGATCCTTCCCGATCGGTCAGCCACAGGACCCGTTCCGCAGAGAGATCGTAGGTCTCGCGGACTCGCTTCGGATTCGTCCGGGTGATGACGAGTCCGCCGCCGCGACCGCCGAGAAATGCCGCGAACCGACGGAACGCCTCGGCAGGCCGCTCCTCTTCGATCAGGTAGCTCCTTCCCGGCGACAGGCCCTGCAGGCTGATCGGTTCCGCGCGCTCCTGGACCGCCACGGGCGGTGGCGCCGCCTCCGACGGCGGCTCGGCGAGGACCTCTCTCACCAGGTCCTCCGTGATCGGACGACCCATCATCGAAGAGAAGGCCACGACCCGATTGAGCGCTCCCCCGAGTTCGCGGACATTCTCCTCGACGAGGCTCGCAATGAGCTTCAGCACGCCCGGCTCGACCGTCACCTTGGCTTCGCGCGATCGGCGTTCGAGGATTGCCACCCGCGTGGCCAATTCGGGGGGTTCGATTCCGGCGACGAGGCCGGATTCGAACCGAGAGATGAGGCGTTCGTCGAGGTTTGCAATCGCCTTCGGGGGACGATCGCTCGCCAGCACGATCTGCTTCCCGGCGCCGTGGAGGTCGTTGAATGCGTGGAACAGTTCTTCGTGGACCTCCGTCATGCCGCTCAGAAACTGGATGTCGTCGATGAGGAGACAATCCACCCCTCGAACCCGATCTCGAAAGGCCCCCAACGTGCCCTTCTCGCGGGCGTCCGTGAGACCGGTTCCGAAGGCCTCGCACGTGAGGTAGAGCACCTTCGCGCCGGTCTCGTGCGACGCGATGTAGTTCCCGATCGCATGGAGAAGATGTGTCTTGCCGAGGCCCGGACCCGACGTGATCAGGAGGGGGTTGTAGGCCTTCGCCGGCTGTTTCGCTACCGCAATCGCGGCCGTGTGAGCGAACCGGTTGCTCTCTCCGACCGTGAAGCCTTCGAACGTGAACGCCGGTGCGAGGTTCGTCGCGGCATCCCGCGGAGGGGCCGGTTCCTCGAGGGCTTTTTCGACCTCCTCCGAGGAGGGCAGCGGAGCTTCGGACTTCATCTCTCGCCGCTGTTTCATGACGAGTTCCAGGACTTTCTTCGTCCGCTCCTTGAACTCGCGTTCCCGCGAGCGTTCGAGGCTGCGTCGGGACTCGACTCGCCGCATGCTCTCCGTGGCCTCCCGGAGCAACTCGACCTCGGCATCGATGTCTGGATGCCGGATCGGATCGCGGAGCCTCTCCCGGAGAATTGCGGCCCGCGACTCGAAGCCGGTCACGTCCAGGCTCGCGAGGGCCTCGGAGGCCGCTTCCGCCTTTTTGACGGCTTCCCGCATCGCCAGGACCGAGGCGGTCAACACACTCGGCTCCGCGGCGAGGTTCGCCTCGATCACCGAGACGTCGTACGACCGCTCCTTCCACGTCCGAAGTTGGGCCTCGATATCCCCGCGGTCCAGGGCTTGCGGGACCTTCGTCTTCTTCACGACCTTCGAGGGCCGTTCCAGGACCGCATCCGCGTACTCGCGGACGAGTCCGTCCATGTCCACCCGCGCGTGAAGCTCGAGGACGCACGATTCGTCATAGGAGTCCTGCCACACCTTCTTCAGGGCGTTCCGCCCGCGGTCTTGTGCCTCGTCCCGCTGGTGCAGGCTCGCCTCCGGGTTCCCTCCCCGGAGGAGCACGATTCCCTCCGACCGTTTGCCGCCCGCGGTTCGCACGGTCCGGACATAGCCCGAGAACGAGTACTTTTTCAGGTCGAGGAGGAGTTGTTTCAGCGCGTTCGCCCCGCCCCGAGTTGTGCGGATGAGTTTGCCCTCTGGGAGCAGGAGGTCTTGGGGCGTAGGTTTCCCTCGGTCCTTGCGTCCATCTCCCGGGCCCCTCTAAAAAGCTTGCAACCTAGTTCCCCCGTTTGAGAACACAGGCCTGGCTCCCGGGGGAAACCCGCCACCGGCGCGATGCAAAAAGGCTATTACATTGCGGCTTTCTGTCTCATTCTGATGGCCCGGGATTTCTTCACGATGGACGATTTCGACCTCTCGGGCCGTACCGTGCTCCTCCGGGTGGATATCAACTCGCCCGTCGACCCGGCGACGGGGCAGCTCCTGAACGACGCGCGGATCCGGGAGCACCTCACGACGATCCGCGAGCTGCGGCTTTCGAAGGTCGTGCTGTTGGCGCACCAGTCCCGCCCGGGGAAGGACGACTTCACGACCCTCGAGGCGCACGCGGAACGGATCGCCGCCCTCCTCGGCCGGCCCGTGCGGTACGTCTCGAGCCTGTTCGGAAGGCCCGCGATCGAGGCGATCGGAGCGATGGCGGTCGGGGACGTCGTCGTGTTGGAGAACACCCGATTCTACGCAGAGGAGGAGGCCCTTGCGGATACAAAGCTCGAGAAGATGGCGAAGACGCATATCGTGCAGCGCCTCGCACCCCACGCCGAATACTTCATCCTCGACGCCTTCGCCGCGGCCCATCGCGCTCAGCCCAGCCTCGTCGGATTTTGCGACGTCCTCCCGTCCCTCGCGGGTCGGGTGATGGAGCGCGAGCTGACGATGCTCACCCAGGCGGTCCAGGATCCGGAGCGGCCAAAGGTCGCTCACCTCGGCGGCGTGAAGGCGGACGATTCGATCGCGGTCGCCCGGCACATGCTGGAGAAGAACATCGTGGACACCGTGCTCACGTCCGGCGGGGTCGCGAACATCTTCTTGGACGCCTCCGGCGTCGACCCGGGGGAGCCCACGACGGAGTTCATGCGACGCGAAGTGGACGACTATGACGCCATTCAGACGGAATGCAAGGAAGTCCTCCGGAAATTTTCGAAGAGAATCCTCCTGCCGACGGACGTGGTCCTCAACGACGACGGAGGAAGGAAGCCCGTGTCCGTGGACGCGCTCCCTGCGAAGCTGCTCGTCTATGACATCGGACTCGACACCATCGCCCACTACGCAGACGTAATCCATCAAGCGAAGACGATCTTCTTCAACGGTCCCGCCGGGGTCTTCGAGCTTGAACCGTTCTCCGTCGGCACGCGGGAACTCCTCACCGCGGTCGCTGAGTCCGACGGACTGTCGGTCGTGGGAGGAGGTCACACGGTGGCGGCCGTGGAGCGGTTTGGGCTTCAGGATCGGATTGACCATGTGAGCACCGGTGGCGGGGCACTGATCAATTTCCTCGCCGGTCGAGAGCTGCCCCTGGTCACCGCGCTGCAACATTCGTACAAAAAGTTCTCGAAGGGCGGGTCCAAGGCCTGATCTCCGGAACCAAGCCTCGCTCCCGTCAATGCGTTATATATCGACCGCGTTCGGTCGGCCGATGGTGCGACTGAGGAGACCGCCTGAGTGGGGTGTGGAACCGGTCCCCGACTCGCTCCGTATCCTAAGGACGTTCGACCTGTTTGTCCTGTGGTCCAGCCTCGGGGCGGGACTCTTAGTCCTCGCGGCGGGTGCGCTCCTCGTGACCGCGTTCGGTTTTTCCCTCTGGGAGGCGGCAATCGTATCGCTCGGCGGTTCGATCGTGGGAAGTCTGCTCCTCGCCGCGGCGGGTCACCACGGCAGTCGAGCGGGCGTACCGACGATGGTCAGCCTGCGTCCGATCCTTGGGCGCGCCGGGTCCTACGTACCGACCGCCTTGAACATCCTGCAACTCCTCGGATGGACCGCGTTTGAGCTGCTCATTATGGCTCAGGCGGCCGCAATCCTGACGGGGAATATTCTCGGCCCTTGGACGGCCGCGTTCTTTGTGCCCGTCTGGGGAGCAATCACGATGGCCCTGGCCTTGGGCGGTCCCCTGGCGGTCGTTAGGAGCTGGCTCGAGCGGTTCGCGATCTGGATCGTGTACGGATCGACGATCGCCGTCGCGATCGCTCTTGGCCTACACGGCCTGAACCTGAATTTCCGTCCTCCGGCAGTCGCCGGCGCTTTCACGGGGACGGGGTCGCTCCTCCTCGGCCTGGATCTCGTCGTCGCGATGCCGATCTCTTGGTGGCCCTTGATCTCTGACTACAACCGTTTCGCACGGTCACCGAAAGGAGCCGCCGCGGGGACGAGCCTCGGTTACATTGCCGCGAACACGTCCTTCTACCTCCTCGGGGCGGCCTTGGTGTTCCTCGGCATCACCGCGTTCGGGTTGAACCCGCAAGTTCCCATTGCATTCCTGGCGACGCTTGGCCTCTTGGGCCTCAGCGCCCTCCCGTTGATCGCGATCCTGGTCGACGAGACGGACAATGCCTTCGCAGATGTGTATTCCGCGGCCGTGTCCGTCCAGAATCTTTCGATGCGACGCAAACAGGCGACGACGATTGTGGCCTCCACCTTCATCGGCATCGCGGCCGCATGGTACCTGGTCGCCTCGGGCCAAGGTATTGGCGGACCCTATGAGACGTTCCTCCTCCTGATTGGAGGCCTCTTCGTCCCGCTCCTGGGAGTCGTGATCGCGGAGACCTTTTTCGTGCGTCGCGGAGGGTATCCGCGAAGCGATTTCTTCGAGGGGGCGCCCCGCTGGCGGTGGCCCGCCTTCGCGAGTTGGATCCCCGGTACGGCGCTGTACTTCGTGATCGTCTGGTTCGCCCTGCCGATCGGCGCGACCCTGCCTTCGTTCGCCCTCGCCGCCGGTCTCCACGTTGTGTTCTCGAAAATCGAACAAGGATTCGCGCGGTCGTCGCCCGTCGTATCGGACGGCGAGCCGTGAACGTCCATCTGCAACGGTCCCTCATGTGAGATCAGGAGGCCCGGACGTGGCCATTTCACGCGGGGTCCGACGATAGCTATTTTACGTCGGGGCCCATGGGAGAATCGATGACCCTCACGCTAGGCTCCCGCAGGCGCTTGACCCTCGTCGGCATCCTCGTGATCGTCCTCGTGTTGCTCGCGTGGATCGTCGCCGCCTACAATTCCCTCGTGGCCAAGGACCAGGGGGTGACGGCCCAATGGGCGCAGGTCGAGAACCAATACCAACGGAAGATCGACCTGATCCCAAGTCTCGTAGGGGCCGTGACCCAGTACCAACAGTTTGAGCGTTCGACGTTGGAGAACATCACGCGTTTGCGCTCCCAATGGTTGAACACATCCGGCATCGACCAGCGGATCAACACGTCACAGAGCCTCGACCAGAACCTCTTCGCGATTCGGGTCACGTATGAGAACTACCCGGACCTCCACTCGGACCAGCTCGTCGCTGGATTGATGGACGAACTCGCGGGCACGGAGAATCGGATCGCGGTGGAACGGATGTGGTACAACGATGCGGTCCGTTCCTATAACACGGCCGTCATCTCGTTCCCGAATTCCCTCTTGGCAGGCTCATTCGGCTTCCAGCCTCGTAAGTATTACGATCCGATCCCCGGCGGTCCTTGAGGTCTCCGGGCCGGAGGGACCGCATGCGAACGCTTGCCGTTCCCATCCTTCTCGTCTTCGGCGTGGCGATGAGCTCGTTCCCCGTGGTCGCTCAGGACCTGCCGACGATCTACCTGTACGTGAACGACCTCACGACGCCCGGCACGCTGCTGTCCGATGAATTCAACGCCCTCGAGGACCTCTGTTACCAGGTCGATTCCCTCACGTCCGCCGAGATCGCGATCCTCGTCGTGAACACGACCCAGCCCTGGGGAATCGACACCTTCGCTGCTCGGACGTTCAGCGCGAACGGCATCGGGAAGGCAGGCAGAGACAATGGAGTCCTCTTGGTCGTATCGACCGACGAACGCGCCTGGCGATTCGAAGTGGGGTATGGACTCGAAGGAATCCTGAACGACGCACTCGTCGGTCGCATCGGACGGGATAACTTGACGCCGGCCCTGCAGTCCGGAGACTTCTTCGAAGGGATCTACGATGCCACCTACGTGGCCGGAAGCGAAATCGTTTCGAGGTATGACGGGGGATCCGCAAACCCGGAGCCTTCCCTCCTCGTGCTCGATTGGAAGGCGGTCGCCGTCGTGGTGATCGTCTTCCTCGCCATCTCCATCGTGACGCGAGGCCGTTCGTTCCTCTGGATCGGAGCGTTGTTCAACCTGTACCGCCGCGGTGGCTTCGGTGGCGGGCGAACTGGCGGGGGCGGTGCGCGGGGCAAGTTCTGACCTCCTGGGGGCGAAGCCTCCGAAGGTGAGCGGAACTCCCCCGGAAGCGTGCCCAGATTGGGTCTCCCATCTCCGACCTTTCGACCGCGCGCGCGAGTTCGGAGAATTATCAAGTACCCCTCAATGTGCTCCAGAGATCGACTGATCCACGAGAGCAGACGGTGTCGAGAGCAGATGGATGTCAAACCCGAATTCCCTCAACGATCGCCCCCGGTCGATCCACCGACCAAGAGCGGCACGCCGATCAGCGTGGGGAGGCGTCTCCTCCAGTTCACGACGGTCATCGCGGTGGGATTGTTCGTCCTTCTGTTGCTCTTCTTGCCCAGGGCCACATTCCAAATCGAACGAGTCGAATTCATTAAGACTTCTTGCGACCCGGTCTCCCACAGCCACCAAGTTACCGCGGCCATGTCGATTCGAAACACCGGTACGGCGGGAGGCGTGGCGAGCGTACGCCTTCTGGTCGACGGGGGAATTGCCGTGATCGGCCACTATGAGGTACCGGCGCACGAGAGTGTCCAGCGGGGTCTGAGCGCGCCCGTATTCGATTGCCAGTGGCACCGCTTCGGGGTTGAGCTCTTCGTCGAGCCTTCCGATGGTGGCTAGACAACTATTCGTGGGGAGCCGCCAGGGGGCTTCGATCCCCCGACCTGCAGTTTACGAAACTGCCGCTCTGCCGGGCTGAGCTATGGCGGCATTGCGCCACCATCGTCCCACGGGGCGGCCAGGCGGAATTTCCCGCGCTAACCGGATGAGCTGCGGTGGTGCAACCGCGAGGAAAAGCTCCCACGCCATAAAGATTCCGAGACCCTTCCGTTCCGGGCCGCCACCGTTAAGGTTGATTCCGCCCTTCGCGCGGATGTGGAGCGCGTCGCGGGCTGGTTCTACGACGGACGGCGATTCCGGGAAGGAACGATCGGATGGGAAGACGATGTCATCGTCGAAGTCCGGAACGGCCGGGCCCGGAATCCGATTGCGACCGGACTGATTATCCCGGGGCTGTGGAATGCCCACACCCATCTGGGCGACGCCGTCGTCACCCAGGAACTCACCGGGACCCTGGAGGAACTGGTCGCTCCGCCGCATGGACTCAAACATCGGATTCTCGCGAGGGCGAAGGACGACGCTGTCATTGCAGCGATGCGGCGCGCGATGGCCACGATGCTACGGACGGGCACGACCGGCTTCACCGATTTTCGGGAGGGCGGCCTGAAAGGACTCAAACTCTTGTACGCCGCGGTCGCCCCGATGCCGCTTCGGGGAGTGGCCCTCGGGAGGCCGATGGGCCTCGACTACGACGCGCGAGAGGTCTCGGCGATCTTGCAGACGTCGGATGGAATCGCGGTCAGCTCATACGTCGATTGGCCTGGAGATGAAATCCGGAAGCTCGCCGCGCACGTCCGGCGCGAGAAGAAGATCTTCGCGGTCCATTGCTCCGAACGGATCCGAGAGGATATCGACAAAGTCCTGGCCTTGTCGCCCTCGTTCCTCGTGCACATGCTTCAGGCGACGGATGCCGACCTGAATCGATGCGCCGACGCCGGCGTCCCAATAGTCGTCTGCCCACGATCGAATGCCTTCTTCGGGATGACGCCGGACATCCCGCGCATGATCCGATCCGGGGTTGAACTCCGCCTGGGGACCGACAACGCAATGATCAATGTCCCGTCCATCTTGCGGGAGATCGAGTTTGCGTACCGCGTGGCACGGATGCACGGCGGCGTGCCGGCCCGGGACATCTTCGAAATGGCTCTTCACGGCCGTCAGGTCGCTGACCGGCACACCTCCGGTGCGATTCGAGTCGGAGAGCAGGCCGACCTCGTGGTCTTCGATCTCCCGGGAGGTTTGAACGGGTTTGCATCCCTGATGCGAGCGTCCGCGAGCGATGTGAGCCTCGTCGTGTCGGGCGGTCGCATGTGGCCGAGCCGATCGACCACGACTCCGCGAACGGCCCGGCGCCGGCGCACCTGAGGAGATCGATTTCCTCCCGTGGGGACGGGCTTACGCGGTAGCGATGCGACTTCCACCCCATGCTTTATCACCGGCCCTCCCCTTCGGGGCCGCGATGGCCTCGTACGAGGACCTGATGTCCTTGTCCGTCCGTCGCGGCTTCCTCTGGCCCGCCGTCGATCTGTACGGCGGCTTCGCCGGTTTCTACGATTACGGGCACAATGGCGTCCTCCTTCGGAGGCGATGGGAAGACCGCTGGATCGAGACCTTCCTCGGGCTAAGCGATAATTACCATCTGATCGACACGACGACGATTCTTCCCGAAGCCGCCCTCAAGGCGTCCGGCCATGTGGATCACTTCACGGACATCCTCGTCACCTGCACGCGATGCGGGGAGTCGTACCGCGGCGACCAGCTTCTCGAGGCCGCGACCCACGAGGAGCAGGAAGGGCTGACCACGAAAGAGGTCGACGCTCGGATCGAGGATCTCAAGATCCGATGTCCGAACTGCAAGGGTGTTCTGGGCCCGTCCCGCGAGTTCCACATGATGTTCCCGCTCGGAGTCGGTCCCACGGGGAAGGACCGCGCTTACCTGCGACCCGAAACCGCCCAGGGCGTGTTCCTGAACTTCAAACGGGAGTTCGAGGCTCTCCGCCGGAAACTGCCGATGGGGCTGGCCATCGTCGGACGCGCATACCGGAATGAAATCAGTCCCCGGCAAGGCGCGTACCGGATGCGGGAATTCATCCAAGCGGAACTGCAGATCTTCTTCGACCCCGCGACGTTCGCGGACGCACTGCCTTTCCACGAGATCGCGTCCGTCCCCGTTCGAGTTGCCTGGGCCTCGGAGAAACACGCGCCGACGGCGCACGACATTCCCGCGAAGGATCTGATCGACCACGGACTGCCGCCGTGGTATGTCTGGCACCTCGTGCAGGTCCAGCGCTTCTATCTCGACTTCCTGCGGCTCCCGAGGGACGCCTTCCGCTTCGCCGAACTGGACGAGAAGGAACGCGCGTTCTACAACAAGATCCACTTCGACATCCAGGTTCGACAGGAGAGCTTGGGAGGATTCAAGGAAGTTGGCGGAGTCCACTACCGGACGGACCACGATCTGAAGGGGCACGAGGCGGGGTCCCACGCGAAACAGTCCGTCACCTTCGGAACGTCGAAACTCGTTCCGCACGTCCTCGAACTGTCGTTCGGTGTGGATCGCAACGTATGGGCGCTCCTCGACCTCTCGTACACGAAAAGCGATCGCATCGTGCTCCGGCTTCCGCCCCGGATCGCGCCTGTTCCCGTCGGGGTCTTTCCGCTCGTGAACAAGGACGGCCTCCCGGAGCGAGCCGAAGCGCTGTACGCGGACCTCCGCAAGCGGACCACGGTGTTCTACGACGATTCGGGTTCGATCGGAAGACGATATGCGCGGATGGACGAAATCGGCACGCCCTTCTCCGTCACCGTCGATCACGAGACACTCGAGGGGAAGGGCGTCACCGTGCGCGAGCGAGACTCGCAGAAACAGGTCCGGGTCGAGGAACGGGAACTCGCAGGGAAGCTTGCCCGCTTCCTGTCCGGCGAAGAGACATTCTCTGCGTGAGACGATGGGGACGCCTCGCGGCGTGCTCCGATTCGTGGAGCAACTCGAACATCGAATCGACGATCTTGTCTCGGGACGGGATCACGTCGCGCTCGCTTATTCCGGGGGCTTGTCGAGCACGCTCCTCGCGATGGTCGCTCGCAAGAGATGCGATCTGGAGTGCGTCGTCGCAGGAGTCGAGAGCTCCGAAGACGTCCGCGCAGGGAAGGCCGCGAAGGCCCATTTGGACTATCGGGTTCGATTCGTGTACCTCGACCTCGAGGAGGTGCTCCGAATCCGTGAAGACATCGAGACTTCGAACCGACGCTTGTCTCCAATCTCGGTCCGTTCATTGATTCCCTTGCGCGCGGTGCTCAAGGAAACGCCCGACCACGCGGTCCTGACAGGATTCGGGCTTCAGCGGATGGACGCGAACATCGAGACGGTTCTCCGGGGCCGGGGATTCCTGTGTCCTCTGATGGACCTGTCGCGGAATCGACCGTTCCCTCGGGCCTTACTTCGCGAGGCGGCGATTTCTCTCGGCCTTCCGGTCGAATGGGCCCGCGTGGCACACCGATCCCCCGCGACGGGTGCGGGAATCAATGACTTCCTCCTGACAAGGGGACCCCGTGATCGCTAGGACGCTCCTCGCGGGGCCAACCCGAACGGTGCATTCGGCGATCTTTTCCTCGAGCGGAACCCCTGTATTCGCAAGGATGACATTGAGCCAGCAAGCGTTATAAGCGTGACCCCTGCATGGAGCGACATCGCGATGGTCGACGACCACATCAAACGCAAGATTCTCCTCCTCGGCGACGGGGCGGTCGGGAAGACGAGCCTGATCCGACGCTTCGTGGTGGACAAGTTCTCGGACGAGTACATCACCACGATCGGGACGAAGGTCACGAAAAAGGACCTGCGGATCGAGTCGCCGGGAAAATTCACGGACCTGACCTTCATGATTTGGGACGTCCTCGGACAGAAGGGCTACAAGGGGATTCAAGAGAGTTCGTTTCAAGGGGCTAAGGGAGCCCTTCTGATGTACGACGTCACGCGACCGGAGACGGCGGAGAGTCTTCAGGACTACTGGATTCCGCACCTGCTCCAGGTGACGAACCCGATTCCGATCGTCGTCGTCGGCAACAAGGTGGACCTCGCGAATTCCCGACGGGAAGCGCAGGAGGCGCTGGACGATCTCAAGGAGAGCCTCGGCGTGGCCGGATTCCTGAGTTCCGCGAAGACCGGACAGAACGTGGAGGCGGGCTTCCTCGCCCTTGCGAAGGCCATGATTTCTCATTCGGATGCGAGGATGTCCCGACGCGAGGCCGTCGAGGAAGTGACGCACGAGTTCATCGCCGTGACGGACCAGATCATCATGGACTTCTGCGACTCGATGGGCGGTCAAGAGGCCGCGATGCCCATCGTGCGACAACAACTCACCCGCGCGGGCGTCGATGTGAAAGCGCCGACCCGGGAGGGCCTGCGTCTCGCGGTCGACTATCTGGCGGAAACCGAGTCTTCGTTCCGGAACGCGGCCGACGTCGAGGAGAGCAAGCGCAAACGTCTCGGTTGGATCAAGGAAGTTGCCTGATCAGAGCGGCCGTTCCATGTACGGTCGATCGAGCCGGTAACCGAGGGAACGGTAGTACCCTCGGACGCCGACCCCGGACATGACCCGCATCCTTGGCACATGGAATTCATCTCGGGCGATCCGTTCACATTCCGACATCAATCTGCGTCCGAATCCGCGGTGCTGCCAGCGCTCGCCCGCCGACTCGTGGATCGGGACGATACGACCAAAGACTTTCAGTTCCCGGACCGTCGCTTCCTTCATTCCAATCCTCAAGCGTGCGTACGCGACAAGAACATCACGCTCGGGATCCTCGATGCTCAGGAACACCTCGAGGCCGCCGGATGCGTCGTAGTCGTTGCGCAGCAGGGTCAGCGCCTCAAGGCGAGGCGGGACCGCTCGGAAGCCGACCTCGCGACACCGAACGCAATGGCAGTCGAGGCCCTGCGACCGGAGACGCTCCTTCGCGAGCACACGCAAGTCTCCTCGCTTCGCGCCCTCTTCGATGTCCGGTGCCCCGATCTCCCGTTGGACCCGCTGGATCCGGCACCATCGCGGGACGATGGCCTTGACGCGGGCGATCAGCTCGACGGCCTCGTCCGTGCGGAGCGGCGTGTAACGGCCGGATTTCCAAAGCCCATGCAGGGCGGTGCCTGACAGCACGAGCGTCGGATAGATCTTCAGGAAGTCAGGGCGATAGGAGGGATCCTCGAAAAGGCCGCGGAACGATTCCATGTCTCGATCCGGATCCGATCCCGGGAGGCCCGGCATCATGTGGACCCCGACCTTCAACCCGGCAGACTTCGCCACGCGGATTGCCTCCCGACTTTGCGCGTCGGTGTGGCCCCGGTGGACGGCCTCCAACACGTCATCGTGGGTCGTCTGAACCCCCAGTTCCACGCGCGTCGCACCCAGGGCCAAGGATTCTGCGACCTCAGGGCCCAGGAAGCAATCCGGTTTCGTCTCAATCGTAAGCCCGATGCATCGACTCGCGGCGGATTCGTTCGCGTCCTGCGCGTCTTCGAGGGCCGGAGCTTCGAATCCGTTCAGGCCGTCGAAGCATCCTTTCACGAACCACTCCCGATAGCCCGCCTCGAGGGCGGTGAAGGTGCCGCCGAGGACAATCAGGTCCACCTTGTCCGTGTCGTGTCCGATCCGCTGCAAAGCCTCGATCCGGGAGACCGTCTGTCCTCTGGGATCGTAATGATGCTCCGCGGCCCGCTGGGCGACCGGCTCGGTCCCCATGTAGGACTGCGGTGTTCCGAGACGCGGTCCACCGGGGCAGTACGTGCAGACACCGTGCGGACAACCGTGAGGGGCGGTCATCACGGTGACGACCGCGACCCCGCTCGCCGTCCGAGCGGGCTTGACCCGAAGGAGATCCCGGAGGTCCTCCCGCAGCGGGTCGGGCATGCGCTCGAGGATCGCCAAATCCGAGGGAAGGCCGCCGAGACGATGCGTGCGCGCGAGGCGAAGCTTGATTCGTTCGAGTTCGTCCTTCGACGCAGGCGTTCGGTCGCGGAGCTCGCCGACTAGGGCCTCGACAAATCCCGCGTCGAGACCGCCCGCGGGGGTCAGCCGGGCTCCTCCGATGAGACGGGGGCCGCTGGGACCGCGGCCTGCGCTCGCCCGAACAAGTCCACCGCGCGGGCGAGTCCGACACCGAGCGATGCGAGCCCCGCGAAGACGAGCGCTGTACCCGCGATGATTCCGGCATCGAGAGCGGGCGAGCGGGAGAGTTCGTTGATGGGATTCATGAAGATGCCAATCCAGTCGAAGAATAGGGCTATCTCAAAGAGGGAGAGCAACGCGATCCCGGCGCCTCCGAGAGCGAGTCCTCGAATTCGAGATCCCGAAACCCCGGCCGCGAGATTCGCCCTCCAGAGCGCCGCCGTGAGACCGGCGAACAACACGATCTGACCGAGTCCGGAGGTGATCGCGAGGACCTGCCTCGCTTCCGGGATGGAGAGGTCGAACGCGTCCGCGGTCCCCGTCGGAAAGATTCGCAGAAGTTGGGAAATCAGATACAGCCACACCGCAAGGAACGCGAGGCCAAGCCAGCCTCGCGGCGGCCGAATCCCCCGAGCAGTTACCGGCGGAGTCATGGAAAAGGCATCTCGCGTTGGGGCATGAACTCTTGGTACAGGGTCGATGCTACCCGTACATGGTCCCGTGCTTCTCGACCTTCGGCGCCTCGCCCGGCACGTGTTCGAGGACGTCCACGGCGAGGACGACGTGCAGCGGGATCAGTCGTAGCTTCCCTTTCAATTCCTGATGGCTGTCGTCCAGTTCGATCACGACCGCATCATCGGTCCCGATCGTGGCGTAGCCGCGGAAGACTCCTTTTGTGACCTTCGTCCGCTCGCGAGTCTCCATCGATTCGATGCGGTAGCGGGAACCTTTCGTCAGCGAGACAATGTCATCGGCCAACTCCTCACCTCCGCTGCTCCGCGAGCTTCGCGAGATGGTCGACCGTCTTGCGGTAGTTTTCCATGGCGATCTCGACGTTCGATTCGACGAAGTTCCACGCCTTCGAAAGATTTCCGTATCGGATCCGGTATCCCTTCCGGATCGTCCCGCGCTCGTTCACGTTCACCTCGTCCAAGAGGTCCATCTCCTTGAGCTTGTTGATGTGGCGGTAGATCGTTGCTTTCGTCGTCTTCAGCTTCGCGGCGAGCTGTTCCACCGTCCACCCTTTGTCCATCCGACCCAGGAGGCATTCGACGAACAATCGGTAGGGCACGGAATCCCGCACGCTCGACGCGTCCGTCTTCGGGTCGTACCCTTTCGGGATGTACCCGATCTGCGTGAGGAACAGGAGGGAGACATCGTCGATGTCCTTCAGCGGCGTGAGGGGAGTGTTGCTCACGATGACGATTTCAAACGGCAGAAGGAACCCTTCGCCTCGGGTATCGAAAGGGCGTAGTTAAGGCTTACCATTGAATTATATCGTCTAACATGATAATAATCATGCTCAGACGTCGATAATTCCGCTATACGTGTCGATGCCCAACCCTCGCGCACGAAGCTCCCGGACGAGCACATTGATGCCGATGCTGTCGGAAGCTAGGTGGCCCGTGACCACGAGGTTCTTCGGACCGTCGCGGCCATAGAGCTCCCACAACCGTCGGAGGGCCCCCGCATCGATGTGGATATAGAAAACCGTGTCGATTCCGTGGTCGAAGGCGGCGCGGGCGACCGGAACGCCTCCGTTCGTCCCCGCACCATGGTGGACCGCCCATTTTCCGAGGGGATTCTCCGGTTTCCCCATGCGGACGACGATGCGGGTCTTCGCCGCCCGAAATTCCGGAATCGTCTCGAGGACGGCGACTGCATCCTGCACCCGCGGCTTCGCGGACAGACGGCTGCGCAGCGTCTCGTCCATCACGCGACGCCCGATTTCGTCGCATGGATTATGGATGCACATCAGGCCGATCCCGATCATCCGAGCGACGGAAGGCAGGTGGTCGTAGTTCTCCGCATGGGCCCTCGGCTCGCGTTCTTCCTGTAACTCTCGGACCGCGGAAGAGGCCGCTTGGATCGGCACGTCGTGGCGCTGCAAGATGTCCCCATGTTTCGCGAGCACCTTCGGGAAGTTCAGGATCGCGCTGCCGCCGGTCGGATGGTGCGCGATGACCAGATCGTAGCCTTTCTCCTTCGCGAGGAGAAGGTCCGCTGGGTCGACGTCGATGCCGATCAGGGCCCGCTTGACGTCCTTCGACGGAACATTGATCGTCGTGTCGGCGGGGACTTCCGACTGCTTCGCGAGACGGAGGGCGACGTCCAGGATTTCCTGCGTATCCATCGCGCGCCCGGAGCGACCGAGGCAGCATAAGCCCTTTGCGCCCTGTTCCCGCGCTTCGCCCACGTCGGCCAAAGGCTTTTCGTCTCAGGCCGGTTGCCGTGGCCGGGAGGAGTGGCACGTCCCGCATGTCAGCCGCAGAAATCGCTCGGACCGGTGTCCTCGTTCGGATCCCGTCCGCCCTCCGTTCGTACACGAGGGGACAGGATGAGGTCGTCCTCGATGCGCCGAACCTGGCGGGCATGCTAGAGTCGCTCGAGTCCTCGTTCCCGGGGATTCGGCATCGGGTGGTGGATGAGGCCGGCCGCCGACGTCCGTTCGTGAACGTGTTCCTGAACGAGGAGCTCGTGATGACGGCCTTCCCGGACGTGGCGCTGAAGCCCGGGGACATCGTGCATATCTTGCCCAGTGTGGCCGGTGGTTGACGTGGCATCTGCAATCAAGAAGGGTAGTGTGGTCGTGGCAGTCGGAACGAAGAAAGGTGGATTCCTGTTCCATTCGCCCGATCGAAAGAAATGGTCCGTGGCCGGGCCGTTCATGACGGGCGCAAGCGTCTATCACATGGTCCTCGATCCGAGGGACGGCCGCACCGTCTACGCGGCCGCGCCGCATTTTGCGGAACCGTGGGGCCCCGGCGTCTACCGCGGACGAGCCGGAGAGCAGTTGAAACCGACCGCCGCTGCGCCGAAATTCAAGGAGGGTTCCAATCTCGCCGTGAGCCGTGTCTGGCATGTCGAGCCGGGTCCCGAGGACGAGCCCGAGACCGTCTACGCCGGCGTCGAACCCGCAGCGCTCTTCCGCAGCGCGGATCGAGGCGATACGTGGCAGGACATCGAGTCTCTGAACTACCATTCGACGCGGAAGGATTGGCAGCCCGGAGGCGGGGGACTGTGTTTGCATTCGATCCTGGTTGACCCGAAGAAATCGAAACACCTTGTGATTGGAATCAGCGCGGTCGGGGCGTTCGAATCGCGCGACGGCGGCCGCTCGTGGACGACGGAGAATCGCGGCGTACGGGCGGGTTTCATGCCGAACAAGTATCCCGAGTGGGGTCAATGTGTCCACAAACTCGCGTGGGATGCGTCCGGGGACGGCTCCATGTTTCAGCAGAACCACTGCGGCACGTACCACCGCGGCCCGGACGGGGGCTCTTGGACCGAGGTGACGAAAGGCCTTCCGTCGGAGTTCGGATTCCCGATCGCGGCCCATCCGGACCGGAAGAACACGGCGTTCGTCGCGCCGCTGATCGGCGCGGAGAACCGCGTGTTCCCGAAGGGACAAATGGCCGTGTGGAAGACCGGGAATTCGGGCAAGACGTGGCGGCGAGTTTCGAAGGGCTTGCCGGGTCCGAACGCATACCTCGGCGTCTTGCGAGAAGGAATGTCGACCGACGCGGAAGATCCGCTCGGCCTTTACGTCGGAACGAACACGGGGCAACTGTTCGCAAGCCGCGACGAAGGCGATTCCTGGAAAATGATCGCCGATTTCCTTCCACCGATCCTGTCGGTCAGCGGCGGCATGGCACGATAGACGAGGACGATCCGCCCGCGCTGATTGGATCCCGGGTTCGCAGTGGGGAATGCGGCTGATGCCGCCCCGTCTCGATTCCGTCCCTCTCAGAACACGAAGATGAGGATCAGGACCGCCGCCAGAAGCTGAGCGATCCGCCAGACGGTCGTCGTCCATGACTCCCCGCTGGCCGTGTACGCGCCGACGAACAGGGCCAAGGTCACGAAGAAGCCTCCGACTCCGAGGAGGACCAAAGCTGCCAACGTGATCGACGCCACAGCCGCGCCGCTTCCGACCACGGCCACCATCGATCGACTGATGAGGCCGGTCAGGAGGGCGACGAGACCGAAGACAAGGAGGCCCAGATGCTGCGAGGGCGACCTGCCCATGTCCCAGATTTTCTCGCCGAATCCTGGCATTGTTGTCCCCCCGCGATTACGGTACGCCGAAGATGGTCGTCGAGCCCGCCAAGATCAGCAGGGCCGCCAAGAAGGAGAGAATCACAAGGAAGAGTCGGACGAAGACGTCGAGTTCCTCAAAGAACACGGCCGCACTAATCAGACCGAGGACGAACAGGAACATTCCGATGTGAGCCACCGCAGGACCCCAGACGAGGCCCAGGTTATCCCGCGCGATCGCGGCCTCCTGCGACTCTCCGGGGTTCGGCCGGGCGTGACTCTCATCGACAAGGATCGCTCCCGCCAACAGGAAGACGAGCCCGAGCACGATCGCCAGGCCCACGAGCCGGCGTCGATCCATCATCATCGGTCCGCGCATCATCGGGGGTGGTGGTTGCATCCAATCCCTGCCTTTGTGGGCGCAGTTATGTCCGGATTAATATATATTCCGCTGAATAGGCGACTAATATAGGTTTCGCCAGGTCCATCACCCTGGGGCACGGATTCGCGCTCCGTTGGATGTTTACAGTCCAAGTTTCCCCGGATTCAGCACGTCCTGCGGATCGAGTGTCTCTTTGATTCGGCGTGCCAGGTCTGCACCGATCCCGAGCTCTTCGCCGATGAGGTGGGCCAGCTTCACCCCAATTCCGTGGACATATTCCATCGAACCGCCGAGCGCGTGCGCCTTACGAATCAACGCATCGACCGACGCCGCGACCGCGGCCTTGGCCGCGGAACGATCCCCCAGGACGGGCTTCACGACCTCCAGGGAGACCAACTCAGGCTGGGTCCACAACCCGAAGCCGATCGGATGCACTCCGCGGCGGCGGAGAATCGCCAGGGCCGCTCGCCGGTACGCCAAGATCCGCGACCGCGGCAGGGCAACGTGGACGTAGTCGAAGATGGTGTCTTTCAACGCAACGTCTGCGCGCGTGACCCCCGGGGAAATTTCGTCGTGCATGTAGATGATGTCGTGGCGGGTCCTCCAGTAGTCGCCTGCCTCGCGATTCGGCAGGGGGCTCGCATGGGCCGATCTCAAGCGACGACGTGCGACCCTCCAGGAAGCAGCGACGATCTCCTTGGCGCCCGCGAATCCCAGATAGAGCGTGGGCGGGCCGGCCTCGGCTCCCCACGGGAGCGCCGGCGCCTCGAAGGTCTCTTCGAAGTCCATTACACTCGGCGTCAATCCGTCATCATAGACACGAGAAAGCGCGGCGAATCCGGTCGAGAAATCTCGCAGGCGGAACGCGCGGATCACTTCCGTCGCGGGAACTGGGAACACGCGAAGGGTCGCGGCGGTCACGATGCCAACCGTCCCTTCGGTACCGATGAAGAGGCGCTTCAAGTCCAACCCCGTCGTGGATCGTGCCGCGGGCCGAGTTCGGATCACGGTCCCGTCCGCGAGGACGGCCTCGAGGCCCAAGACTTGGTCTCCCATCGTTCCACGGAGATAGCCGGCATATCCGATTCCGTTCGTCCCGATGGCCCCTCCGACGGTGGCCCGGGGCTGGGACCAAGGATCGTGTCCGAGGGTGAGCCCGCGCCTCCGGAGCCGACGATCCAGCGCCTCCAAAACCATGCCGGCCTCCACGGTCACCGTACCGGAGATGGGATCGATTGCGCGAACCCGACGCATCTCCCGAAGGTCGAGGACAATCGAATCGGACGACGGACGAGCCCCTCCCATGAGGCCAGTGCCTCCACCCCAAGGGACGAGTTTCAGTCCCGCATCAAGCGCGAAGCGCACGACGGTCGCAACCTCGGCGGCCGTTCGCGGCAAGACGACTGCCAGGGGAGACGGACCCCGTTCCTCCAACAGAGAACCGCGGTGCGCGCGAAACGCGTCCGTCTGGTAGCGCGGCGGAATGGACGGGCCCGTCATGACCCGGCGTGGACCGAGACGTTCCGCGAGGTTCGATAGATCCAGGCCCACAGGAACGCAAACGACCCGGTCGTATACAAAGCGACCGACGTTTCATGCGCGTTCAAGGTAGTACAGCGTGTAAGCCTTGCGGGATCGAGTCGGGTAGACGTTGTGGTCGAGGCGCACGGGAATCCACTGGTCCGGAAGTTCAATGAGGTCTTCCTCGTCGCACTCAAGCGTGTGGAGCTTGGCCTTCATGGAGGATCGTTCGTTCGTGGGGGGAGAAGGGGAAAGGCCTTTCGAGCTAGTTCTCGCCCGTGATTCCTGAAACCCTCACCCTCGTCTCGGGCTCTCACGCCGGCCAAGAGCAGAGGGGACCATTCACGTTCAAGCCGCACGTACCAGGGTCGAGGAATTCGTCGGTTCCGATTCCGTGTCGCACGCTCTCCATGGGCCTCAGATGCGCTATATTCAAGCTTCGAAACAGCTACCTTAGCATTGCCGTCAGACAGTTCTCGGGAGGGAAACGCTTTTTACACCCTAGCGTATGGAGGACCGAGGTCAAACATGCCGTACACGTACCAGGGATGGACGCTGTACTCGCGAGATGTGAAACTGAAGAAGGGACCGAAAGTGACGATCTACTTCTTCAGTAAGCGGAAACCGAAAAGCGGCAAACCGATGGACGAAATGCCCAAGAACCGCAAGGTCGGCGTGAACAAGCGCACAGGCCTTCCGTTCTTGCGAAAAGGCTGAGTCCTCCCTCGCGACCCCATACGCCGAGGCATCTCGGGGGAGGCCCTCGGCCCTTTCCCTCTTTTGGTGGACCGTGTCCGTCGATTCAGATCGAACTGATTTCGTCGTCCTCCATCGGTGACGGAACCTATTTGGTGCGCTCTGTGATGCTCGCGCGATGCCGGAGGGGACCGTAGCGTTCGACGTAAACGCGCCGGTGGAAAAGGTGTGGTTCTTCCTGAGCGACATGCGCCAGGTGGGTCGGTGCGTGCCCGGTGTAGAGAGCATAGAGGTCCTGGATGCGACCCATGCTCGCTGGACGCTAACGGTGAAAATCGGCCCGCTGTCTCAGACGATGAAGGTCTTGACGGAAACGCTGGAGCAGGTGCCTCTCCGGCGTGGTCGCTTCCGCGCCGAGGCGGAGAACCTCGACATGATGGGAACGATTGACCTCGCGCCCGCCGGGAACGGGACGAAAATCATCTACACGATGGCCGTGAACGCAAAGGGTCCGTTGGCGCGAATCATGGACAACTTCATGCGCACCAAACTGAAATCGCAAACGGAAGAATTCGCCGCGAACGTGAAACGGGCCCTCGACGGCTGAAGACCCGTTGGAATTAGGGAGGGATCGCCCCGGGTCTCGCTCAATCATGATAACCGGAGCCCAGCCCTTTTAAGCCAACAAGCGCGAATCGGGCCCGTGGCCTTTGTCGGACCGACAAATGGCGGTAGTCCGGCCCCTCGACCTCAATTGGTGGCCGAGGATCTCCTCTTCTACGATAAGGACGGCCAGTCCCTTCTGGACGACCACGCCCTCCGCATTCTGATCGCCTTGCACCAGGAGAGCCTGACTGCCCAACAGATCGCGAGCCGGTACCGAGTTCCGATTGCGGCTTGCTACCGGCGGGTCCGTCGACTCACGTCGCTCGGGCTCATCTCGGAGGCGGGTTTCGTCACGGAAGGCCGTCGGCGGCCCGCACGGCTCTACAAGTCCGAAGTCGACCGCTTCCAGATCACCTATGGCAGCGGCAAGATGCTTCTCCTTCTGATGCTTCGAAACGGGTCCGAGACGAAGACCTTGGTCGGAATTCCACCCGACGTCGCGGTCAGTGGAACAGCGCCGCCACTCCCGCACGAAGTCGGGGAATATCCGTCCGCATGATGTCCGGGTTCGCGTGCCGTGCGAGGGCTGCATAGTAGGCGATGAATTGCATCGGAATCACGGAGATGATCGGCCGCAGGTCGGCACGGGCCGCAGGGAGCCGAATCGACGCTCGCGGGTGTTCTCCGATCTCCGTGACCTCCGCCCCGCTTTTCGAAAGTGCCCGACGCGCCACATCGGACCGTGTCCCATCGGTCCGGCTCCGCAGAAGCACGACCGACTCGCCTCCGTCGAGGGAGAGGAAGGGCCCGTGGAGGAACTGCTCCGGATGATAGGCGCTCGCAGTCAAGCCACACGTCTCGCGAATTTTCAGCGCGGCCTCGAGCGCCGTGACCTGATCCAAACCGGCCCCGAGGAATGTGACCTTGTCGTGGCGTGCGATCCGTCGCGCGACCCTTTTGAGCGCGGATTCGGTCTCCAACGTCTTCCGCATGACCTGGGGTAACCTCGTAATCGCCCGAGCTGCATCGGCCCACCCCTGCCGTTGCTGTGCGGCGAGGATTGCGAAGGCGATCAACTGGGTCGTGTAGCTCATCGTGTTCGCCCACGAGCGGTCGTGGGTCGAACCGATCACGAGGGTCCGATCGACGATTCGCTCCATGCTCGAGTCGGGGAGACCGCAAACGCCGAGCACTCGCAAACCGCGACGCTTCGCTCGCGCGAGCGCGCGGTTTGTGGTCGGCGTCGATCCGCTGTGACTCACGCCGAGAACGGTCGCTTTCCCGGGAGGAAGCGGCCCAAAGGCGAGGTCGTAGGCGTGAATCGCTTCGACCACGCACCGAGTGCCCAATGCGTCTTGCAGGATTTTCGCCCCGTACATCGCGGCATGAAAGGACGTTCCGCATCCGGTCAGAACGAGATGATGTGACCGTGACAGGGATTTCCCGAAGTCACTCTTCCAAACCCGATCGATGGCCTCCTCCGCGTAGGCGGGCTGGGCGTGGATCATCGAGTGCATGTGAAACGGATGCCGAGACCGAGGGTCTGGAAAAGAGACCATGGTTGGGCATGGTCATCCGGCCCATAAATCGGACGCGCGGCTCGGAGATCAGGCAAAAACGGAACAACTCACGTTATTCTTAAATCGGATAGCACAAGACACGGCGGCGAAGAGGTGAAAGCGTGGACGGGCCGCCGAAAGATCCGAACTAGGTCCCCGCTCGAGAGGATGTCGAAGGACGAGCCTCCTGAGCGTCGATTCGACGCTGGAGATCTTCAATCGTCCCGATCAACAAGGTCCCACCGAGCTTCCGGGCAATTGTGTCCGCTTCCGCCAGGAGGTCCCGGGTCCGGTCGACGTCACCCTTCTCGAGGTAGAAACGGGCCACGTAGGTGAGCGCGCGGGCGTAATCTGAGAGGTCGCCCAACTGTTTCAACTCGTGGAGAGCCCGCTCCCACAGACGGACCGCGCGATTCCAGCGGCCTAGTCCCATCTCTCTTTGTCCGTCCGTGATGTCGAGCAAAGCGATCGTGCTTCGCTCCTCCAACATTTGTACAAACCGCTTCGCCTCCTCAAGGATCGGTCCGGCATCGACGTACAGGCCCAGGTCCACCATCGCCGCGGATCGATTCATGAGCGCGTATCCTTGGAGACGGATGTTTCCGACCAACCGGGCGATTTGCAACGCGCGGTCGTAGTACTTGAGGGCCTGGTCGTGACGAGCGAGGTCGTGCATCGAGACACCGACCGCGATGGACGCCCTCGCGGTTTCCGTGAGGTTCCCGCCGCGTTCCGCGACCCGCAATCCCTCGACCTTGAACTCGAGGCCGCGTTCCGCATTGCCTCGGCGAGCCTCAATCGTCCCGAGGGCCGTGAGACTTCGGGCCAATGCACCGGGTTCAGACACCTCGGTCGCTAAGTCCACGGATTCGTTCATGTGGGAAGCGGCCTGCGCGAGGTCTCCCTTCGCTTGTTCCAGCAGGGCCATCTCCCGGAGCACCTCGCCACGTTCGGCCGCGTCCGGATGCGACTCGAGCCGGGCCTGCGCCTCGACCAGATGACCCAATGCCTTCGAAAACTCGTCCCGACAGCGTTCGATCGACGCGACCTTTCGAAGCAACCGCGGGACCCGTTCCGGTCGACGGTTCGACTCCGCCCGCTGGACCGCATGTCGGTACTCGAGCAAGGCGGGCTGCAGATCTCCCGAAGCTCGCAGGGCATCGCCCATCACCTCCGGCAGAATGCACGCGGGCAAAGGTTCGAGGGCGGTGCCGTCGATCGGGTGCAGCACGCGGAGGAGCTCGGAGGCCGGAACGGAGTCGAGCAGGGCAGTCCCATGGGAGACCAGATACTCTCCGAAGGCCTTCGTGTCTCCCGCTTCGAGGAAGTGGTGCATTCCCTCGAGGCGGTCCCTCATCTCCGATCCATCGAGGAAATACACGGCCGCGAGGGAATGGAACGACCGACGACGGCCGTCCGGCAGCCGTTCCCGGATGTAGTCGCGAATCGTATCGTGCACGACGACGCCTGCCGAAATCGTCGGAGCGAGGAGATTCTTCGCCTGCAGCCCGTGAATCGCGGCTTGCCACTCGCTCGAGAAACAATGAAGCGCGTCGAGGGGGACGAGTCCGCGGAACAGGGAGGCGGCTTCCAGGATCGTCCGCTCGTCTTTCGTCAAGGTACGCCAGATTTCCCTCTCCAGGTACCGGGTCATTTCTCCGCTGACCGTGGAACCCGTCTGGGCCGCGAACGACAGGAGGATCGGGTGGCCTCGCGCCGAACCCGCGGCGCGGTCCAGGGCGGCTTCGTTCCCCGCGAAACCCTTCGAACGAAGGAGACCAAGAGATGCGGCCGGATCCAGGCCCTCCACCCGCATCACCTCGGCTCGGAATCCCTTCGTCCCTTTGCGGCGTACGAGGGCGGACGGAATCGTGCGTGAGATGAGGAGGATCTTTGCCGAAGCTTCCGAGCCCAGGTCCAGGATCGGACCCGCAATGAACCGGGCTAGATCGGCCGTGGCCCCCTGGAAATTGTCGAGGACGAAGAGGATCGGGACGTCGTGCAACTCGTGTGCGAGCACGCGGGCCGTCACCTGTGGATCTTCCACGCGGCGCTCCGCCAAGAGATTCGTGAGGCCTCGTCGGCCCAGCCGCGCCAGGAACGAGGCCAGGTCCTGTAGGAACACGGCGCGCGTCGTGCCGTCGTGGATTTCGAACCAGTAGATGTAAGGCCGCGGGCGCTGGCGGACGAGCCAACTCGCGACGAGCGTGCTCTTCCCGATCCCCGCGATGCCCGTGACCACCAGGAGAGCGGAGGGAGATTCGGACCACGCATCGAGGGCGTGGAACTCCTCCACCCGACCGAAGACGCGGCCCAGGCGACGCAAGGTGTCGCCCCACAGGACCGGCGCGACGGCCCCCGACCCGATCCCGTGCAGTCGGGTAAAATCGAGTCGACCTCCACGGACTAGGGACACGGCGGCGGTCAGGTTCACATACGCCGGGAAAATCTCGGGGATTTCCGCGACCCGCATGGGTGTCGGGTCGAGGCCTGGGGCCAGGACCTCGACGATGTCCCCCTGAAGGCGGGCCCGCAACTTCATCGCCTCGACCCAGCCCTCGTGAGTGAGACGATACACCGTTTTCCGGACTCGATGACCGGGTACGTGGGCCCGTTCTCCGGCGATGAGCCCTGTCGACTCCATGCGCGCAAGCCATTTCGTCGCCGTCGTTCGGCCGGAATGGGTCGCGGACGCAATGCCTTCCTGGGTGAGCGCACTCAGAGTCCCCGGTTCGTGCGCCGCGGTGGACGAGAGGTGCGTCAGGACGCGGATCGGGGTCGAATAGAATCGCTTTCTCCGATACCCCCGCGCCACGAAAGGGAGAGGAGGACGATGGCTCTTAAGGATATCCAAAACGGAACATTTCGGGGCAGAGCCTATTTTCGAACATGATAACATTCCCATGACCACGAGCGTCCAAGCGAGCCCAGAGCGCAACCCTTTTTTCGAAGCGAGGAGCTCGCGGCGCGGTGAAAACGCTCGAGTGGATCCGGGCCTCGCAGGCCCTGTTGTTCGAGGCATCCGTCATACCGGTGATCGTCGGAACGGCCGCAGCGATCCATGCGGGGGCCCGCTTCGATGCCGCGTGGTTCGCCCTGATTGTCATTTCGCTCGTAGGAATCCAAGCGGGAGCGAACTTGTTCAAGGGATACTATGAAGGCCGCGATCGGTCCGTTCCTCCTGCCTCACCGGGCTCCTGGTTCGCGTTCGATAGCACCGCGGCGACGAACCTGACGTCCGACCCAGAGGACGTTCTCCGACTCGGGAGGATTTGCTTCGGACTTGGAGCCGCAGCAGGCCTCTTGCTTGTCGCCCTATCGAGGAATCCCCTCCTTCTCGGGTTCGGCCTCGCGGGCGCATTGTTGGCATGGAGTTACAGCTCTCCTCCCCTCCAACTCAGTTACCGAGGCATCGGCGAGCTCTCGACGTTTTTCGCATTCGGACCGGTCATGACGGTCGGGGCCACCGTCGCGTTTGGAGGCGCAGGACTTCGCGAGAGCGCGTTCGCCTCCGTTGTCCTCGGGTTTCTCGCGGCCGCCATTTCCTTTGCGCGGTACTTCCCCAATCGAGAGGAGGACGTATCTAAAGGAAAAGCGACGCCCGTCACAATCCTCGGTTTCGCGAAGGGGAGACGGGCCTTCTTGGGTTTGCTAATTGCACCGCTGCCGTTCGGGATCGTGTGGTACCTTTTCGGAGGCGGGGTTTTGTGGATCATGGCTGTCCTTGGGTCCTTCCTCGCCGTCGTTCTTCTGTTTCCGAAGGAACAAGTGGGCGCGCGGTTCGAACGCGTGGTCGCCGGAGCGATCGCCGCACATATCATTGTCGGGTTCGCGTTAATCGTCGATCTCGCGGTCGGGCTATAGGTTCGCGACCGCGGCGATCAGATAGGCAAGCGTCATTCCCGCGCCGAGCAAGAGGACTGCCTGAATCGTCCCCGCATTCGCGGGGATGTGCGCCGGATATTCGCGATAGTGGGCGCGAAGGACCGCTCGGGCGCGGGAGAGAGGGATGAACGCGATGAGCCCGATCAAGGCGACCCAGGAGACGAACCGGAACACCGCGAGGACGGCGAGCAGGACAAGGGCGGACCCCCCGACGCCGTGATATTGGAGGGCGACGGGAGGGAGCGTGTAGAAGATGCCGATCGCTCCACCGATCCCGCCGAGCACGAGCAGGATCCAGCCGTTCGGGCGGGTCAGGAAGAGGAAGAGCCCGATCAGGCCTCCCGCAACATAAAGGCCGATCCACACCCGGCGATGGGTCTCGAACGGGACCGCGCGATCCGGGAGGACTCGTGCCCCGCCGGTGAAGGGGCTCACGAGATGCGGAGGCAGATCATCGACTCCGCGTCGAAAGTCAATCGAATCGTTGCTCATGTTCGTGGCCGCATGGAGGCAGACGACTCCGATCGCGGTGAGAAGGAGACCAATCGCATCGAAGTTCCGTGACTCGTGCCACGCGATCGCGGTCCCGAGCGCCACACCGACGAGCGAGGCGACGAAGCTGTGGGGCTGCGTCGCCTTGATCCAGCTCCGCAGCGAGGACATCCTATTCCCAGACCGTCTGGCCACGGGGAAGCACTCGGACCTCGATGAGGCTGAGCGGTCCCGGACCCGGATTGATGACGGTATGTTCCTCTCCGTGGACGAACCGCGCGACCGATCCGGCGCTCACATCATACGCGTGCCCATCCGCAATGACTTGTCCGTTTCCTTCGATGAAATAGAAAATCTGCGTGTATCGGTGTCGGTGGGGCGGTGACTTCACGCCCGGGTCCATTTTCGCGAGGCCCATCAACATGAAGTTGCTGTCATTCGGCCCCATGATTTTCTTGTCCACGATGCCCGGCCCGATCCCCTTTTCCCACGGTTCGGTCGGAAGGCTGCGTACGATGGCTCCCATGATCCTCTCCAAGAAACGCCGACACCGAGCTGCTATAAGTATCCTGCGCGGGCACTTCGGCGAGCCTGATTTTTCCTCAGCCAAGACGACCACTTGAAGGGGAGGTGGAATCGGCTAGTTCCTGCCGAATTGGGCAAAGCGCATGCCCCACGTGGCCCACATCGCCCCGAGGACTCCCGCCAACACGAGCAGGGAGACGAGGACGATCACGATGCTCTGGAACAACGAATAGCCCCCGGACCAGAACGCGGCGTAGAGCAGGACGAAGCTGAGCCATCCGACTCCCAGCAAGATTGATGCGGCGACCCGCACACGCAGCCCCCGCATCATGTGCCTCGGCTACAAGAACGCTCCCCCAAGGAGGAACCGCCACGAGCGCCATAATGGTTCCGGGGCGCCGGGATGCGCTCACTTAACCAAATCGTTAAATATTCAAGCGGATATCTCTTAACCAGATGGTTAACCGAGCCAAAGCATCCGTCGACCTGGGCCCCGTCTTTGCCGCCTTGGCACACCCGATTCGGCGGGCCATCGTCGAACAGCTGGCCGGTGGTGACGCCACGGTCGGCGAACTCGCGGAGCCCCACAAGGTGAGCCTTCCCGCCATCTCGAAGCACCTCCGTGTGCTCGAAGACGCGGGCTTGCTGCAGGTCGAACCTGAGGGCCGCGTGCACCGCTGCCAGCTTGACGCCGCGCCGCTCAGTGCGGCGTTCGGTTGGCTCACGCGCTATCGCGTCCTGTGGGAGGATCGCTTTGACCGGTTGGCCAGGCACTTAGAGGAAACCCGCAAAACAGAAACCAGGGAGGAAACAACACATGCCCGCAAAAAGTAAGACTGCTAGAACGTCAGACCGAGAGATCGTGACGACGTACGTCTTCGATGCTCCTCGCGATCTCGTTTGGAGAACATGGATGGATCCGAAACTGATCCCTCGATGGTGGGGTCCGAGGAAGTACACGACGACCGTTGAGAAAATGGACGTACGACCCGGAGGTACCTGGCGGTTCCTCCAGCGTGACGACGAGGGGAACGAGTACGGCTTCCATGGCGAGTACCGGGAGGTCGTCCCGCCTGAGCGGATCGTCGACACCTTCGAGTTCGAGGGAATGCCGGGGCACATTCTGGTCGAGAGCGCCGTGTTCGAAGAGGTCGGCCAGAAGACCAAGGTCACCCAGAAGGCCCTCTTTGCGACCGTCGAGGACCTCGAAGGAATGGTCGCATCGGGGATGGAGGAAGGGGCCCGCGAAACAATGGAACGCTTCACGGAACTCGTGCAGGAGATGAAGAAGGACGCGCGGGGCTCGCGGGCGGAAGCTTCCGGTATTGCATGCGATCGCCGGAAGGGAAGGATTACTGGGGCATCGGCGTCTACCGCGAGATCGTCCCCGGGAAGCGAATCGTCTACACGGACAGCTTCGCCGATGAGAAGGGCAACGTGGTGCCCGCGACGTACTACGGAATGAGCGCGGACATGCCGCTCGAGATGCTCGTCACCGCGACTTTCGAAGAGGAAGACAGCAAGACGAAGGTCGGCTTACATCACGCGGGGCTTCCAGCGGGACCAGATCGTGACGGAGCGACGCAGGGCTGGAATGAAATGTTCGACAAGCTGGTCGAGTTCCTCGAGGGGTGAACGTTCAACCAAGAAGGGAGTTTGTGGGCCCGGCCCCGCATCGACTTGCGACTCAGTAGATTCGGGTGTTGTCGTCGGGGGGGTCCTGCGAGACTTCCGGAGGGTCCGGGGACGGATCCGGGGCCGGATCGAGGGGCAAATCCGAGCCCGGATTGGGTGATGGATCCGGATTGGGACCGGGGGCGGGAGGGGCGCGGCGCCATGCCCAAACGCTCAACATCAGAGAGGCCGCCATGAGTGCCAAACCACCGACAAGCACGATCACCGCGAGAATGGAGTCGCCAGTTTTCAGGCCTACCACGATTAGGTCGACGTGGACTCGGAGTTCTTGCCGCGTGGGAGAGTCGACAGCCACAACGTGATATTGTCCCGAGCCCCCAAGATTCAGATCGAACACGATGCTCGTTCCACTCTGCTCGAACAGGGGAGACACGGCATTGGAGCCGTCGCGGAACGACGCGTATCCGGAATCATCGAAGACGAAGAGGTCGAAGGATCGACCCTGACTTTCGGAGAGATTTCCGCTCAACCGCCCCGTCCCCAAGATGCCAAATTCGAACTGGTAATAGGTCCCGGAGGGGACAAAGACATTTTGGGATGTCCGGACCGGCTGTGCGGCCGCAAGGAGCATGAACGATCCGACGATAATTTGCACGACCGCGATTGCGACGAGGATGTTGATGCGTTTCAACGAGTCGCCTCCGGGTCGTCTTCTCGTCTCGTCATCGAAGATTGGTCGCGCCCGCGGCACTCGCGGTGGCCGTTTCGTTGGACCGATGAGACCGCCGGACTCCGCTCATGGGGGAGGTACGCCCATTGCCCTCGAACCGGGGAAACGAACCCTCTTCCCTTTCTTTGGTCAAACATTTCGCTTCCCCTCCGGAGACTGCTCGGGAGCGCGCGCAATGATGACCGAGATATTGTCCGTCCCGCCGCCTTTGTTCGCGAGTGCGACCAGAATGTCGCAGGCGGTCTGGGGATCGCTCGTTTCGACCACGACCCGTTGAATCTCATCATCTTCCACATGGTTGATGAGGCCGTCGCAACACAACAAAATGCTGTCGCTACGCTCCATCGTGAGGCATCCGATATCCGGAGTCACCTCGTCGTAGACCCCGAGGGCCATCGTGATCACGTTCTTCCTGGGATGGTGCCTGGCGTCGTCCGGGGAAAGCTCCCCCCGGTCGACCATCTCCTGAACAAGGGAGTGGTCCCGCGTCACCTGGTAAATCTCCCGCGCGTTGACGATGTACGCCCGGGAGTCACCGGCGTTCGCGACATGAAGGGTGCGACCATCGGCAATTGCAAGGCTCAAGGTCGTCCCCATCCCTTCGCATTCCGGATGCAGTTGGGCTTCCTCGATGATGGCTTGATTGGCGATGCCGATGGCCGCTCGGAGTTCGTTGTGGTAGATGGCGCGCGCGATGTCGGTCTCGCTTGTCAGCAGTGGCAGGAGCGTGCGGGCCACCGCCTGCACCGCGATCCGGCTCGCCACGGCGAGGACGTCGCCATCCGTGAGGGGTTGCCGTTTGAACTTGGGCAGCCGTTGATAGGTCCTCCCGCCGTCGTGCGACATCGCCGTGCCGTTCAAGCTTCCCAGGTCCTCGACCCAACACCGGCCCTTCGGGTCCTTCAGGATCCGCGCATGATGCTTGGAGAGGAACCGCTCCGTATCCAGGATGCCGATGTCTGGAGGCCGTCCGAACCCTCTCTTCGTGCAACCCTGGTCGCAGGCCTTGTGCTCCCTGCCGATCTCCATCTCCTTTTTCACCTTGCACTTCTGTCCGAGCACTACCAGGTGGGGAAAGCCGAGGGACTCCGGGGCACCGCCTCCGATCGCCTCGGCCATGTCCTTGGCCGTCGTAAACCGCTGCTTCGGATCGAACGCCATCGCTCGCGTCACCACGTCGGAAAGCGACCGCGGGACGCTCGGCACGAGATCGCGGGGGGATCGGTACAGCTCCGTCCTCCCTTGCGCGAGTTGCTTCATGGAGCCTTGAGGGTCCTGGGTTGTCAGGAGAAAGAAGAGGACCGCGCCCACGCTGTACAGGTCGCTCGCCGGCGTCGCCTCTCCGAGGTTCTGCTCCGGTGCCCCCCAGCCCGGGGTGTAGATGACAGTGCCGGATCCTCGGAACTGATGGAATTCCTTCTTCGCCGCCCCGAAATCGATCAGCACCACCTCTCGCCGGGCGTCGAGGATGATGTTCTTGGGCTTGACGTCCCGATGGATGACGTTCCGCCCGTGAAGGTAGGACAGGGCCTCGAGCAACTGCAGGACGTATCGAGTGGCCGTGGCCGCGTCGGCCGACTGATCTCGGAATCGTTCGGCCAGCGTATCGCCATCGAGTCGTTCCTCGACCAGACAAAAAGGCCCCAAGTTGTTGCCTTCGTCCACATACCGGACGACCCGCGGATGACCCGGAGAACCCAGGGCGCGCAGGATATCGGCCTCGATCCGAAGCCGTTCCTGGGCCTGTTCGAGATCGGGCCCGCTCGCCTCCTTGACGACGATCGCCTGTCCACGGCTGGACTTGCCCGCATAGACGGTCGACATCCCTCCCTCAGCCAACTTGCTGACGACCTCATAGCGACCTCTCCGACCTTTCAAGGTACACGGAAGGGAGAGGGTCATACCGTCCGCGGACCTATTTCACCACGAACTGGAGCGTCACCAACTCAGCGATGTCAATCTCATCGTCGTCTTGAAGTTCAGTACGACCCGTGCCGGTCACGAGGATTCGATCGCTGCCTCGGATGACCCAGGTCTTATTCGTGCTGGCTTTCCTTTGCACCATCGTCTTCCCGTCTTCGACGAAAAACCTCTCGCCTTCCTGAAAAACGGTGAGATGCCCGCGAGAAATCTCATTCGCCTTTTCCGGGTCGGGAAGAAATTTGGACACGTCCGCGCGGCCGATCAGCCACTGGGACGGTGGAATCGGCTGCTCCGTATCGTCGGGAAAGACTAAATAGCCCGCTTTGGGCGTCTGGGCCGGAGGCTCCTCCTCGGTCTCGACCGATTCGGCGGGCGCCTCGCTCTCGGGCTCCGTCACATCGATTTCAGGCTCGGGTTCGGCCGTCGAATCGGAGGTGCCTTCCTCGCCAGTGAACATCGAATCGACCGCGCCTTCACCTTCGTCCGCGACTGACGCAAACGCAGGGTCCTGGTCCTCGGTGGGGGTCGGTGTAGACTGTTGTTCCGGTTCGGCGACCTGGAGATCCAGCCTCCCGCCGCACGCATCGCAGAATCGGGCGTCTTGCCGATTCTCGCTCCCGCAGTCCGGACAGCTTGCCATGGGCATCACTTCCTCGGTTTCTTCTTTCCGATGATCGTGGTCGCCTGGAGGAAATCCTTCTTGGCCGACTCGCTCAGCTGGAGCCCGCTCCTTGCGACGGTCGCCTGGGCGTCTCGCATCGTCGTCACGATCTCGCTCAGGGCGGGGTTCGCTCGGACGGCGGCCGCGGCGCCGGCATCCGACGCGAGGGTCCGCATGATCGTCTCTGCTTTCTGCATCGCTGTCGCCTCCCTCGTCTGGACGGCCCTCTGCATGAGGACGGTAGCCTCGGCCGAGCTCAACAGCGTGCGCGGATACGGATTCGTCTCCACGCCCGACAACCGGGGGTCGTCCGTGAAGTTCAGTTCGACGTCCGACACGACTTCGACCAGGGAGAATCGAATCAAGGTGGCCTTCCCCGCCGGCCTGGCCGGGACCCCCATGCGGAACACGAGGGTCTGCTGCTCGCCCGCGATCAGGTCCCTGAGCGGGACCGTGAAGGAGCCTCCCTCGAGCCGAGGTCGGGGCAGTCGGTTCAGGACCGGCCGCACACTGTAGGCATCGGCCAGCTCCGAACCGGGCATGATCGAGACTTTCAATTCAGGGTTCGCGACCAAGGTTCCCGCCATCTGCGCCGCCTGCTCCTGGAAAATCTGGGGGAGATCGCCCTTCCCGGCATCGATGTGGTGCCACAACCCTCCGGCGGACTCGGCAATTTTCTGAAGCAACATTTCGTTGTAATCGGTTCCAATCCCGATCGCGGTGATCGTGATGCCGGCCTCGCGCATGTTCTGGGCGAGGGTCACGAACTCTCGGCCGTCGGTCTTGCCGACCGTGGGATTGCCGTCAGTCAGGAGGATGACCCGGTTCACCATACCGGGTTCCTGAGAGGTCGTGCGCGCCTGTTTGAAGGCAGCCTCCAATCCGTTGTACATCGAGGTGAGGCCGTTCACGGAGATGGCCTTCACCGCCGCCGCGATCTCTCGTGAATTGCCGACTCGAGACATGGGTAGTTGGACCGTCACCGTATCGGAGAATGAAACGATTGAGATCTGGTCGGTCGGACGGAGCTGCTTGAGCAGGCCGAGCGCCGCCGCCTTGGCCTGGTCGATTTTCTCGCCGTCCATGGACCCGCTCGAATCGATGGCGAGGGAGATGCTTCGGTTCCTTCCGGCGATGGCGGCGGCAGACGGGGTCAGGTCCACGGCCACGTACACGGATGTGCCCGAATTCGGCTTCAGGTGTGCGCGATTGACCGTGCACAGCATCGCGAACGGCGATCGCTTCGTTGGACGATTCTGGGTTTCCAGGGCTGGTTTCATTTTCCCACCTGAGAGCCGGGCGATGGCGGCGAGGCTTTCTTATCTCTTGCGTCGTCGTTCTCACGGATTGATTCTCACGCCAGGAGGCCTGAGGGCCGAAGGAAACCCCTCACGACTACGCGTGCCCTCTCGACCTCGTATCGAAATCGTTTGTGACACGCGTTTGCGCGTTTGGTCGTCTTGTTGCAGGCCTGTCATGTGTTCCGCGTGGAGCAACCTCACGAACCTGGACCTGCCTCCACGTTGGAGGGATCGGTGCGGACGACGAGTTGAGCTCCCGTCAGCGGGAAATCTCGAGTCTCGTGTGGAATCTCGGTTACTTCGATATTCCGGCGCGGATCGGCCTCGAGAACCTTGCGGAACTGACCAGCCTCAGCCAGAACACGGTGAGTCCGCACTCTCGCCGGGATGTGCCGGATCCTGCGGGCGTCCCTCGCGCAACGAAACCGGTCAATGGGACTGAGACGCATCCCCCGGGAGCCGACATGGCCTCGAATAGGCCCGCAAGCATCAGAACGACACGAGCAGGATGGCGGCGCTCCAGAGGAGGATTACAGCCTGGTTGTCTGTCCTACATCAGCGTGACGACGACGGTCACATCCGCGGAATGCGTGATGGAGCCAATCGTCGCCGTCACGGTAACCGTGTAGGTGCCCGGCGTCGTCAAGACGGAGGTCGAAACGGTCAGGGTGGACGTAGCGGTTCCGCCGGAGGGCAGCGTTACACTACTTGGGCTGAGGGAGACCGTCGGCCAGACCAAAACGAGGCCGGACGAAGAGATCGAAGCGCTGAGGCTCGCCGTCCCGGAGAGCCCATTGAGGCTCGTTAGGGTGATTCCGGAGGAACCGGACGACCCGCAGACGATGGTGAGCGAGGCTGGTGAGGCACTGATGCTGAAGTCTCCCGGTGGGGGCGGGGCCGTGACGATAATCGTGTGGGACTGAATTGCAGTGAGCCCACCCGAGTCGATCGCCTGCACGACGACCGTGTAAGTCCCGGCCGAACTGAATGTGTGGCTCACGGTCTTCGTCGTCGACCACGTGGTGTCCCACGTCCCGTCCCCGGTCCAGTCCCACCGGACTTGGATCGTGTTCGGCGGATCGTGGTCATCGCTTGCCGTAGCGGTGAACGTGAAGACGGTGCTTGTATCACCGGAAGTCGGCGTCCAGGTGAAATCCACCGTTGGGGGGCCGTTCGGCGGGGGTGGAGGTGAAGTGACCGAGACCATGTGGGATGCACTCGCGGTCAGGCCACCGGAGTCTTTCGCCTGCACGACGACCGTGTAAGTCCCGGCCGAACTGAATGTGTGGCTCACGGTCTTCGTCGTCGACCACGTGGTGTCCCACGTCCCGTCCCCGGTCCAGTCCCACCGGACTTGGATCGTGTTCGGCGGATCGTGGTCATCGGTTACTTGAGCCGTGAATGTGAAAACGGTGTTCGTGTCTCCCGAGGTGGGTGTCCACGTGAAGTCCACGGACGGCGGCGCGTTCGGCGGGGGCGGAGGTGAGCTGACCGGGATCACATGTGAGGCGCTCGCGGTCAGGCCACCGGAGTCTTTCGCCTGCACGACGACCGTGTAATTCCCGGGCGAACTGAACGTGTGGCTCGCGGTTTTTGTTGTGGACCATGACGTGTCCCACGTCCCGTCCCCGGTCCAGTCCCAGCGGACCTGGATTGCATTCGGCGGATCATGGTCATCGCTTGCCGTAGCGGTGAACGTGAAAACGGTGCTTGTATCACCGGAGCTCGGAGTCCACGTGAAGTCCACGGACGGGGGCGCGTTCGGCGGGGGCGGAGGTGAGGTCACTTGGACAATGTGGGATGCGCTCGCGGTAAGCCCGCCCGAGTCGACGGCCTGCACGAAGACAGTCTTATTCCCCGCGGAGCTAAAAGTATGGGTCGCGGTTTTTGTTGTGGACCATGACGTGTCCCACGTCCCGTCCCCGGTCCAGTCCCACCGGACTTGGATCGTGTTCGGCGGGTCGTGGTCATCGCTTGCCGTAGCGGTGAACGTGAAGACAGTGCCCGTGTCGCCCGAAGTCGGGCTCCAACTGAAGTCCACCGACGGCGGGTTATTCGGCGGCGGAGGGGGAGGGGGTGCCGTGACCTGGACCTGGTGGGAACGGTTCGAAGTGAGGCCACCCGAGTCGATCGCTTGCACGACGACAGTCTTGTTCCCCGCGGAGCTATACGTGTGGCTCGCGGTTTTTGTCGTGGACCATCCCGTGTCCCACGTCCCGTCCCCCGTCCAGTCCCAACGGACGGGAACCGAGTCGGGAGAATCGTGGTCGTCACTCACCTGAGCCGTGAAGGAGAACACCGTGCTTGTATTGCCTGAGGTTGGGCTCCAAGAGAAATCCACGGAAGGGGGCGAATTCGGGGGTGGCGGAGGCGGGGAGTTCGAAAGTTTCCATGCGGTCAGAGGATGGAGTTCCCAGTGATACGGCCCCTCCCAGAAGACGAACCCCTGCATGTCGAGGGAAATGCTGCCGTTCGACTGTTCCTGGCCGAGCGTCTCATTGTTGCACGAGGGCACGTTCGGTCCGCAGTAGCCTCGGCCCAACCAATCGCGATCGATCTCGATTTTCATGTACCCGCTCGTCGTCCCGAGCGTGATGATCTGTCCCGCGTCCGTGCAGAAGGTCTGGTTGCCTGGATAGCGGTGTCCCCCGTTCTGCTTGGAATACCATCCCGAGCAATCCGTGGTCTTGACGCCGTAACCGTACAAGGAGACTCCGTTGATTTGGACGAACGGAGAGAGGACCGCGCCGGTGATGTTCGTGATCGTACAAGGGGGCGAGAGGGACCGCTCGAGCGGGATCCCACCCGAGGTCGCGTTGTGCTGATACCGGCTGCCGCTGAGGGACTGGTGCGGATAGGCCGACCCTAAGACGTCCTTAATCGTGACCAAATCGGCCGCACAG
>VBMN01000156.1 GCA_005878385.1 Methanobacteriota archaeon
AGCAACGGAGACAATTACCACGGGGAGTCGTTCCTCAGGGACGTTCCCGACGGATATCCTGTCTTCGAACAATGTGTACGTCGATTACACGGAAGCCAATCCACCGATCGCTTTCGTTAATGACGGGTCGTCTGCGACTCCAGATTTCTGGAGTACCGCCAACACGAACTCCTTTGCTACGGGGTCATGGACGCCTCCGGCCTCAGGGTTGCTTGTGCTCTTCGTGGGGGATGAAGTCGGCTCCGGCACACCCAACCAACCCACGGTGAGCGGCAACAGCGTCGCCTGGGCCGCGATTAAGACTATCAACGTTGGCGTCAACCGGCTTACGCTATTCGCCGCAAACTCGGCGGGCTCGGCCACGGGGGCTACGACCGTCGATTTTGCGGGACAGAGTCAGAGCGGATGCGAGGCGACTTTCTTCCATGTGACAAACGTTGATTTATCGGGGGGCGTCGCCGCCGCCTTCGTTCAGTCCCCGACGGGTTCGGGCACCGCAGGGTCCGGTTCCATCACCCTCGCGTCGCCGGGAAACTCGGCGAACCGACCGGTATCCGGATGGTTCCACGCGGCGCAGGAGGGCACGAACCCCCGTGCAAACTGGGCGGAGGCCGATGATGGCAATCACAACAACCCCGGCACGGGTGTGGAGTCTCAGTGGCGCTCGGACGCATTCGAGACGACGGCCTCCGCATCTTGGTCCACGAGTTCCGCTTGGCTCGGGATCGCTGCCGAATTGAAGCAACTCACGAACTACCAGATGGAAGTGCGATACGATTGGTCCGGTGTTGCCTCCGGTAGTCCCTCTTACGCCCTGAAGGTCGAAGCCTACCACACCGTCGGCGAGGATTTCCTCGTGCAGGTACTCACCCCCCCTTCGACCTGGACGACGCGCATCACGATTACGAAGACCGCGGATGACAACGCGGCGCAGGCATACACCTTGACGACCGCGGAGTTCAACTCGGGCGCCCCCGCCGTTCGATTCATCGGGGCGACGGAAATCGGCGACGTTACTCAGTCTGACGTGTATCTGGACTACGTCACCATCTCTTCGAATAGCGTCTGGGACCGCGTCGTCCTCATGCGAAGCCGTGACACGAGCGGATCCACTTGGAGCGGACAGGTTGTCCTCGCGTCCGGGCGATCCGGAGACAGCGCTCTCGTTTTGGCGCGCGATTCAGCCGAGCCATCGATCGCAATCGACTCGGCGGGGTTCCTCCACATGGTGTGGGTCTCCTCGCCCGGATCTGGTGACCAGAGCACGCTCAATCTCGTTCGATACACGAAGACCACGGTCGCCTATCCGAGCGAGACCCAGCTAGCGAACGCCGCGAACTGGCAGGCGGTCACGAATGTGGATGACGCCAACCCCGGATACATGCCGACCGTTTCCACGGATTCTAGCAACAATCCGCACATCGCCTGGAGCCAATCAAAGACCTTCGGCGAGGAAGCCTGGATTTCGTATCAATCGAACACCGGGACGAACACGGTCAACAGCCCGAAGAGTCGGACATGGGACGGCACCTCGTGGAGCGCGCCGGAAACCGAGGAATCGACGGCCGGCAGTCCCCTTCGTAATGTGCGGATGGCGTACTCCCCGATCGCCAGCGACGAACGGATCGTTGTGACGGTGAGCGATGACGGCTGGCTCGATGCGTACGTGTGCACTCCGACGTGCACCGTGACGAACAACCTGGGGCAAGTTTGGTCGACCCCTCCAAGCCAGGTCGACTATCGCTTCGATATCGCCTATGAAGCACTCAGCGGGAGGGCGCTGCTCGTATACGGGCTCCTGTCCACAGACACGACCCGCGACATCGCCTACCGTGAGTACACAGGGTCGTGGGGGCCGGAGCAATACTTGGATAACACAAACAACGCCACGGACCTTCAGTATTCGATGATGGAGTTGGCACCGAAGGCCCGAAGTGACCAAGTCGGGTTGATGGCCGAGACCACGAACGGCGTCGTCACCGCCTGGATCTGGAGCGGGACCGCCTTTGGATCGTTCGCCGAGGTTACGGCGACCGGCTTCGCGTCCTCCTTAGGTGACAGAATTGCCATCGCGTGGGAGACGAATTCCGGCCACCTCCTCGCCGTGGCCGCCGCAGGCCCGTTAGGAGAGACCATCGTCTACCGAGAGTTCACGACGACCTGGGGCTCGTCTTCTACATACCCATGCGGTACGTCGGGGAAGAGCGACTATTGGTTGTCCTTGAAACCGAATCCCGTCCCCACGACGGACGAGATGATCCTCCTCATTGGCCAGACCTCGAGCCCCGTCAGCACCTGCTATTGGAGCGGAAGCGGGTGGTCGAACTTCCTGACCCACGACGCTACGAGCGACAGTTGGACCACCCGGGTCGAGGACTTCGCCTGGGAGAGCACCGGAAGCAGAGGCCTCCTCGTTTGGGGGACGACCACAGGACAGATCACGTACCGCACGTTCACCGCGCCGAACACATGGGGGACGATCACGAACGTTGCGATGGGCACGACCGTCCATGACTGGGTCACCCTGCGCACGAACCCGTTCCCACAGCCTGGAAGGCCGAAAATCATAGGCGCGGTCTTGGATCTCAATAACGACCTAGGTGCGATTACTTGGGACGGAAGCGCGTTTACGGTCGTCGGCGCGAACTCGTTCACCGCGGATACGGGCAGCCACACCTTGGAGAACTTCGACCTGCAATATCATCCCGCGCCGGGGTCGGTGTACTACAAGAACCGCGCGGCAGGGACCTGGCGGCCCACGGTAGTCTGGGGCACGACCTACACCGGTCTTTCGGTGGACGTGTCACCGCAGAACAACTACGTGGCATTGGCCGGCTACTTCGATAATGCGGCCGAACAG
>VBMN01000157.1 GCA_005878385.1 Methanobacteriota archaeon
CGACGCTTCCACCGCGGCCGTACGGGACGTCCAGGACGTGTACCAACTCGCGGCGGACATGGGCGGGATCGGGTACATCGCGAAGTTTCACGCGCGCCTCGCCCGGAACAACGCCCTGATCAACGCGAACATGCTCGAAGCGTCCCGGATCGAACGGATCGAGCGATACCTGTACACGTCTTCGGCCTGCGTCTACCCGAGCTTCCTGCAGGACCGAGAGGACGTGCGCCCGTTGCGGGAGGAAGACGCGATTCCCGCCAACCCTGAAAAAGGGTACGGCTGGGAGAAGCTGTTCGCCGAACAACTCACGACGTACTACCATGAAGACGAAGGCTTGGACGTCCGGATCGTCCGCTTCCACAACGTGTACGGACCCCTCGGCACGTTCGAGGGCGGACGCGAGAAGGCCCCCGCTGCCATCTGTCGGAAGGTGGCCGAGGCCGAGGACGGGACGACGATCGAGGTCTGGGGGAGCGGCCACCAGACGCGCACCTTCTGTTTCATCGACGACCGCGTGGACGGCATTCGGCGGATCATGGAATCCGGTCACACGGAGCCGATCAACTTGGGGACGGATATGGTCATCACGGCGGACGGACTCGTGGACCTCGTCTGTTCGATCGCCGGAAAGCGACTCGAGAAGGTCCACAATCTGGAACGTCCCCAGGGCGTGCGGGGCCGGAACTGCGACACGACGGCTTTCCGCGCCCTCCTGAACTGGGAGCCCCGAGTCTCCCTCGCGGACGGGCTCCGCGAGACCTATGCTTGGATCTGGGCCGAACTCGCGAAGCAGGGACGGGCCAAGCCCCCGATGCCAGGCATGGAGGTTCCCGAACCGATCCCGATGGAGGGAGGGCCGCTCATTCGGGTCCAATCGAGACCGGTCGCGGAAGGGGCGTTAAGGGCGGAGCTCGATCCCAGCCTGAGATTCGTTGGGGATGATCGGACTGACGACGGACGTCGGCATTCGCCGGATTCTCGCTAGTTATTTGAAACTCGGGCTCCTCCGCAGTGGGCCGCAAACCGTTGATCGGAGCGGGAAACGCGGGGCCAAACGCTAGGCCGTCGTCTCACCGGCCACCAAACCACACCGAGGTGACGTCACGAGCCCGAGCACGTCCACGTACGGCAACGACGACCTGACGGTCGTGATTCCGCATTTCGGCAGTTACGACCTCCTCAGGCGGTGTCTGAGAGAACTATCGCCAAGCCGCGTGGCAACCATCGTCGTGGAGGATGGATGCTACGAGAAAGAGATCCGGGACGACTTCCCCAATGTTAGATTTGTCACCCTCTCGCGCAATTCCGGTTTCGCGGCGGCGTGCAACCGTGGGCTGGCGGCGGTCGACACGGCCTGTGTCGCCTTCCTGAACAACGACGTTTTCGTGACGCCGAATTGGCAGACGCCCCTGCTCGATGCGTTGGCGCGCGACGAGGACGTTGCGATTTGCCAACCGAAACTCCTCTCGGCCAAGAACGCCGGTTATTTCGACTATGCCGGCGCGGCGGGCGGGCTGATCGACCGATACGGCTACCCGTTCTGCCGCGGGCGGATTTTCGACGAAATCGAACGGGACGTGGGCCAATATGATTCCACGCGGGAAATTTTCTGGGCGGGCGGAGCCGCGTTCGCTGCGCGGACGGCGGACGTCCGGGCCGTGGGGGGATTCGATGAAACCCTCTTCGCGTTCCATGAGGAGCTCGACCTCTGTTGGCGCTTGCGCGCCCGGGGAAAGAAGATCGTCTTCGTCCCGGAATCGAGGATCTTCCACGTCGGAAGCGCGACCTGGGATTCGATGGCGGTTCGCAGGGCGTATCTGCTGCATCGCAACAGCATCATCGTCCTCCTGAAAAACAGCCCTCGATCGGAATTGGGACTCGTCTTGGGAGCGCGGTATTTGCTCGAACTTGCCTCGGCAGCGTACTTCTTCGTCGGCGGCCACCCCGATCGCGCCGCTGCGGTCCTCAGAGCGCTCGTCTGGAACCTTTGGCGCTCTCCAGCGACGCTGCGTAGGTATCGCAGCCCGGGAGAACCATCTGTCCCACGTGACCTGTCGTCATTCGTGTACCCGAAGTCCATCGCGGTGGCACGCTTTCTCGGGAAAGTCACCCGTTTCAGCGACCTGAAGTGGTAGTGGTGCTCCACTGACACGAAGCGTGGCAAGCCCACATCGTCACCTTCCCGTAGCGGCAAGGAGCGAAACGAGACGCTCAAAGCGGGCGGCGACGTTCCCGGCGTGATGCCATGATCAAGGCCTCGGTGATCGTCATCACCTACAATGGCCGTCACCATCTGGACGCGTGTTTTCGGTCCCTCCAGAAACAGTCGGTCGAGGCACACGAAACGATCCTCATCGACAACGCCTCCCAAGATGGGAGCGCCGACTTCGTCCGTCGGAATTTTCCGCGAGTCCGGGTCATTGAATCCAACACGAATCTGGGCTTCGCGGGAGGAAACAACCTCGCGGCCGGAGAGGCTTCGGGCGATGTGCTCGTCTTCCTGAACGACGATACCGAAGTGTCCCCCAATTGGCTCGAAGGGCTCCTCTCTCCGTTCGACGCCGATCCGCGGATCGCAATCGTCGGCTGCAAGATGATCGACTTCTTCCACCGCGACGTTGAGGTCCGCGTCGTCTGCGACCTGTTCGGGTCCGCGATCAACGATGGGATTCCACGGACTCCCGCCTCGCACGGTTATGCGGATGTCTTCTATGTTCCTGGATTCGCCCTCGCCATCCGGGCTGCGGTGTTCCGTGAGGTCGGTGGATTCGACGACTCGTACTTCATGTTCGCCGAGGACATCGACTTAGAC
>VBMN01000158.1 GCA_005878385.1 Methanobacteriota archaeon
AAACCAACTTGTAGGGTCCGTGACTTACCGGAACCAAGGTGCCCCGATGTGTGACGAATATTCGGATGCGCGCGTGCGGGCGTTTTGGCGAGCCGTCGCGGAAGAGTCGGAGCTCGACGTCGATTCGAAAGAAGAGGAAGAGATACGACAGCCGATTGTGATCGACTCGATTGAACTTCCGAAGGCGAAACCAAAGACGTTGTTGCGTTGATCCGGTTGTTGTGTCGCGGGAATCGGATCTCTCTCCAGGAGAGATGCGGGCCGTCGCGCCAAAAAGCTAAATAGCCCCCCTCCATAAGGACGGCCCAACGCGCCGACCAGACGCCCCCGGGCAATCCCGTTGAGGAACCCGGAAATGCGGGCCCGGACCTTCTGCGCCCGCAGGCAGCGTCACGGCGGCGTGGCATTCGCCCCGTCTCGTTTCAAGCGACGAGAGACCACCTTCCACGGAGGAGTGGCCAGTGCCAAAGGAACACCGACCGCGACACGGCTCGATGGGCTTTTCGCCCCGCAAGCGCAGCGAAAGCCCGATTCCCCACTTCGCGAGTTGGCCCGATTCCGACGGCGGGAATCCGAAGGTCCAGGGATTCGCCGGGTACAAGGCGGGCATGACCCATGCCATGGTCGTGGACTATCGCCCGACGTCCACGACGTCGGGCCAAGAGGTGCAGATTCCCGTCACGGTCCTCGAAGTCCCGCCGATGCATGTGGCGGCGGTGCGCCTGTACCGCCGCACCCCGGAAGGCTTGAAGACCGTCGCGGAGGTCTGGGGTCCCAAGCTCGACAAGGAGCTCCGCCGCGTCTTCCCGATTCCGAAGGATTACGACGTCGATGAGGCATGGAAAAAGGTCGATCCCGCGCAAGTGGACGACGTCCGTCTCATCACCTACACGCAGCCCGGTCTCCTCACGGGAGTGCCCAAGAAGAAGCCGGACCTCATGGAGAACCGCGTGGGCGGCGGTTCGATCGAGGACCGGATCAAGTATGCGAAGCAGCTCGTCGGCACCGACATCCCGGTCACGGAATTCTGCCGTGAGGGATCCATGGTCGACGTCGCTGCGATCACGAAAGGCAAAGGTTGGAAAGGCCACCACACCCGCTGGGGAACGCGGCTATTGAGTCACAAGAACTCGAAGCACCGACGAAACATCGGGACCCTCGGGAACTTTAAGCCCGGGTATGTCCGACCGACCGTCCCGCAAGGGGGGCAATTCGGGTATCATCAGCGGACCGAATACAACAAGCGCATCCTGAAGATCGGCGAAAAGGGGGACGAGATCACGCCGAACGGTGGTTTCCTTTCGTACGGCATGGTGCGGAACCCGTACGTCCTCCTGCATGGTTCAATTCCCGGTCCCGCCAAGCGGCTCATCCGGCTTCGGGACGCGGCCCGCGTCGGATATGTGAAACTCGAGAAATCTCCCGAGCTCACTTACATCTCGCGCGAATCGAAACAGGGAGTGTGATGTCCGTGCCGGAACCGAAGAAGAAGAAAGCCGCATCGGGTGCACCGGCCGAACCGCGGGCCCGAGGACGCATTCGCCGCAAGAAGGCCGCTGAGGCGGAGGAAGCCCCGAAGGCCACGAAGGCGGCGAAGGCGAAAGAAACGAAGGCCGAGGCCCGCAACCTGGAGGGCGGACGCGTGCACGTCTACTCCCTCGATGGCGACGTGGTCAAGTCCGTCGATCTGCCCACCGTCTTCCGAGGCGACATCCGGTCCGACCTGATCCGGAGGGCGGTCACCGCGTCCCAGGCGAACCGACGTCAACCATACGGTCCAGGCCGCCGGTCGGGCGCGAAGCATTCCGTTCGGTGGTCGGGGAAAGGCCAGGGCGTGTCGCGTGTCCCGCGCATCCGCGGGTCGATGACCGGGGCCCAGGCGCCCGGCACTGTGGGGGGCCGTCGAGCGCATCCTCCTCGCGTCGAGAAAGTCTGGGCGAAGAAGATCAACGCGAATGAGCGACGCCTCGCGCGCAACGCCGCCTTGGCCGCAGTCAAAGAGGTCGCAATGGTCGCGGCGCGTGGACACGAATTCAAGGAAGAATTGAGTCTTCCCGTGGTGATCGAAGACGGAATCGAGACCCTCGAGCCGGACGGAGGAGCGACTCGGGAAGGCGTCAAGATCCTGGATCGTCTGGGCGTGTACACGGATGTGGAACAGGCGAAAGAGGGCCGTCACGTTCGCGCGGGTCGCGGGAAGATGCGCAGCCGTCGGTATCGCCAGCCGCGGAGTCTGCTCGTGGTCGTGAAGGATCCGGCCAAGGTCCGTCGACTCTTTGGAAATCTCCCCGGCATCGAGGTCGTGAGCCCCGCGGGGCTGAATGCGGAAGTACTCGCGCCGGGTGGCGATCCGGGCCGGTTGACGATGTTCAGCGAGGGCGCCCTCGAGGTCCTACGGAGCTGGTCGCCGTGAAGCCGCACGAAATCCTCCTTCATCCGTATGTGACCGAGAAGACACTGAACATGCTCCAAGGAACGCCGGCGCAGAACCTGAAGGACGGGAATCGGCTCGAGT
>VBMN01000163.1 GCA_005878385.1 Methanobacteriota archaeon
ATTACCGATCACCTATCGGGGCACCGTCTATCCGTGGCAATGCGACCACATGGGACACATGAACGTGATGTGGTACGTCGGCAAGTTCGACGAGGCCACCTGGCATGTGTTCGCGTCGTTGGGCCTTACACCCTCGTTCCTGCGCCAACACGATCGCGGGATGGCGGGGGTCCAGCAGAATACCTCGTACAAACGGGAGCTGCGCGCCGGGGATATCGTTGCGGTCCGATCCGGGATCCTCGAAATGCGAGAGAAGGTCATTCGGTTCTTTCACGAGATGAGGAACGAGGAGACCGATGAGATCTCCGCGGTCACCGTGCTGACCGCTGTCCACATGAATCTGAAGACGCGCAAGTCCTGTCCCTTTCCCGAAGAGTTCTTGACCCGTGGACGTCAGATGATCGTCGAGTACGACCCGGGGATCTAGAGATTCGTCAGGCCGGAGACGAGACCCAACAACGCTCATATACGTCTCTCCCGTGCCCGAAGCCAGAATCGGCGTCCGAATGGAAGGGGCCTCATTGCAATCCGCTCATCGCGAATCCGACCGAGACGTTCTCTGGCAGGCGGCCAACGCCTTCCGGACGACCCAAGCCCTCTACGTGGTCGCGAAGCTGGACATCGCCGACCTGCTCCGCGATGGACCAAAGACGAGCGAAGAGCTCGCCCGGCGGACGAAGGCCCATCCGCGGTCCCTCTTCCGCCTCCTGCGATACCTCGCCGGCCTCGGCTTCTTCACACAAGACACGTCGAATCGATTCGGCCTGACGCCGAAGAGCGAGCCGCTCCTGAGCGACGCACCCAATTCGATGCGGCCCATGGTGATCTTCCTCGGAGAGGACCAGTACCTTCCCACCGGCGAGCTCCTCCATACAGTGCGGAGCGGCGAGACCTCCTTCGATCACCTATACGGCATGGGCCATTTCGAGTACCTGTCCAAGCATCCGGAGGCGAGCGCGCGATTCAACGCCGCGATGGCCTCGGGGCTCCGACAGTC
>VBMN01000164.1 GCA_005878385.1 Methanobacteriota archaeon
TCGTTCGCCTGCTCATCGTCTTCCTCTTGACGTTCGGAATCGGCCTGGAGAGGCAGCTCCGACGGAAGCCCGTCGGGTTCGGGACGTTCATCTTCGTCTCGACCGGCGCCTGCGCCCTGGCGATTCTCGCCGTCGACCTGGATGACCAGAATCCGCTCCCGCTCCTGGGAGGCGTGATCACCGGAATTGGCTTCCTCGGTGCCGGTGCCCTGATCCGTTCGAATGACCGCGTCTTCGGTTTCACGACAGCAGCCCTCGTCTGGGCGATGGCCGCCCTCGGCGTGGCCGCCGGCGCGGGCCTGTACTACCTCACCTTCGTGAACTATGGGATCGTGTGGGCCGTTGTGATTACGGACCGATACCTGGAGAGCAAAGGCTTCGGTTCCCATGCGAAGGTCGTCCGCTTGACGGTCGCGAACCCGATCCGCGCGGACGAGCTCGATGCCCTCCTGCCTCGGGGTCGGGCGGAGTTCGAAAAGGTCCGGATCGACAAGGAGGCGCACCTCGTGAGCGTGACGGCCCAGGTGCGGGTCAAGCCCGGAGACGTGGAGGACCTGCTCGAAGCACTTCGACGGAACGAGAAGGTGCGGGCGTTCGAGATCGAATAGGCCCTCATCCCGACTCGACGAGGTCGCTGTATGAGGAGGCCATGAGGTCCTCGTCCGCGATCTGGAAATAAGCCCTCAAGGACTCCAACTGCTTCCGCGCCGCGTCGCGGTCCGATTCCCCCGGGAGGACCTTCTCGAACTCGATGAACTTGCCGAGTCCTCGGACAGTGTCGAGGTGCACTTGGACCCCCTGGAAGCGGTAGATCTCGCGGGTCTTGCGGACCTCGGCTTTCACGGGGAGGATCTGGGACAGGATCTCGCGGACCGCCTGCGCGTCCGGCACCGAGGCTAGGAGAACCCGGCTCTCCTTTACGCCGCCGACGTCGGGCCGTTCGTAGTAGACGAGCTGACCCTCCTTCGCACCCGCGACGGACCGCAGTTTGAGACGCCGTTCACCCAGGCTGAAGTACGTGTCGACCTGGCGGACCGTGGTCACATGATCGGCGCCCAGGAGGAGGCCCCGCGCCTTGCCGAGGTCCTCGTAACGGGCCTTCAGTTCGACGAGTTCTTTCTGTGTGGAATCCACCGCGGCGGAGACGAGGAAAGGCCACAAGAAGATTGCCATGTCTGCGCCAGACGGTGTGGGTCGCGGTTCGGGTAGTTGATCAGGTCATACCTCTACTTAGAGGTATGAAATGAATCCGCGAATGAATACCGAATCGGACGTCTCATGCGTACGACGTGATTCGGCGCTGGCTCCGCAGGTAGGCCCGGAGGACGCTCGCTCGCCACCAGTTCGCGAGCGGGAGTCGAAGGCGGCGGCCGATTTCGGACTCGGCCGATTCGAAGTCCGCGAATCGCGAGGGCTTCTTGGCCAGGGCCGCCCGCGCCAACTCCCGGTACCGCCAGACCCCGAGCGGCACCCAGTCGTCGTAGACTTCCATGAAGACGATGGCGCCGGCCTGCCGTCGACGGACGGCGAGGTGTTCGAGGACGGGGAGGCGGGTCGCATGATAGGCGCCGGCGATCTGGTCCGGGTAGGTCGTCCGGCCTCCCGCGAACTCGTGGTCGTGGGCCGGCGTCGGACTCGACTGCAGGTTCCACGCTTCGAGGCCTTCGAACATGAAGGCCTGCGGGAATAGCAAGATCAGGACGTTGTTCGCTAGGCCGCTCGCACTCATGACCTCCAACTCGGAGATCCACGGGAGGCCGCGGACCTCGTCCACGAGGCCTTTCGCGAGGATGTCGTCGACCGCCGTGATCGACCACTCGGTCGGGACGAGGCGGCGTCGGTCTTTCATCCCCAGGAGTCCGACGGAGAAGACCCGCGTGATCTGGCTCTGGGAGATGCCGTGGTCGAACAGGTCCGTGACGGCCTCTCCGGCCCGCAGGTCCGTGTCCGAGACGAGGTCGTCTACCCTCCGCGGCACGGAAGGGCTCGAGGCGAGGTCGACCTTCGTGAGGTCCGCGCTCGGTCCGCTCGGCGGCGCGCGGGCGGAGAACGGACTCACGAGCGTGGGCTTCTTCGAGAACCACATCTCCGTGTCGATCGGCTTGGAGGCCATCGCGGCTTCCTGCACGGTCGAGAGGATTCGGTCCGGCATGCGCGCCTCTGCGACCCGACGCGGGGCCTTCCCGCGGACGAGCGAAAGCCGGAACCGCAGGATCTCCGGCAGGTCGTAGGACAACCAGGACTCCGAGGCGTCGAGGATCGAGGTGTCTTCATCCCGCACCGGAGGGACGAGCGGTCCGACCAGCACCTTCGGGTATCCCCAGGAGCCGACGAAGGCGCTCGGCGGTGAGGCGCCGAACAAGTTCTTAGTCTGCAGGTCCCGTCGCTCCGTGAACCAGGCTCGTACACGGTCCAGGTACGGGCATATCGCGAGCCGACAACGCTTGATGTCTCCCTGGCAGACGCGACAGGCGATCTCCCGCCGGACCTCGGCGAGGGTCGCTCCGATCCCCGCCTCTTCGCGCGGGGCCGCGGCGGAGGACGGAGGGGACATGGTCACGTAGCGGCCGGCGGGGCCGCCGGTTTCGGGGCCGGTGGGGGAGCGGGCTTGTCCTCCGGGATCACTTCCTCCCACCGAGCGTAGCAGAGCGGGCAGACGTGGATGATGCTGCCCGACGCGTTGCACGGCTGGGCTCCGTCGTTCGGGCAGTGGTGCTCCTTCGCCATCTCATCCCTCCGATGGACCGGCTCCACTTATCTCTTTCGGGGTCGGTTCAATTCCGTAGAGGCG
>VBMN01000173.1 GCA_005878385.1 Methanobacteriota archaeon
GGCCTCCACATATCGGGACAAGACGGTATTGAGGATCCCGAACAACACGAAACCGACAAAGATGCAACCCAGGCCGTACGGCAGGCGGAAGGCGGCGATGAACCGTTCCGCCAAGGTCATGGACGCTGGCCCGTCGGAGGTCGTCGGAGCCAACGACAGCCTGCCTTGCGCGGATCGAAGATGCTCCCCCAGAGTCCCGCCTCGAAACGGCCCAAAGTGCCGTGGTGGAATGAAGATATCGGAAACCGGGCGCTGAATGGGAGCACCGCCACGCGGCTGCTCACGTCGAAACCGTCGTTTTCGAATTCGAAAATCGTCTCATCTCGATTAAATAGCCGTGCGGGAACCGTGATGCCTCGGGAGTGCCTCCAAATGATCCGTCTGGCCAAGGCTCGCGTTCGTTCTGTCCGTCGAATGATCCCCATCGTCGCCGTGATCGCGCTCCTCGCGGCCGCACTCCTCGGGGTCCTCGCCCCCGTGGCCACCGCATCGCCGGCGGCGCCGCACTTCGGACCGAGCGCGATCGTCGATCAACCTCCCGCGTACACGGCCGGAAACCCTTCCCTCGCGATCGGTTCGGACGGCGTCGCATACATCGCCTTCGCCGGTTGGGCAGGCCCGACGACCGGCACGGACATCTTCTTCTCCAAGTCGGTGGACGGACGGACCTGGAAGGTCCCGATTCGCGTGAACAACGATGCGACCGCGAACGCGCAAACCAATCCCTCTCTCGCGTTGGATCGCGGGAACAACATCTCGATCGCCTGGGTCGACAGCCGAACCGGGAACCAGGACATCTGGTTCTCCAAGTCGACGAACGGAGGTCAAAGCTTCTCACCCAACGTCCTCGTGAACCTCGTCACGACGAACGCCCAGACCGAGGTGCGCATTGCGATCGACCCCGTCGATCCGATGCTTATCCACGCCGTCTGGACCGACACGCGGACCGCGGGAAACCCAGACATCTACTACGCCAATTCCACGGACGGCGGGGTGAGTTTCAACCCGAGTTCCCGGGTCAACAATGATGCCGGGGCCGCGGAACAAGGCGCGCCCGCGATCGCCGTCGCCCCCAACCGGGACGTCCACGTCGTATGGAGAGACGCGCGGATTGCCGGGAGGGGCATGGACATCTATGCCGCTCGGTCGACGAACCACGGCGCCAGTTGGATCTACCCGAGCAACCCCGTGAGCGACGATACGAGCAATGCCGCGCAGCAGGAGCCCACGATTGCCGTGGATGCTGCCGGGACGATCTACGTCGCTTGGACGGACTTCCGGAGCGGTACCACGGCGGCGGACATCTATTCCGCACGGTCGACGAATGCGGGCGTCTCGTTTACCGCGAATGTGAAGGTGAACGATGACGTCGGTCCAGCTTGGCAAATTTCCCCTTCAGTCGCCGCGAACGGTGGCAAGATCGTGATCGGATGGGCCGACATGCGAACGTCGGGCTCAACGAGCTGGGACATCTATGCCTCCACTTCGACGGACGGCCTCACGTGGTCCGCGAACACGAAGGTGAACGACGAATCCCTCGCTTCAATTCAACTCACACCGAGCGTCGCAATCGATTCGGCCGGCGATGTCTTCGCGGCCTGGCTCCGGCCGCGTTGACCGTCTGGGACTACTCCGGGAATAGCGCGACGTCGACGATGAGCGTCACGGTTCGTGACACGAAGGCCCCCGTCGCCCTTGGAGGCGGGGACCGGAGCGTGGACGAAACCCAATCCCTGTTCTTCGACGCATCCGCATCGACGGACAACGTCGGTGTCGTCGCGTACTCCTGGGATTTCGGAGATGGATCGTCCGCGAGCACCGCGACCGCGAACCATGCCTACGCCCACGCGGGCGTCTATCACGCCACATTGACGGTGACGGATGCGGCCGGAAATTCGGCGACCTCGGACTTTCAGGTGACGGTACGATCGAACCCGATTCTCGGCTTGATCGAGATCCTGGCGGGCATCGTGGCGGTCCTCACGATCGCGGTGATCCTCCTCGGATGGATGGTCTGGGGGAGGCGGAAGCGGGAGGAGAAGCAAACCGGCAGGCTGTCGTCCGAACGACAGCTCCAGCCGCCCCCGCCACCGCGGGATTCGGATCCCCTCGACATGAGCTTCCCGCCCGCGCCGCCCAAGGAGCCGTAGGGCGGACGGGAGGCGGACCCGAGCGGTCCACCTCTTCTCGCTCCGATCGTCCTAGCCTTTGTACTCGACGAGCGTGTACACGTTGTCGTCCGGGTCGAAGAACCGCGCCCGGATGCCGCCCCAATCCTGGGCCTCTGCCTTCTCCTTGAATCGGACGCCCTTCGCGAGGAGCTGCTCTTGCAACCGATAGATGTCGCTCGTCGTGAAGCCGATGCCCGTCTCCTCGCCGATGTGAGCCATGTCCGCGTCGTAGTCCGCAGGGTTGTCGTAGATGTCCTTCCTCGGGGTGAAGGGGGTGATTGCGGTCGCCTTCGGCGAGAGCTGGTAGGAATCGAATCCTTCCTCGTCGCTTTCCGCCCTCTGCTTGCGCATGCCGAGTGCCTTGCGGAAGAACTCGCCCGTCTTCTTCGAGTCGCGTGACGCGACCGTCACGAACCCGAGGGCGGAGACCCCGGCCCGACGGATCTTCGGCTTCGCCGGCTGCGCGAGGAACAGGACGTTGCCATCCGGGTCCGTGAAGCGCCCGAACGTCTGCGACTCGCCGTCGACCGCGGTCTTCGCGCCTTTCTTCTTCAGGTCCGCGATCGTCCGCTTCAGATCGTTCGTGATGAAACCGATTCCCGTCACGCCGCCAATCATCTTCAGGCGGGACTCATACATTTCTTTCCCCCACTCCGGGACGGGCTGCCATGGGGTGAGGGCCGCGTCCTCGCCGCCCTTCGTCGCGCCGAGGGCCAAGTAGCCCCACTT
>VBMN01000174.1 GCA_005878385.1 Methanobacteriota archaeon
ACCCGCTGGATCAGGGACGTGACTTGCCGGGGAGAATTGTACTGGACGACCTGGTCGACGGTACCGATGTCGATCCCGAGTTCCAATGTCGATGTGCACACGAGACCCCGGATTTCCCCGGCCTTGAATCCCGCTTCGACCCGCGTGCGCTCTTCGCGGGGCAGGGACCCGTGATGGACCGCCACATCTTGCCGGACCATTGCGAGACGCGAGCCGAGCAGTTCCGCGAGGGGCCGTGCGTTCACGAAAACGAGGGACGATCGGCTCTGGTCGAGGGAATCTTCGATTGCAGAGAGGCCAGCCGCGGCCTCCGGAGTGATGTAGAGGTCACGGGCGGCCTCGAAATCCTTGTCGATCGGCCGAGGCCACTCGAGGTGGTACTCGTATTGCTTCTCGAGATCGGAATGAAGGACCTCGAGCGGTTTCTCGTTGCCGAAGACGGAAGCGATCGCTTCGGGGTGGCCAATGGTCGCGGAGAGTCCGATTCGCTGGAAATTGTGGTCCGTAATTCGACGCAACCGCTGGAGGCCGATTGTTAACTGGATCCCACGCCGGTCATGGGCGAGTTGGTGAACTTCATCGATGATGACATACTCGACCGCCTTGAGATGACGCTGCATGATTTTCCCGGAAAGAATCGCTTGGAGAGTTTCGGGTGTTGTGATGAGGACGTTGGGTGGCGTCGCGGCCTGCTTCCGTCGATCGGATGTAGGGGTGTCCCCATGCCTCACTCCGACGGTGAGCTTCGTGGATGCGACGAGACGCTGGATGCGGTCGACCATGTCGCGGTTCAGCGCACGCAGGGGTGTGACGTAGAGCACCTGGATGCCTAGCTGTCTCGCGTCTTGAATCGATTCGAGAACAGGAAACAGGGCGGCTTCCGTCTTCCCTGAACCGGTTGGTGCAACAACCAGAACATCCGAACCAGACCTAATCATCGAGATGGCCTCGACTTGCATCGGATTGAGTTTCGCGATCCCGGCGCTTTCGAGAAGTTCTCTGGACACGACCCTAATAGATCGTGTTGGCGCCTCTGCCGACAAGCCAGATTGCAAGGAAATTCCCCCTATTAAACTGATACCTCAGATGAGGCAAACGAACCCGGACGGCACACCGAATCAAAGTTGCAGTCCTCAGGAGTTGTCTAGCCTGCCAAACAAGTGACCCACCAGGCAAAGGACGGTCCGGATACTTCGCCAGATCAAGATTTGAACTGCGACTGAATAATGGACAGTGTGTCGGGGTCGAACCCCGCGGTTTTGTAGATTGTGATAGCATATCGTCGCCCGTTCTTCCCAACCACGCGGAGGCCTAGCCAAGACCAACGTCTATCGACCCTTCTTATCTTGACCACTCGAAGGTCTCGCGGCCTAATCTCACAGAATTGCCTGATACCTGCCCTTTTTAGACCTCTTAGGTGGACCTCTTTTGCAGCTGCTGTCGGAATGCCTAAAGGCGACATTTCTTCCTTAAGTTCTCTCCAGGTATCAATCTCACGGACTAACACAAGCCGCTGAGTGGTCACATAGAGCTTGCTCGAGGCCTTTCCTTCAAATCCAGCGAATACGATGTTCGGAAGAATCTTCCGCCACGGCGAACTCACGTCCATGTCCCAGCCTTCACCGACCTTGAGAATCGTTTCGCCGGGATTCGTGATCAAGGCCCCTTCTTCAGAATATACCCTCCCAAGACCAGCGAGGTCGCCGACATGCACGACTTCGTCGATGGCAGCTGCCGAACTCATCTCATGGCACCAAGAGCAATGTTGGAATCGGCGGGTCCAAGGAGTTACTATATCTTGCAGCTTCCGCCAAGAAATTCAACAATTGAACCAAGGCGTCTTGGGCAATGTCGGATGGAATTTCGGCCGCGAAAACATACTCGAAAAGGAAAGATGCCGTGCTTCCAGGAGTGCTGACAATCTTGATGGCGAGCCGATCTGGCATCACTCCCAGAACAGCCTCCAGGCCAACGGTCACAGTTAGCCCGAGCTGCCAGCCAAGCATAGCTGCGGCCCCGTACAATGGTACAGCTGCCACAATCGAATCCACGACTAGGGCTCCCGCGCTTTCGTAGTGTGAGAGACGTTGTATCGGGTCGTTTGTCCGCTCGGCTTGAAAAAGCTCGAATGACGCCAAGATTCCAGTCACTGCTATGGTTGCGATTGTTCCAAACCTCACCCTAATGCCGACCTTCGAGATCCGACCCTCAAGGAGTTTGCCGGTGAGTGCAACATCCGACTTCAAAATACCGAAAGTTGCCGTGGCTCCTGCCAGTATGTAGATACTGCCCTTCACGACATCCCCCTCGCGAAAGGCGAGGATTGCTTGGCTTCCAAACACCACGAGAGTTGCTCCCACGGACGCTCCCCGGAGCGTTCGCTCCATGCTTCCATAAGGTAGGGCGAACACGGGCACGAGCATGTTCGAGATAATCTGGTTCGTCACCGAAATCCCCGAACGAATCATCTTGAACATTCGGAGGAAGGAGCCGAAGCTGTCCTCGGACTTCCGGCCCCATGCTCCTTCTGGATTCCAAACGACAGCCTGCTGGAATGTTGCAATCTGCTCTTGTGATTCACCGACGAGGTAGACTGCGTCGACTGAACCGGGTGCTGTAGAGTCAAAGGGGTCCCCCATTCGGTAGAGATACACCGAGTTTCCACCGAACGCATAGAAACCAGTCGCGAGGCCGTCAATTGAGGATGGCAGGGCTGCTTGGAGTTCCTCCATGTCAGTGTCCAGTCGGGCGACGACAAGTTCGGCGGATTCCTGAACCCGCGAAATCGCCGCGCCCACAGTAATACTCGAGGCATCCAGTGCGTGTCTCAAGATCGTGGATGAGGTACCCGAAAGCCACATCGGCATCAGAACGAGTGTTGCCATCGGCCCGCCTGGGGACATGGTCAGGTTTTCTTCAGTGGCGACTTCCTCAGGGATGCGCAGCTGGAATTCGTAGGAGTGTTCGTCGAGCGGCGTACCTATCGCGAGATTTCGATAGAAGGGAGGGGCGGCCAAGAAATCTGTTCCACCTACGAGGAAGTAGACGACGGCAGGCAGGACCGCTTCTGCTCCTCGATCCGCGGCCGGGTCGATTGAGAATTGCAGGACCACCGCTTGCGGTTTCGACAGTCGGATTGGGATGTTTTGGGTAGCCTGATAGAACCCGTCGCCGGCATCGTCCCGGATCGTCGTCTCGGCCGTATTCATGAAGTCGATGTCGAAACTGAGGCTGTCGTACAAGTACTCAAACCG
>VBMN01000175.1 GCA_005878385.1 Methanobacteriota archaeon
CACTTTTCTGGAGAGGAACCGCGTACCGCCCCGTCCCGACGCCAATCTCGAGGACCCGTTTGCGGTGGAGTTCATCCACGAGGACCGCCAGGACCCGGGCCATCGCGCGTGGAGGGAGGCTCCTCGTCTCATCGTAGATCGTCGCAACGCGATCGAAGGAAAGATGGCCCGGCAACATGCCCGGCATGGGAGGACGAAGGAAAAGTGGTTCGTATTGCGTCCGAGTTGTGCGCGGGCGCGTTCAGTCTCTCTCGCGGGTGACTCGGACACAGGGGACGTCCCAAATCCTTAGGAGCGCGGATTCAATTCTCGCGGTCGAAGAACGTGACCGACCGAACGGACAGGCCTTCCATCACCAACGCTCAGATCTCGGCGTTCCGTTTGCACCGGCATCATCTTGACGTCCGCGCTCCGAGAACGCGACTCCCGAGCGTTGTCCGGGACGTATGCGGAGTCCAAGCCCAGGTCACCGCGATGGCGCGGATCGCCTTGTGGGCCCGTCTTCGACAATTGACCGTCGACGATGTCGAGCGAGCCCTTGTGCAGAAACGCACGATCGTCAAGACCTGGTCGATGCGGGGAGCGTTGCATCTTCTAGCTTCGGACGAACTCCTCCTGTATCTCGCCGGTCTCATGCCGACGAGGCTGCCGCGAGAGCAGCGATGGATCCGGGGGGCGGGTCTGAAGGAGGAAGAGACCACAGCGATGGTCCTCGACGCTCTCAAGGAAGGCCCACTCACGCGGGCCCAGCTCGTCGACCACTTGGCGAAGCGGCTCGGGACGAAGACGAAGGATTGGTTCGATGGAGGCTGGGGACGCCAGACGACGGGGTCGAACACGTCGTGGCAATTGGTCAAGCCGGCCGTGATGCGGGGGCTCGTGTGCTTCGGTCCGAGCCACGGACCGGAGATTACGTTCACGAAAGTGGACGAATGGCTTCGTGAGCCACAGTCGATGCCGGCGGAAGCCGAGGCCGAAGACGCGTTGGTCCGACGCCACCTCGGTTCCTTCGGCCCCGCCGATGTCTCGGATCTGTGGGCTTGGTCCGGCGTGTACGTTCGACGCCTCCGAGTCATCTTGGACCGGCTCGGGGACGAGCTTGTCGAGGTGGACCGTGGCGGCCGGCCTGGATTTCTCTTGAAGAAGGACCTCCGGGACTTGGAAAAGGCCGCGATGGACGGCGGAGGCGTGCGGCTCCTCCCGAGCTTCGACCCGTTTTTGCTCGGCCACCGCAACCGAGACCACTTGGTCGACCGAGCCCACTACAAGCGGGTGTACAAGGACCAGGGGTGGCTCGCTCCGGTCGTCCTCGTGGACGGTCGTGTCGCCGGGACTTGGTCCTATGACCGCGGCCCGAAGAAGCTTGGCGTCGACGTCACGATGTTTTCGAACTTTGACAGAGCGACGCGGAAGAAGGTCACGGAGGAGGCCCAGGACTTGTCGCGGTTCTTCGAGGCTCCTGAGATGGCGATTCGGTTCCACTAGCGAGCCAGGATCCTCCGATTTTCTCCTTGCCGCCATGAGAAAAGCGATAGTTTCACCCACCCCCCTGTGTTACCGCCTTAAGTATGGCCAAGGATGAGAAGAAAGGTGACAAGGTGGCGGTAGCAGTCAAGGCCATCAAGTCGATTGAAGAGCTGTCCGGCGTAGGGCCGGCGACCGCGGAAAAGCTCAAAGAGGCCGGGTTCACCGACCTCATGGGGCTCGCGGTGGCTTCCCCGACCATGGTGGCGGACGCCGCCGAGATCGGCACGAACGTGGCCCAGAAGATCATCATCGCGGCCCGCGAGGCCGTCGACATCGGTGGCTTCGAGACCGGCGATGTGATCCTGGAACGCCGGAAGTCCGTCGCGAAGCTCACGACCTGTTCGAAGGCCTTGGACGAGCTCCTCGGGGGCGGGCTCGAGACCCAGGCGATCACGGAGATGTACGGCGAGTTCGGGAGCGGAAAGTCCCAGATCGGGCATCAACTCGCGGTGAACGTGACCCGCCCGGAGGACGACGGCGGGATGAACGGGGACACGGTCTGGATCGACACCGAGCAGACCTTCCGACCCGAGCGCATCCGCCACATGGCCGACGCACTCGACCTCGATGCGGACGCGATCCTGAAGCGCATCCATGTCGCGCGGGCGTTCAACAGCCATCACCAGATGCTCCTCGTCGAGAAGGCCCAGGAGCTGACCCAGGACTTCCCGATCCGCCTGATCGTGATCGACTCCCTGACCGCCCATTTCCGGGCCGAATTCATCGGTCGCGGCGTCCTCGCGGAGCGGCAGCAGCTGCTGAACAAGCACATCCACGAGCTGATGCGTTTCGGGGACATCCACAACGCCGTCGTGTACGTGACGAATCAGGTCCATGCGAAGCCGGACGCGTTCTTCGGGGACCCGACGCGCCCGGTCGGCGGGCACAGTGTCGGGCATAGCGCGACCTTCCGGGTCTATCTGCGCAAGTCGAAAGGCGGGAAACGAATCGCACGCCTGATCGACTCGCCGAGCCTGCCCGAGGCGGAGGCCGTCTTCAGCGTCTCGGAGGACGGGATCCGCGACTGACGTCGCGTGTCAATTCGTGTCGGGACAGCTTGAAGTATCGTCGGGTCCATTGATGGCTGGTTCCATGGAGCCGGGGTTACTTCTCATTCCCGGGCCCGTTCCTCTCCCTCCGCAAGTGCGTGAGGAACTCGCGAAACAGGCCGCGCCCCATTAC
>VBMN01000006.1 GCA_005878385.1 Methanobacteriota archaeon
CGAGCCACATCGAGCACCGGATTCCCTTTCGTCTCCTTGGCCGGGCAGAAGGCCTTGCCGATCTTCCGTTCCACGTCGGCCGGGGTGTCGTTCAAGAGGATGCTCGAATCCGGCCTCGATTTCGACATCTTGCCCGCGACGAGGTCCATCCGTCCGCTGCCGTCGAGGGCCGATAGGAGCGGCGTGTGCAACGCGACGACCTGCTTCCAACCGAGTTTCGGCGCCAGGTCTCGGTACAGCATGTGCGCGTGCCGTTGGTCCATCCCACCGAGGGCGAGGTCCAGGTCCATCCAATGGATATCGGCGACCTGCATCGCCGGGTAGATCAACATGGACGCGTCGAGGTCGGCCTCTTCCTCCTTCCGGCCCATGATCGTCAGCGCCCGTCGAATCCGGGCGACCGTCGATGCCTTCGAAGCCCGAATCACGTCCTGCCAATATTCGGGATGGCGGACGAACTCGTTCGCATAGAGGTACTCCACTTCGGCCGGCACCCCGACGGCTCGAAATCCGTCCTTGAAGTACTCTGCGCACACCCGCAGGTGCTCGAGGTTGCCGCCGAGCTTGTCGTTGATGTACGCGTGCCAATCCGCCAGGTAGATGATCGTGTGGAACCCCGCGCGGACCAGGTCCCCGACCTTTGATCCGATGATGAACGCCGTGCCGATGTGCATTAGACCGGACGGCTCGAGACCGACATACGCCCGCGGGACGCCCGGCTGGTCGAGAAGCGTTCTCAACTCCTCGCGGGTGACCGCTTCCTCGGAACCTTGCAACACGGTTTGGAGCCGGTCCTCCGGAGCCACGGAACCACCGAACCTGCCCAAGCACGATAAAGGTTTCAATCTGTCCCGCACGACCCTGCGGCAATCCGACAATGGCCTTAAGTCAAGGAGCGGGCATCCCCGCGGCGGGGAAATGGTATGGGGGGACTCCTGGTTCCATTCGACATCGGTTCAGTGACGGCGTTTCAGGGCGCGGACTTGGCCGGCGCGGCGGTCGGCGCATTCTTCTTCGTGATCGTCGTCCTCGTCTTTCTCTTCGCCAGCCTGAAGGTCGTCAAGGAGTATGAACGGATCGTGAACTTCCGACTCGGGAAGGCCCAGGCGGAGAAAGGGCCCGGGATTGTCGTCGTGATTCCAGGGATTGACAAGCCGGTTCGAGTCGACCTGCGGGAACGATTCCTGACGATTCCGCACCAGACATGCATCACGAAAGACAACGCCCCTGTGGACGTCGACTTCATCGTGTACTTCAAGGTGGCCAGCGCCGCGGACTCCGTCATCCGCGTGAACAATTTCGAGGGAGCCGCCATGGGAATTGCGACGACGACGCTCCGGGCCGTCATCGGCGACATCATCCTCGACGAGGTGCTGTCGAAGCGCGAGGAGATCAACGCGGTCCTCCGGACGAAGCTCGACGAGGTCACGACCCGTTGGGGCGTCAAGGTGACGAACGTCGAGATCCGGGAAATCCTCCCTCCCAAGAACGTCACGGACGCAATGATCCTTCAGATGTCCGCCGAGCGGAGCCGGCGAGCCGTCGTCATCGAAGCCGACGGGAGGAAGACCGCGACGGTCACCATCGCGGAAGGGGACAAGCAATCCGCGATCCTGCGGTCGGAAGGCGCGAGACAAGCCGCGATCCTGAACGCGGAAGGGTACGCGCAAGCGCTCTCGACGATCTTCGGAGCCGCGAAAGGAATCGACGAGAAGACCCTGATGCTCCAGTACCTCGACGCCCTACGAGCGCTCGGGGCCAGCCCGGCCACGAAGTTCATCCTGCCCCTCGAATTCACCGAACTCATCCGGCCGTTCCGCGGCATTCTTGCTTCGGCCGAGGGAGCCGCGAAAGGGGATGGCAAGTAAGAGTCCGGACGTGCCGGAATCGAACCTCCTCGATCGGCTCTTCCTCTACGGCATTCGTTCGGTCCTCGTCGTCCTGGCCGTCGTCGTGTTCGGCATCTACCTGATCGTCCACGGAGCGCTTGTGAGCCGGTTCGACTACCTCGCCTCGGGCATCCTGATCGTGATGATCGGAATCGGGCTGGCTTTCGCGTTTCAGCAGACCACGACGAAGGTCATCACCCAACGTTACTACTCCGGCGACACGCTCGTCGGCAAGACGGGCCGCGCCGTGGTCGCCATGAAGTCCACGAGCAAGGGTGTCGTGCACGTCGAGCACGAATCTTGGAGTGCCGTGGCGGAGGAGGACATCGCCCGCGGGGAAGCGGTGATCGTAACCGCGGTGGATCCGGACAAGGTCACCCTGAAGGTCCGAAAGCACCGAACTTAGAGGAATGCAAACGCCTACGGCGGAGAGGGTGGCGCCGCCGAGGGTTCGTTCGCTGCCGGAGGCTGTGGCCCCTCCCCCGAATCAATCGTGACCTGGATTTTTCCGTCGGCGAAGCCGGTGACGCGGATCAACGAGCCTTTCGGGATGAACTGGTCCGACTGCGCGGTCCACTCCTCGGCGCCGACGTTGGCCACGCCGTCTTTCCCTGGGACGAGGTCCGTCGTCGCACGGCCGGTCATGTTCAGGATCCGACCGGGATCGATGAGCTTCGGTTGCGCCATGAGCGCGTGCCGAATCCGGGTGAGGTAGAGGAACGCGACCACGAGGACCGCACCCGTGCCCCCTAACAGGACATACTGCGTGACTCCGTACGGCGAGGGCGAGTACGCGACGTTGTACGCAAGTAGGTAGGTGCCTGCGAGACCGAGGGCGATGCCGGTGACCGCGAAGAACCCATGTCCCGCCTTCACCTCGAGGATGACCAAGGCCGCCGCGATGATTAGGATCAAGATGCCCACGACGGAGGCTCCGATGACCTGCGCACCGAGGAATCCGAGCGCGATGAAGATCACCGCGATGACGCTCAGGAACAGGGTCCGGTGGAACAGATCGAGAACGAGGGCGATCACCCCGACCAGGATAAAGAGGCCATCCACCGTCGGATCGCTGATGAAGCTGAGGAACCGGTCATACAGAGGCTCGTCGTACGGCGTCACCGTCGCGCTCCCAAGGCCGACCGCCGTAAGGAACGCGGGGAGCGTCTCCAGCGTCCCATTGACGAGGCCGAGAGAGGCCGCCTGGAGGGCTGAATAGGCCGTGTTGTTCGCCGCCATGTCCACCGCAGCAGCGACGTTGTAGCCGTTCTTCTCCGCGAGGGAGCGGATGTAGGCCACCATCGCGTTCTGCACGTGCTGCTGTTCGACCGGGTCCCCGCCGACGATGAATGGCGTCGACGGCCCGATGATCGAACCGCTTCCCATGTAGATGGCGTTCGTCGCAAGGGCGATGTAACTGCCCGCCGAAGCCGCGAGCGCGACGGGCGGCACGAACGTGTATACGGCGAGGCCGTGATTTTGCACGTCCTGGATCGAGGTCACGATTTGCTGCATGTTGCCCAGGAGTCCGCCCGGCGTGTTCATCACGATGACCAGATCCTGATTCGAGGCGATCGCGGCTTGCGCGGCCCGCTGCACGTAATCGGCGGCGCCGGCATCGACTTGGATGTTGAAGGTCACGAGAAGCGCGCCCGCGGGACTCGCGAGGGGTCGCGGTGGAATCGCGGACACCGTCCCGATTGGAACGACTACCGCGGCCACCAAGAGAACGAGGAGACTGCCGAGTCCAATCTGACCGGTTCGGCTTGCCGCGCGACCCACACGTCCATCAGGCCCGCTTTCGTAGAAAACGGTTTGCTCGGAAGTCCCGCGCCGTTCGGCGCTTCGCTACCGCTTCCAGACCCTCTCCCGGATCGTGTGGACGGCATGGCCCGTCTTCTCTCGGGCCCGGGTGACCGCGGGTCGCACGGCCGCGACGGTCTTGTCCGTGAACTCCTTGGCGACCCTCGCCGTGGCTTCAACCGCTGGCCGGACCGCCAGCAGGACATCGTCTGTCGCCCTCTCGAGGACCTCGACAGCCGGCCGCAGGGCCTCCACCGCCCGGTCGAAGGTCGGCTGGAACTCTTTCGCGGCACGACCCAAGGCTTCACCGCCGCTCGCCAGGACCTGGCTCACCGCCCTTTCCGTCTGGCGCGCCAGGTGCTCGAATTCGCGGCGAGGAGCCCCGCACGTCGGACAGTACGCCCCCGTCTGGGGCAGCTCGGTTCCGCACTTAACGCAATTCATTCCCATCACCGCGGGTCCCCAGGGACTCAGCCCTTCTTCAGCGTTTCGGTTCGTCTCTGTCGACCTTGCGGAGCCACCTGCACTTCCGCGGCGACGTGTAGGATTCCGGGAGCGTACGATTTCACGATCCACGTTCGCATCGTGACCACGTTCCTCCAGTTCGCGCGAGCAGCCGCTGCGAGGCGCCGCGTCAAGGCGTCCGGAAACTGTTCCTTCGGGCACAACTCGTGATACACGACGGTCCCGCTCCCGCGGAGGGCGGCGAAGGCGACGTCGAGATACTCCCGCGCGTCGAAGTGGCCCATGATCACCCAGTCCGCGACGCCTCGCGGCACCATGGCGCGGCAGTCACCCAGGAGGGGAACCACGTTGGTTGCCCGATTGAGCCGGATGTTTTGGACCAAGTACTCGAAGGCGATCGGGTTCAGCTCGCACGCATACACCGTCTCCGGACCGCTCCGAATCGCAATCGGCATCGTGAAGTAGCCGATTCCCGCGAATAGATCCGCCACCACGGCCCCGGGTCGGATCCGATTCGCGAGCCCGATTCGTTCTTCGATGTTACCCGGCGACAGCATCACACGGGCCACGTCGAGGGCGTATCGTACACCGCCTTCGATGTGGATGGTGTTGGTCCCATCCCCCCAGAGCACCCTGACGTCGGGAATGCGCATGGGTCCATGGATGCCAGATCGGTCTTCCACCACCGTGCTTGCGCGGAGGACGGAGCCGTAGATTTCCGCGATCTTGGCCGCGTACGGACGCGCTTCGGGTGGGATTCGAAGGACGACGACGTCCCCGAGTCGCTTCCAGTGTCGGGGCGCGACCGAGTGCGGAATTCCCGCGGACTGCAGGCGTTCATCGAGACGTTTTCTCAGATCATGGGTTGCGGGCCGTTTCGGCAGACCCGAATCTACCTCCGACCGGGCTCCGTACCGGGTGATCTCCAGGCGGGGTTCGCCCACGATCGGGATGAGGATCTCGCGGTCTCTCTTCGTAATCTTCCGAGTTTCGTCGACGAGGCCGGAGGCCATCAGCGCACGAAGAAGGTCCTGCGCGCGTTCCTTTGGGACCGCTAGGACCGGCATCCGTCTCACGAAACGATTCGCGGGTTTCACTCTTTTCCTCGATTTACTCCGCGATATGTATATGAGGGGCGACCAACTTCGGCGCTCAATATGCGGGCCCCGGCCTTGGCCCTTGCTCTCCTTCTCCTGGCCACCCTCCTTGCACCCGTGTCCACCGCGGAGGATTTCGGCACCGTCGGCAAGGTGAACAAACTGATCAGCATCCGCGAGGCGCCGGAACTTGCTCCTGGCGACAGCGGTCAGTTCGTCTTCTTCTTCAATTCGACGTACACGGACACGATCCGAAACGTCCGGCTCAATGCGACCATCTATCGGTACGCCACGATCGATGAGAGCGTCCCCGTCGACTCGTCCTGGTCCTACGGCTACCCGCGGATCGCGGAGACCGGCACCCGAGAGTGGATCTGGACGAACGCGTCCGTGACACCCGGTTCGTCGACGTCGCTCAGCTTCACCGTTCTGACCGCGCCCGACAGTCACGACATGCCGCACGGCTCGATCTTCTCCCAGTCGAGTTATTTCGTTCGATTCTGGCTGGAGTTCGACGGGAATGTGAGTGGGAACCAGACTCTCTTCCGGATGGTGTCGCCCGGGTTCTTCACCCGAGAGCAGTGGATTGCGGCCGGGGTTCCGCAGTCGGATCCCTGCAACCTTCCTGCATGCCGGGGTCATCTGAACGTGACAATGCTCGCGGCATTCCTCGGGGTGAATCGAATCGATGGGATCATCCCGGATTCCGCATTCGGCGTGAAGGAGCCGATTCCCCGGTGGCCGTTCTACCTCCTCATCGCCCTCGTCGTCTTCTTCCTACTCCTCGCGTTCCTGTTCTGGGTGGAGGAGAACCCGGGCACGTTCCCGCGCGTCGAGACCTGGTGGGCCCGGACCCGCGGACGGCTGGCCCGGACGATAGCGCCCCTGCGGCCTCAGAGGCGGCCCAAGGCGTGACGGGAAAGGTTTTTAGTCGAACCCTGTTTGCTCGCGATCGTGGCGGAAGTCGCCTTTCCTCGCGCGGTCGCATTCTGGTTCTATGCGCTCAGCTTTGCGGCGGGCGTCCTCTTCTACGTGATCTGGGGTGCCTCGTACGGATCGTGGAACCTCCTCCGCCCGGAATGGGTCGGCGCCTACGCGGTGACACTCGTCCTCGTTGGATTCGGAATTGTCGGGATGCTGCTTTATCGAAAGTAGCTCCCGAACCGGATCCGCGATGCACGGAGGGCCTTGGTTGAACGATCTCAATAGGCCTTCGCGGCATAGACGACCTGTTTCGTCGGCTCGCCAGAAATGATGCAGGTTCCTTCGAACGGTTCCGGATAGAACGGCGTTCCGAGCACGTTCATCCCCGTCTTCTCCGCGATCGCCTTCCCACAGGATTCCTTCCCGCACCATCCCATTCGGTTGAATCCGTCGCGCGCGTCCCCGAGAGAGGTGATCGTGAACGTATTGTCTTTGAGGATTTTCTCGGCGCGGTCCCACATCGCAATCTGCATCAGGTCGAGCACGGAGCGTAGTCGGTCGGGGAGACCTTCCCGTGGCAACTCGCGTTTCTCCCCGGTATCCCGGCGGACCGCCGTGACCACGTGCTTCGCGAGGTCCCGCGGTCCCAGTTCGACCCGGAGAGGAACGCCCCGCGCTTCCCATTCGTAGTACTTCTCCCCCGGCCGGATGTCGCGGTCGTCCAGCTTCACCCGCATGCGATCCCGCAGCTCGAGGAACAATCGCTGGGCTTCCAAGAGCATCTCTTCCTGACGGCCCTTCTCTAGGATCGGGACGACGACGGCCTGCACGGGCGCGGCCGCGGGTGGAAGGACGAGGCCTTTCTCGTCGCCGTGGATCGAGATCAACGCCCCGAGGAGCCGCTCACTCATCCCATCCGTGGTCTGGTGGACGAACCGGTGCTCCCCCGTCTCCGTCTCGAACGTGACATCGTAGACCTTCGCGAAATTGTCCCGGTAATGGTGAAACGTGGCGACCTGGGCAGCCCTCCCGGAAGGCAGGAGCGTGTCCGTGCCGAGGCTGTAATGGGCTCCGGGGAACTTGTCCCAGTCCGGCCGCCGCGAGATCAGATACGGAAGGGCGAGGAGGCGCATGATCCGCTCGTTCATTTGGAGATCCTCGCGGATTTGCTGCTCGGCGTCCTCGAAGGTGGCATGGGCCGTGTGCGCCTCGAAGAAATGGATCTCCCGCACGCGCATGAACGTCCGGGTCATCTTCGTCTCGTAGCGGAACACGGGGCCGATCTGATAGACCTTCAGGGGAAGATCGGCATGGCTACGAATCCACAACTTGAACATGGGATACATGGCGGTCTCCGAGGTCGGTCGGAGCACGAGTTTCACATCGAGCTCGTTCAGGCCGCCGCGGGTGACCCAGAACACGTCGCCCTCGAACCCCTTCACGTGCTCGGCTTCCTTCTGAAACTCCGTCTCGGGGATTAGGACGGGAAAGTTCACCTCGCCATGGCCCGTCGAATCGAACTCCTCCCGAATCGCCTGATCGATCAACTTCATGATCGCCCAGCCGTAGGGACGCCAGACGTTCATCCCCTTGATCGGGTAGCGCTTGTCGCTGAGCTCGGCGCGGTCAATGACGCTGTTATACCACTCGCTGAATTCCTCGTCCTTTCGCATGCGAATGCGACCGCCAAGGAACGATGCCGATAATATGGTTACGGTGGCGTGGTGTTTTCTTCCTCGAATTTGAAGCCACAGAAGAAGCACGTCACGTCCGCGACCTTCACCGCGGTATGACATCGCGGACAAATTTTCTTGTCCCCGCCCGCCAGGACCGCTCCGATCGGAGGCGCGATCGAAGGGGGAGAAGCCGGGGCCGTGGGAGGCTTCGCGGGAGGAGACGGCGGGGCTTGCTCATGCTTCCGGGCGCGACGGAATCCGAAGATCACGAACACGAGAAGCACCACCGCGATGAGGATCGCTGCGATGAGGGCGATCGGGGATTGTCGGGTCAAGGAGAACGTTTGGGATGCGCTCGCATGGGCCCCGAACGGATCCTGGACGTCGACTCGGAAGACCAAGTCTGTCGCCGTGATGTCCCTCGTGGTCCAAGAAACCGAAGTTACGCCGGTCTGATTCACGACGAGCGCTATGATTTCGTTTCCAATCGTCACGTTCGCCCACACATGCAGGTAGTCGTTCACGAAGAGGTCATCCGACATCGTCCATGTGAACGTCACCGCAGTCGCCGCAGGGATCTGTTGGCCCGCAGCCGGAACGACAATCGCAACGGTCGGCGGCCCATTCGGCGGCAAGCCCGGCTCGATCTGGAGCGTGAAGTCTCTCGGGTCATTCGTGTCCGTGCAAGCCGCGTCCCGTTCGAGAATCTGCCCGGGACCTGGGGCGGGCGCATCGCCGAGAATCGTGTTGCCGGGTTCCCAGTACAAGGTGCCATCCCGCGTGGCATTGAACTCGACGCGGTCCACCACGATGTCTCGTCCACCCGCGGTGGCGGCCCCCCCGCGGGGATTTCGATAGACCAATTTCAGTGCGTCACCGGTCGAGGTGAGCCATGAAGGCGAGCTGAGGTCGACGCGCAAGGACGACGTGGCGGCGAGCACGCCGGTCAGGTCCAGTGTGCCACCATGGTAGGTGCCGGGTGCATCGCGTTCCAGATAGTAGTCCGCAAGCGACACCGGGGAGGTCGTGGGGTTGCAAACAAACGCGAATTGGTTCCCGCCCCGTGCTGGCAGGCCGACAACCCCCTCGATCTTGACCGGTTGGGGTGTCGAAGAGGGGGCACCCAGGTGCAGATCCCGAAGGGTCACGCTTCCGGGCGACCACGTGAACGATTCCTGGAACACACGGGTGGCGGCGGTGAAATCGCCCGAGGCATAGATGAGCGGGTCCCCCAGGTTCGCGCCTTCTTGAACGGACGGGGTGTCGGAGGCATTTCCGGACCGCGCCGCGATGTTCGATTTACCTATACATTCTCTTCGATGGGGCAAGGACTTCGGTTAGTCCTTGACGAAACCGCCTACCATCGCGCGGCACGCCCTCGAAAGCTTTGAGTGTTGAAGCGCGCCTCCCGGCTCTGCGCCATCATGCCGCCCGCGGAGCCCCCGATCGAACCATACGGAAAGGGCGATTTCGAGTACCCCTTGGCACGGGGTCTCTTCTGGCTCCGATTCTGGGTTGGGACGGGTGTCGCCATCATCCTCGATCTCATCCTGTGGGCCGGGTCGATCCAGGATCACAACGCCATTCCATGGGCGGCGGGGGTTCTGGTCCTCGTCATCGGCTTGTTCCTGTTTCGCCGCCTGGCGATTCGGCGCCGGTGGGCTTGAGGTCGCGTTTGGGACGGCTCGAACGGGCTCGACCGGAGGCCCGTTTCGAGAACCTACTATGTAGCTACTTCGCCAAAGGCATGTCCCCGGGACCGTATCGTCTCTGCATGAAATCCCACAAGGAATCGCAACGGAGGAAGAACGCATGCTAGGCGGATACGCGGTTGGCGTCTTGGTGCCCCGGATGGAGACCCAGCGACACTCGGAGCTCGAGCGCTACCTTCGGCTGGAATACGGAGGGCGGATGAACGTCACCGCATTCCTGGCCCGTCAGGCGCAGGAGTCGGAACGGGCGAGGACGAATGGCTGGAAGCGGGTCAGGCGAGGCTTCCGTGCGTTCGCGGCGGCGTTCCGCTCGATTGCAGCGCGCCGGTCGGAAATCCCGACGGTCGAGGTGTGATCCACGGCGATGTCGACGGTCGCGATCCCACCTTTCTTCGGGTTCGCGGCACCCGCCACAGCACCGCCGCGGTGGCCACGAGGGCCCGCGATCTGGCAGGACCTGGTCCGTTCGGTGGCGACCTGGATCGGCCTGCGTGGGCCCAGGCCGTCGGTCCTTCTGACGGAAACCGTTCGCTTGGTCCTGCCCCTTCAACGAGAAGCTCGATCTGAGTTCGGGGATCGACGGACAGCCCAAACATCTATGGAGCCATAGGGCCTTCAACTGCCGGAGGAGGGCACCTTGCCAATCGTACCAAACTGGCCGCGACCGAAGACCACCTTCGAGGCGATCCGGAAGTACCTCGGAGAGACGCCGTATGAGCTGTGGGTCCCTATCATCGACTACTGGATCGGTGAGTTGTACGGCCTCCGGTCCGATGCCGAGGCTCGGAGGGTGAATCAGGACGATCTCGAGGACTGGAAGGAACGCCAGCATCGGAAATTCACAGGCGGCGGTAAGAGAGCGCGTCGGAGTCGTCGAAAGGGCTAACGGGGTTGCCGTAGTCTCGCGCGGGCCAATTCTGTGACGAGGCGTTGTTCGACCTTCGGTTTGAGGGCGAGCCGAGCCGCGAGCCCGTGTTCTCGCAGGAACCCGTCTGCTTGGCGGAGATGTGCCTCGCCCGAGACCGGGTCTCCCAATGCGATGAGCGCGACTCCATAGAACATGTGGACCGCGTGCAGGAGGGGCCACTCCCGGCCGCCGGATTCCTCCGAACGCTGAAGGGCCTCAGCGAATGCGGCACGACATCCGTTCGCGTCGCCTCGAATCAAGTCGTCCAAACCGGTCAGGATCTTCACGAGTATGAATCGCGCGCGGACTCCGTGGACTAGGCTCGGCTCCCGAAGCGACTTGACGACGGCCTGAAAACCTTCGAGGTCTCCGAGCAACAGGCAGCACTCCGCGACCATCGAAAGGGATTCAACGGCCAAGCCTTCGAGACTCAGGGCCGCGAAATCGGTCGCGGACTGTTCGAAAAGAGATTTTGCATCTTCGAATCGCTCCTGGAAATAGGCCACGAATCCGAGGGCATATCGGGAGGAGGCCATCGTGTCCGGATCGTAAATCTTCTCGGCCAAGGCCATGGCCTCGGCAAAATACGCCTCCGCAGCTCCCATATCCGCGAGCAATTCCAAGCAGTAGTAGCCCTTCAGCATCAAGAATCCGCGCCGTAGATGCAGGTCCTGCAACGCGGTGGGGGATGCTTCGATGGCCGCCAGGTGCACGCCCGACTTCTGAGCGTCTCCAATCCGATAGGCAAACAGATGGGCCATCGCATTGTGCACCTTCGCGCGGAAGATTTCGTCTCCCAACCCTTCGGAAAGCTCCAAGGCCCGCTCCAAATGTCCCTCCGCCGCGCGGGCATCACCGGCGGGCGATTGGATCTCGTCGTTGCCGAGCTCGAGGAGCGCTTCGGCTTCGCCGCGTGGGTCTTTCGCGCCTTGGAAGATGCGTAGTGCGGCTTCGCCGTATTCCTGCGCTTCCTCCCATTCTTCACGCGAGCTCGCCAGATCCGACCGAAGGAGATCGATTCGCCCCTTCTCCGCCTCCGTGAGTGCGCCTACGTCACGCAACGCCGCATCAATCTGCGAGGACGCCGATTTGAGATCCCCGCGAATGAGGAGCGCGGAAGCGAGCTTTCGATGAATGCGCGATGTCACCGCGGGCGATTTCGTCACCCGCAGTGCTTCCTCGTAGGCCGCCTGTGCGGCCGGAAAATCCCCGAGGCGATCATGGGCATCTGCCAATTCTTCGTGAATGATCCCGCGTTCGGATTCCGGGGCGAAGCGAAGGGCGTTCGAAAGACAGTCGATCGATGAACCCGGGTCTCCCGCCTTCATGGCTTCGCCCGCTTGATCTTGCAAGGCCCGCGTGGCAAAGGGTGATAGTTCCTTCATCTCCGCCGCCGTCAAGACGGCCTCGAAGAACTCTTGGATGGTTTCGTGGACGCCGAAACCCTTCTCCCCGACCGGACTGATGAGGGCCCGATCGACCAACGCAAGAAACGCATCGTGGGAGACGCCGGCCGCCGCCAGGAACGCTTCCCGCGGCATCGGCACGCGATACAAGCAAGCCACCTTCATGATCTGGCGTTCCGATTCCCCCAGTTCCCGATACACGGTTTCCTGGACGAACTCATGGAGATCATGGCGGATCTGCGCGGGCTGCGGAGGGCTCGGCGAGGCGCGAACGAGTGTCAAGAACAAGGGATGGCCGCCGACCGCGCGGCACGCCTCCGCAAGGGACTCGGACTCCGGTTGATCTGACAGCACGGTCGCGAGTTCGGCCGGATCGATCCCGCCGAGCGCGATTTCCTTGACGACGCCTTGAAGGATTACATCCCGTCGATCGTAGAACGGGATCGCCCGCCGGGTCAGGATCAGCGCCCGCACATCGGGGACCTCGACGACGATGTCCTTGAGAGCCCGAAAGAACGGTCTCAATTCCGGCGCCGCATCGTGGACGTCGTCGAACACGAGGAAAGACCGACTTCCGCGCAGAGCCTCTTGGAGCACTTGGATCGCCTGGGCCAGGTCGCCCCGCATCAAGACATCACGCAGGCCAGGCTTGCCCATCGTGGCGAGGAAATCGCCCAATGCGGCGAGCACCGACTTCGTGGTGTCCCACGGCCGAACCCGATGCCAAAAGAGATTCCTCGAAGGACGGAGCAATTCGCAGGCCTTCGACGCCAACGTGGTCTTCCCGATCCCCGCGACACCGCGGACAACGAAAAGCCGGGGGCCGTCGGGGTTGGTCACGGTTCCCAACTCGACTTGACGACCGACAAACCATTCGACCTGAGGCGCATTCGAGAGCATCTGCACGTGGACCGCGACGGGTTTCTCGGTGAGAGAGTCCAGGTCGACAACACCGCCTTGGACCGCCCGTCGAGCGACATCGAGAAGGGACACGCCACCACCGACGGACCGAAGGATCTCGTCTATCGTCTCGTCGTGAACTCCACGTGAATCGCGCACACGCACCGGCTCGGCCCTTAGCGCCGTCCGCAGTCGGATTGCCTCGCGTCGTCCCGCGTCTGTCAGGTCGTAGACCTTTCTCTTGCGGCGCCCCCCGATGATGTGAGTGGTGCGTTCTCGCGCCAGTTCCTCTCGAATGAGCGGCCTCACGTATTGCGTCACGTGGGGGACGAGAATCCAGGCCACCTGGGCGATGCCCTCCTGCGTCATCTCTGGCGGTACTTCGACCGCGTCCGCGTACTTTGTGAACTCCAACAGGTGGAGGAGAATTCGTTCTTTCGCGGTGAGGCGCAGCCCTCCCACCTCTCCTGCCCTGCATTACGGGCCAAGTAGATTTGGATTCCGCGAGTCGAGTCGGGAGACGTTCGGGTGCCGAGAAAGGTTTTAAGGAATCGGGTCTTTCGTCGTTCTCCCGGAGCGTTTGGATGCCAGAAATTGTGGAGTGCGTCCCCAATTTTTCCGAAGGACGACGCAAAGAGGTGGTGGACGCAATCGCGAAGTCGATCGCCTCTGTCCCGGGGATACGGCTGCTCGATACCGAAATGGATCCGAATCATAATCGTTGCGTCATCACGTTCGTCGGGGATCGCACGGCCGTGGCCGAGGCTGCTTTCCAAGGGGCCAAGTCCGCGGTGGCCCTCATCGATATGAACACGCACCGCGGCGAGCATCCGCGGGTCGGAGCCCTCGATGTCCTCCCGTTCGTTCCCATCAGCGGGATGACGATGGACGATTGCGTCGCCTTGGCGCAGTCCGTCGGGAAGCGAATCGCGGAGGAGCTTCGGATCCCTGTCTACTTGTACGAGGCCGCCGCCACACGGCCGGATCGGAGGGCCCTCCCCGATGTGCGCCGCGGGGAATTCGAGGGACTGAAGGTCGCCATCGAAACGGATCCGGACCGGAAGCCGGACTTCGGGCCCGCGAAGTTGCATCCGACCGCGGGCGCGTGCATCGTGGGCGCTCGGCCCTTGTTGATCGCCTGGAATGTGAATCTCGGGACGAAGGATCTCAATGTGGCAAAACGGATCGCGAAGGCAATCCGAGAAAGCGACGGCGGGTTTCCCGCCGTACGGGCGAAAGGCTTCGAACTCGCGGACCGCGGGCTCGTGCAGGTGTCGATGAACATGACCGATTACCGCAAGACCTCCCTGGTCCAAGCCTTCGATGCGATTCAAGATCTGGCGACGAAGGAGGGCGTGGAGATTGTCGAGAGCGAGATCATCGGATTGGTGCCGCTTGACGCGATCCTCGCGGGCGCCACCCAATACTTCAAGCTCGCCCGGTTCCATCATGAACAAATCCTGGAGACCCAGTTGTGGGAGTGAAGGATTCGACGGTCGAACAATTCCTCGCCGCGGTCGCGGCTCCAACTCCTACTCCAGGTGGCGGTAGTGTGTCGGCTCTCGCCGGAGCCTTGTCCGCGGCCCTGAGCCGCATGGTCGCGGGTCTCGCTCGCGGCAAGACCGGATACGAAGGCGTGGAATCGGAACTTGCCCAGATTGAAGCGCGGGGAACGGTCATACAGGGACGACTCGAAGCCTTGATCGACGAAGACGCGCGGGCCTACGAGGCCGTGATGGTCGCGATGCGCATGCCGAAGTCGTCCGAAAAGGAGAAGGCCGCCCGAGTGGACGCCATGCAGGCCGCCTATCGCAAGGCGACCGAGGTCCCCTTGGAAACCATGGAACACTGCGTGGAGGCGCTGGAGCTCGCCGAGGCGTCCGTGAAAAAAGGGAACCGCAGCGCCACCACCGATGCCGCCGTCGCCATCTTACTTGCAGAAGCGGCAATCCGCGGGGCGAGCCTGAACTGCGCCGTGAATCTCGCGTCCATTCGGGATGAGACGTTCCGATCGAGCACGGAGGACCGGGTCGAGCAGCTCCTGAAACGCGCGGACGAAATCGGCCACGAAGCCATGGCCGTCGTCACAGAGCGGCTTTAAGCGAAATCCTCGTCGCACGGACCATGAAGTGAGAAAGGCTCAAGTCCGTTCAGAGTGTATCGTTCGGCACATGGAACGCGTGAAGGCCGCACGCGGACCGAAGTTGCGGTGTCAGGGCTGGCGGCAGGAAGCCATCTTGCGGATGCTCGAGAACAATCTCGAGAACGCAGAGAAGCCGGACCAACTGATCATCTATGGAGGGACGGGAAAGGCCGCTCGGAACTGGGACGCGTTCCGTCGCATCGTCGAATCGCTCAAAAGTCTCCGCGACGACGAAACCCTGATTGTGCAAAGTGGCAAGCCGGTGGCCATTTTCAAGACACACCGCGACGCACCGCGGGTCCTGATCGCGAACGCCCATCTGGTCCCGAAATGGTCGAACTGGGAGACGTTTCACGAACTCGAAGCACTTGGGCTCACCATGTACGGGCAGATGACGGCCGGCGGGTGGTCGTACATCGGATCCCAGGGGATCGTCCAAGGCACCTACGAGACTTTCGCCGCTTGTGCGCGGAAGCATTTCGGCGGCTCTCTCCGAGGTCGACTCATCCTGACGGGCGGCATGGGCGGCATGGGAGGCGCGCAGCCTCTCGCGGTGAAGATGAACGAGGGAGTGTGCCTCGACGTCGAAGTCGAAGAGGCGCGCATCCGTCGCCGCGTGGCCAACAAGTATTGCGACCGGCTCGTCTCCGGACTTGACGAGGCCCTCGAGATGGCGCTCGCGGCGAAGGGCGAGGGAACGCCTTTGTCGATCGGCCTGGTGGGAAATTGCGCGGAAGTCCACCCCGAGCTCGTGCGACGAGGGATTCACCCGGACATCGTCACGGACCAGACGAGCGCACACGATCCGCTCGGCGGGTACATCCCGAAGGGCCTGACCGTCGAGAGCGCTACTGAGTTGCGGGCTCGCGATCCGCGGGAATATCTGCGGCGGTCCCGTGAATCCATCGCGATCCACGTTCGGGCCATGCTCGATTTCCTCCGGACCGGAAGCGTCGTGTTCGATTACGGCAACAACATCCGCGGACAAGCGAAGGAGGCGGGAGTCGCCGACGCGTTCGCGTTCCAGGGTTTTGTGCCCCTGTTCATCCGCCCGCTGTTTGCCGAGGGCCGAGGACCGTTCCGCTGGGTCGCGGTGACGGGAGACCCGGACGACATCATCAAGACGGACAGTGTCGTGTTGCGCGAGTTCCCCAAGGACGAGACCTTGGCCCGCTGGATCCGTCTCGCCGAGAAGTTCCTCCCATGGGAAGGTCTGCCGGCCCGGGTCTGTTGGCTCGGCTACGGAGAGCGGGCCCACTTCGGGCAGGTGATCAACCGGATGGTGGCTGCCGGCGAATTGAGTGGCCCGATCGTGATCACGCGAGACCATCTCGACGCCGGCTCCGTCGCGTCGCCCTACCGCGAGACGGAAGGAATGCGGGATCGATCCGACGCGATCGCCGATTGGCCGCTCCTGAACGCCCTCCTGAACACGGCTGCTGGAGCGGACCTGGTCGCGGTGCACAACGGCGGTGGCGTAGGAATCGGCTACTCGACGCACGCGGGCGCGCTCGTCGTATGCGACGGCACGGAGGACGCGGACCGACGGGTTGGCCGAGTCTTGACGACGGACCCGGGGATGGGCGTCGTGCGGCACGCAGACGCCGGATATGAGGAGGCGGTCCGGTTCGCGAAGGATCACGACATCCGCATGCCGTCCCTCGAGTGAAGGAATGACGGAACGGCCGCATCCCGCCGTCACGGTCGATGGCCTCGTCCGGTTCGACGGGAAGCTCGTCGCGATTCGACGTCGCAATGATCCGTTCCGCGGCATGCCCGCGTTGCCGGGTGGTTTCGTCGAGCTCGGCGAGACGACCGTGGAGGCGGTCGTGCGGGAAGTCCGCGAGGAGACCGGACTCGAAACGAAGGTCTTGCGTTTGGTAGGCGTCTTCTCGGACCCCGGCCGCGATCCCCGCGGTCACACCGTCACAATAGCGTACGCCCTCGAGGTGATCGGTGGCACGCTGAAGGCCGGGAGCGATGCGTCTGCGATCGTCCTTGTGGATCCCGACGACCCTCCGAAAATGGCCTTCGACCACAACGACATCGTTCGCCAGTGGGGCGGGTCCTAGAGTTCCGCGCGCGGTCCTGACCACGCCCTCTTCGCGGTGCCGGGAATCCATCCCAGCAGGACGAGGAGGAGGGACACGGCGAGGAGCAATCCAAGGCCTCCGGAGCTGGTGAACGCCCCGGGTTCGCTGAGAGCCACGACGCCGAATGCGATGAGTCGGCCAAACATTCCAGCGAGGCCCGCCAGAATTCCCGCTTGCGTTCCTGCGGCGACGCCCACCCACAGAATCCATGCCGCGGCGGCGATCACGAAGACAAGTGAGAGATTGAAGGGGAACACGGTCTCCGTTCCCACGAGGAGGACGGGGACCGAAGAGATGCCGAGGAGCAACGCGATCGCGGCGAAGATCGCCTTGTACACGGTCCCGTAACCATAGATCTCGCGGTAGTGACGGCCGACTTCCTGGGGCGAACCGAGCGCCCCGAGCGACGCGTGGACGTTGCCCCCGTTCGCCGCGGTGGACTCCGCGATATGACCCCGGAGCTCGCGCAGGATGTCGTCTCGAACCGGGCGGGACATGCCCATCATGGCCCGACGCACTTGACCCAGATATTCATCGTCCGCGGTCACCGGGCTCCCTCGAGGACGCGCTCGGCGCCCTTCGTCATCGCGTCCCAGACGGCCAACGCCTCCCGCAAGGCGGTCCGGCCGCGGTCCGTGAGCCGGTAGTACTTCCGCGGCATCCCGCTCGTCGGCTCCTGCCACCGGCTCGCGACGAAACCCCGTTCCTCGAGGCGTCGCAACGCGGGATACAGAGTCCCCTCCTTCAGATCGAAGAACCCGTTGGACCGGTCGCGCAGTTCGTGGAGGATCTGGAACCCGTACTTCTCCTCCGTCGTCAGGAGCGCGAGTAGACAGAGTTGGATCGAACCCTTCTTCAGCTCGGCCGTCCACTCGGGCGAGACTTCCGTCATCCAGTCCGCCTCGTATCCGACCCTGCATATTTCGGCTTTCGGTCGCCGACGGATGGCGCATGATCGGGGTCTTCGACATGGACCGGCTCTGCTCCAGGAAACGCATTCATTTGGATGGAGAAAAAAAGGGGAGGGGAGGCGCTCAGGTTTTGCGCCTCGCCTTCGCTCGCAGGTACAGGGCAGGACCAATAGCAACCGAGACGACTGCCAGCTGTGCCGCGAGGATCGTCAGAGGCGTGAGGTTCACGCCAGACGGCAGGTCGGTCAACGACTC
>VBMN01000007.1 GCA_005878385.1 Methanobacteriota archaeon
ACGATCAGCTGACCCGCAGGATACACGAACGCGGCCCGGAGCCAGAACCCGACGAAATACGCACCGTCGTGGGCGAGCTGGAGTCGACCGCCACCCTGGATGTTGAAGGTCATCATGGCGGCCTGGCCGTCCACGGTGACATTTGTCGCCCACTCGAACCGCCCGATCCGCGTGAAGTCGTCGTCGAAGAACACCCGGTCGCGGGTGTAGAGCCTCGGGTGGGTCGGGGCGGTGTCATTGAGCGTCGACGCGTTGCCGATCGTCGTCGTGCCGTCGTCCGCATGTTCCTTCACGAAGGCGTCGTGGACGAACATCGCGGTCCGCTCTGGGATGTAGTTCCCGACGATCAGGTGGGTTTCGAGGGCGAGCTTGTCCTGCGGGTAAGCGAAGTCCCAGCCGTCGATCAGGTGGTCGTACTTCGCACCCATCGCGATCGCGGGTCCAGACACATTGCGGTAGCCGAGGAACTCGACGTGGCGGATCGCCTCGCGGTTCCCGTCGTCGACCGTGATCCGGTACCAGGGGACCTTTGCACTCCGGTCGTGCGTGTCCACCGTCAGGTGGAACGTGAACGCGACCTGGTTCAACATGCCGTCGCCCACGTACGTGTTGTTCGCCACCCGCGCATAGGTCAGATTTGTCGCCGAGACGGTGAAGTTCACGTACGTTACGCCGGCGACGGTCTCGTTCGAAAGGCCGCTGAGAGTCCATGCGGTCGTGAGCGGGAGCGCCTTCATCGGGACATTCTGCGTGAGCGGGACGGGGAAGAGGTGATCCCAACTCGTCAAGTCGAATCCGTCGCTCGCGTTCACCTGCCGGAACTCGATGAACCGGGAGAGACTCTGCGCCAGGACCGTGTACACAGGGATTCCGCGAGTCGCGAGATGGTTCCCCTGCGCATCGACGATGTCGGCACCGCCGAGGAAGCGTTTGTACTCCGCGAAGATCACGATGTCGTTCGCATGAGCGCTCGATCCGTACCGGACGCCAAACAGGGCGTCACCTGCCTTCACCGCGACCAGATCCCCGCCGCCGAACCGGTCCGTGGGGACCGGGCCGATCACGACGGTCGTCAGATTGCGGCTTGTGCCCGCCGCGCTCGCGGTCCCCATGATTCCAAGGGGCACGAGCACCATCGCGGCCACGACCATTGCCGCCAACAGCGTCTTCATGTGGAACACCTTCCTCGCGAAGCCGATTATGACCTCGCTATGTACATAGTGACGCTATGTATGCCTCAATACTTAAAATCGACCCCGCGATTCTCGCGATGAAACGACCTGCACGCGCATGGATGAACGAAAATGGCGTCCCGAATCGTCCTTCTCGACACGAACGCGCTCCTCATGCCCCTCTCCTCGATCGCTTGCGAGCCGCGAGCATCCCGCGAATCTTCCTCCGGTCCCGGAACCACTTGGTGGCCGAGGGCCTCTAACTCCGGGAAAAGGCATATGCGGAAGAGGGACCTCTCTCGCGGGCCGTGAAGCCGTACCATGTCGAGACGCTGAAAGCCATCGCGCTCTTGGGCGGCATGAAGGAATACGTGAACCTCTCCTCCGGCGAACTCGGCAAACTGATCGGGGTCAGCCAACAGAGCGCGTCCCAGAGGATCCTCGAACTCATCCGCGATGGCTTGGTGGCCCGCGACCTGGCGACCCGCCGTCAACGGATCCGTCTCACCCCACGCGGCGGCGAGGTCCTGCGCAAGGAGTACGCCGACTACCAACGGGTCTTCGAGCTCCGGGAGGCGCTCACGATTGCCGGCACCTTGACGAGCGGACTTGGCGAGGGCGCCTTCTACATGCGGCAGAAAGGCTACCGGGAGCAGTTCCGCAAGAAACTGTGGTTCGAGCCGTACGAGGGCACGCTGAACTTGAAGATGAACGGACCGGACCTGGCGAAGATGCAAATCCTTCAGGACAGCCCAGGGATCGAGATCACGGGCTTCGAGGCGGGCGGCCGGACGTTCGGCGGAGCGAAGTGTTTCCTGGCAACCGCGGGCCATGTGGACTGCGCCGTGATCATGCCGATCCGGACACACCATACAGAGGTCCTCGAGGTGATCTCGAAGCATTACCTGCGGAACGCGCTTGGGATCAAAGACGGGGACATCGTCGAGCTGAGCGTCACTTTGTAGGTCGTCGGGCCGACCCAAGAGCAAGATGTGGAATGCCCACGGTCAGAATCGGCGTTCGACAAAGCCGAGGACGCTCTCGAAGATTTTCTTACCATCTCCATAGACCGGATCGTGGCTGCCGTCGTGGGTCCAGTCCGGATGGAGTTGGCGGAAGAAGCAACGCTCCGGGTGGGGCTGCACGCCGAACACATTTCCGTCTCGGTTGCACACGGCCGCGATGTTGAACGTCGTTCCGCTCGGGTTCCACGGAAACCCCGCATACTGGCCGCGATCGTCCACGAATCGGAAGACGACTTGGTCGTTCTCGATGAGTTCCTTCAGCATCTGCTTCTCCCGGTCCTTCGGCAACAGGAACTTGCCTTCCGCATGGGCGGAGATGAACGTGACGACTTCTCCAGGCTTCATGCCGCGCGTGAACGAGCAAGAGCCGCCGTTCTCCAGCTTCAGCAGGCTCGGACGGCATTCGTAGTGACCCGAGTCGTTCGTCGCGAGGACGGCCTCCGGTGCTTCCGTCATCACGCTCCCCAAGGCAGGCAGGAGGCCCGCCTCGACCAGCACCTGGAATCCGTTGCACACGCCGAAGATCGGCTTGCCGGAACGGACGAAGGCGATCAGTTCCTTCGAGAGCTTCGAGCGCAACCGGGCCGCGAAGATCGTGCCGGCCCGAACGTAATCGCCCGCGGCGTACCCTCCGGGGATCATGAGGATGTCGTAGTCATGTAGGTCCCTCTGCATCTCGGCGGGCACATCTCCGGTCAGCTGCTTCAGATGCACCTTCTCGGCCTGGGCCCCCAGATGCCGGAAGAACGCCGCCACGAGCCAACGCCCGTTCGACTCGGCGAACAGCTGTACGTCCCACCGCATCGGGTCCATCGCGGTTGTCTTGAGGTCCGCACCGAGATCCCCGCCGAGGCACATCTCCGCCGCGGCGATTGCCAGACCTCCGTGACTCAGGTCATGACATGCGGCGACGGTGCCGTTTTGGATGGCCGACTGAAGATGATCGATGGACGCCTTCAAGGAAAGGGTGTCGACGCCCGGGACGACGCGGCTTCCGGTTTTCCGAAGACGGAGATATTCCGATCCGCCCAATTCGGCGTGGGTCGTCCCGATGAGAACGATCGGATCTCCCGCCTTCTTGAAGTCCGAGGTCACGCAGTGGCGTAGGTCGTCTACGATGCCGACACCGAGCACGACCGGCGTGGGCGGGCATGGTCCGCGGACCGATTCATTGTAGAACGAGACATTCCCGGAGGGAATCGGCAGGCCCAGAGCCTTCGCGGTGGACCCGATCCCCCGGACGGCCTCCCGGAACGACCAGAGGCGATCCGGCTTCTCCGGATTTCCGAAGTTCAGGCAGTTCGTCAGCGCATGAGGCCTCGCGCCGACCGCCGCGAGATTGCGACACACTTCGTCCACCGCGGTCGCCCCGCCCACGAACGGGTCGATAGACGTGATGTGGGAGGTCGACGCGGTCGCGATCGCCAGGGCCCTCCACGAGTCGATCAAGGGTCGAATCACGGACGCGTCCCCGTGCGCCGCTTTGCCGATGACTCCCTGCATCGGCTTGATTACCGTCGAGGCGCGGACCTCATGGTCGTATTGCCGAATCACATACTCCTTCGACGCAATGTTCGGTGCCGCGATCAACCGGAGAATCGTCGCTCGATAGTCTCGAGGTTCTGGAGGGAGCCGGGATTCGGTTCGCGCGGGAGGAGAGGGCGGCCCATAATCGCGCGTGTATTCCGGTCCGGCCGTGTAGAACTCGAGGTCCATGTCCAACACGACGGTGCCGCGGTACCGCACGCGGCAAAGCTTTTGCGGAATCGTCCGTCCAATTACGGTCGCGGGGACATCGTACAGCTCGAAGATTCGCAACACCCGTTCGACGTTCTCCGGAAGGACCGCGAGCATCATCCGCTCCTGGCTCTCCGAGACCCAGATTTCCCAGGGAGCGAGACCTTCCTCCTTTAAAGGCACCGTCTCCAAGTCGACCTCCGCGCCGAATCCTCCTGCGAGGGCCATCTCGCCGACGACGCACGAGAGGCCGCCCCCGCCGAGGTCCTTCATGCCCGCGAGAAGGCCTGATTGCGCCGACTCGATGCACGCGTGGATCAGGGGTTCCTTGAGGATCGGATCGCCCAGCTGGACAGCCCCGGTCTCCCATTCGTGCACGGCGCGGGCCGTCAGGTCGCCGCTCGCATACGTCACGCCGTGGATCCCGTCGCGGCCGGTCTTGCCGCCGCACAAGATGAACACGTCGCGCACGGAGGTCGCGCGGTTCCGCACGAGCTGCGATTTCTTCGCGAACCCGACGCACGCGACGTTCACGACGACGTTCCCCAGGTATCCTTCGTCGAAGACGATGCCGCCCGCAACCGTCGGAATTCCGACTCGGTTTCCATAATCGCGAATCCCCGCGACGACTCCGCCGAAGAGATACTTCGGGTGTCTCATCCCTTTCGACAACTTCTCTAAGGGATAATCGAGGGGACCGAAGTGCAACGGATCCGCGAGCGCGATCGGTTGTGCGCCCATCGCTAGGACGTCTCGCAGAATCCCGCCGATCCCCGTGTTCGCACCACCGTACGGCTCGATCGCGGACGGATGGTTGTGGCTCTCGATGCGCAGCGCGTATGCATGGTCGTCGTCGAATTCCACGACGCCGGCATCGCCGCGGTCGATCACGTAGGGCGTCTGGACCGGGAAGATGAACTCCTTGAGGAAGACCTTGGAGGATTTGTAGCAACAATGCTCGGACCACGCCTGGCCCAGGCTTTGTAGCTCGATGTCCGTCGGTTCCCTCCCGATCCGCCGGAAGTGCTCCTGGATGCGGCGCATCTCGTCGACACTCAGTGCAAGCCCCATCCTCTCGCTCAACTGCGCGAGCTGTTGGGGAGACGCATCGTGCAGGAGGACGTCGTATAGGGGGAACGGGGCGGACCTCTGTCGCAACCGCTCGTCCATCCCTATGCCTCGGAAAGGACAAACGGCCGCGATACATTATGCTTCTCGTACGGTCAAGAACGCCGGGAGGAATGGAACCTTCAAGTAGCTCGGTGTGCCCATGTCGGCGCAATGCGACGGCCCTTCCGTACTTCCCTCGCGTCGACGCCTTTGGTGCTGGAAATCGTCCCCCCCTCCCGACGTGCGAGCGAGAAGGCCATCTCCACCCTCGTGGATCGGGTCCGCGACGCGGTCGCGTCTCTGGGCAATCTCGACGGGCTGAACCTGCCGCAGGTCCTCGACGAGAACCATCAAGGTCAGCCGTTCCTCCGGAACATGGATCCCCGGGATTTCGTCCAACGACTCGGTAGCGATCTCGGGGTCGACCCGATCGTGAACAACGTCGTCGCACACGTGCCGTCTGCGAACGCATTTCGTCGGTGGGCTCGAGAGTCCCTTGACAAGTTCGGCCTTCGGAGTTTCGTCCTCGTGGGCGGGACGAGCAGTCGGGTCCGATATCCGGGTCCCACGGTGCTCGAAGCAAATCGAATCTTGCGGTCCGCTGCCGAAGGGCACAACGAGGTGGCCCTGGGCAATATCACGATCCCGGATCGGGAGAACGAGGTGGACCGACTCATCGAGAAGACCCGCGCCGGGTGCGATTTTTTCACCACCCAGGTTCTCTTCGAGGCCGAGCCGATGGCGACCGTCGTGCGCGCGTACGGCAAGCGATGCGCGGCGCAAGGCATGAAGCCTGCGACGGTCCTGTTGAGTTTCGCCCCCGTATCCGACTACCAAGACCTCGAGTTCCTTGCGTGGCTCGGTGCGTCCGTGACGCCGCGGACGGAGGAGGCGCTGTCGGGCTCGGAGGAAAAGGCGCTCGGGCGCTCGTCGATTGAGCTGGCTCGGACGCTCTGGTCCCACCTCCTCGCTGCGGCCTTGCAGTCTCGCCCGGCGGTTCCGCTCGGGGTGAACATCGAGGAGGTCTCCCTCCACAACTTCGATCTCGCCGTGCAGATGGCGCGGGAATTCCCTTCGTGGCGCGACGCGAAATCTCCACGCGCGGACCATGTTTAAATAGCATGGCGAGGTCTTTCGACGGGTCCGTGGCCGCATTGGCCGGCACGACGCGGAGGAATCCGGACGGGGAAAGAGGATCGCGACGTATGGATCGTGAAGTGCCCGAAGTGCGGGCGCATCCGCGAATCCTGCCGGCATGTCTCCCGAGACGATGTCCGTCGAATCGTCCGCCTCCTCGACGCCGGCGTCGAAGTCTATCAGGCGGACGATGATCGCGAATCACCGGAACCGCACTTGCACGAGCCGGTCCGACCGGTCGCCCAAGTGGTCCAACCTCGGTACTCGATGACGGACCTCGTCCTGGCCGATCCGACGAAGGAAGGAATCCTCGACGCCCTCGCGGAGCTTCGGCACAAAGGACTCATGTACCGCCGCTGGGGGCTGAAGAAGGTCGTGAAGAAGACGAAGGGACTCAGCCTCCTGTTCGCGGGTCCGCCGGGGACCGGGAAGACGATGGCCGCGGAGGCGATCTCGAGCGAACTCGGCCGGCCCATGCACGTCGTCAACTATGCGCAACTCGAGAACATGTGGGTGGGAGAGACGGAGAAGAACATCGAGCACGTGTTCAAGGCCGCCCTCGACGCGGGCGCCGTCCTCTTCTTCGATGAAGCGGATGCCGTCTTCCAGCGCCGGGGGTTCATGGCAACGCCATGGATGAACCGCGATGTGAACGTGCTCCTCTCCCAGATGGAGAACTATCCGGGCATCGTGATCCTCGCGACGAATCTCGCTCGGGTCATGGACCGGGCCCTCGACCGTCGAATCGACATCGCCGTCGAATTCCCTGTCCCCGATGCCGCCTTGCGCCGCAAGATCTACGAGCGGCTCGTACCGAATGAAGCGCCTCTCGCCAAGGGCGTCGACTTCGATGTGCTCGCGACGAAGTATCTCCTCAGCGGAGGTTCCATCCTGAACGTCGTTCGTCAAGCGATGCGAAACTCGCTCCGACGCGGGAAGCGCCACCGAATCACGATGGAGGATTTCACCCGAGCCGCAGAGCGGGAAATGAAGAAGGCCACCCTCCTTTCGACGGATCACTTGCAAGAAGCGCCGCGGCGAGAACGCCTCGGCGGCTACGCGTGACATCCCGATCGTCGAGATGCCTGCGAGTCGCGATGTCCTGCCGGACAAGGTATCCGGTTCGAAGCTCGAGATGCAAATTTACTTTTCGACACTGATCGAGTAGTCGTGGATCACGGGGTTCGCGAGGAGCCGCCGACACATCTCCTCCGCCTCTCTCTGGGCGGTCTTCGGGTCCTTCGTTGTCAATTCAATGAGGAAGAGCTTCGATGTATGGACGGCTCGGAGGCCCTTGAACCCGAGCAGAGCGAGAGCTTTGTGGACGTTGTCCCCCTCGGGATCCGTCACGCCTTTCTTCAGACGGACCTCCACCCGAACCCGAACCATACGGCTGCCCTCCTGCGGGCATCCGCTCCGCCCTCTTAGGCCTTTCCGGGTTCCTCATGGAAGTGATCCCGCAGAAGGTCGAATCGCGGCGTCGGAAGGAGAAATTTGTGACCGGATTCGATCACCTCCTCGACCAGTCCTTTCGCCGCGAGCGAACGGACAGCGCCGACAACGGTGCGGCGGGCGAAACCTCGATCGACCACCAAATTAAGCAAACGGTCCAGAGGCGTTCGACCACGGACAAACCGCACAATCGCTTGCTCGGCGGGAAGAAAGGCCTGTGCAAGACCCACCCCGCGGAGCACCGGGAGACGGACCGGGTCCGGATCGCAGTACCAGGCTTCGACCCCTTCGTGGAATGCCGCCAAAAGCGCGGCCATCGTGAGGATCTTGGTCCCGCCAGTCGCGCTGATCCGGACAGAGCCGATCGCCCTCGCCTGTCGGACCGACCGCTCGATCGATTCCAAGCAATCCCTCAGGTCGAACGCATCCACACGAACGGCCTGGAGATCCGGTTCCAACAACCGAAGCCGTCGGAAGCCCGCGGATCGAAACGAGTCACGGCCCCCAACCAGGATCAGTCGATCGTACGGCATGAGACGAAGGCTGGGCAGGATATGGCGTTCGTCGAACCCAATCGTCGCGATCAACGTCCGAAGATCCGTACTCTCACCCGAGGAGGAGTTCGATTCCCGGAGCGGGCACGATGATGAGACGGCGGCCGTCTGCGGGGTCTGATTGACGCTCGATGGCCCCGACGGCCTCGAGCTTGCGCAGATGATGGTTCATCGTCGCTTTGTGGACGCCGATCGCCCGTGCGAGAGCGGTCTCCGAGAAGTGTTTCTCCCGATTCTTGACGAGGAAGGCGAGGACGTCGCGCTGCTTCGGAGTGAGTCCTTCGCCGTATGTCATGCGGAGCAGCGGCAGCGGAATCTCCCGATACGTCTCATCGTGCACGTACGTGGCAGGGATGCCCTCGAGGATGCAAACCAGGAGGGCCGCACTGCTCATGAGGCGGGTGCCGCCGGCGATGTTGAATCGAAGGTCGGTTCCGGCGGCCTTTTCCTTCCGCACGTCGGTCCGAATCTGACCCGCGGCGTGAATGAGATCGAACGCGTCCGCCACTTCGGTCGCGGTGCATGGAACACCGAGGCTCCGGCAGAACTCCACGACCTTGGACCGGGCGTCGCGGCTTTTCGCGTGATCGCTGTGGTAGAAGATCACCCGCTCCAAGTTTTCGGTCGAGCGGATCGAGGGGAGCAGGCTCTGGGGCCGCCATCCAAGGGTTCCGAACAGGATCGTCATCGATTGCGTCGTGTGACCGAATTCCGACGATATGAAGTCTCTTCTTTCGAATTCGTTGTCGCATGAAGACCGAAACTGTCTTATCACTCCCCCTGGATGATTCCCGAGGAAGGCCGACCATGCACTCCGGCGAAGAAACGCTCCTCGTGACGCGACCCACGCGACTCATCGCGCTGCGGTATTGGGCCGCCATGGTCCTCGCCTTGATCCTCGCGGGCGTCTTCGGATTCCACATCCCCCGGCTGTTCGCCCCCTCCTTCCTGAACTACACGGTCGGCGGGATCGATTTCGGCCTCATCGTGGCCGGCTTCTTCCTCTTCCTCGCGCTCCTCGCGTTCCTCGCCGCAGAGCTCAAGCGCAAGACGACTCGCTACATCATCACGGACAACAAGATCATTCGAGAGGACGGGATCCTGAACAAGAACACGCAGATGATTCCGTACACCCAACTCGAACGCGTCGACCTGCACCAGTCGTTCGGTCAACGGATCCTGAAGATCGGCACGATCGTGGTCGACACCGGGGACGACACGTTGAGCATCGACATGGTCCGGCATCCGGCGAAGGTCCAGGAACTGTTGAGCAACCGCCTCGGCCGTCGCGCCTGGGCCGGTCAAACGCCACCGGGCCAGCAACCGCCGCAGAACCGCTAGCTCGGCGCGACCTTCTTCACCGCATCCAAGGGAGCCGAAGGCGGGCCTCGCGTGTCCCGACCACATCCCACGTCCCGGGCTCGCCGTCGGGCACACCTTCGACCCAATACCCGCCGATCGTCATGTCGTAGCCATGGTTCCCATCGAGGGTGACCGTGCATCCGATTTTTCGGCGGTAGCGACGTGTGGCCCAACCCCCCTCGTGCGGACTCGACCACTCGCGTCTCTTCAGTGCCATCACGACCTCCAGCCACTTGACGCGGTCCGCCGGCCGGTCGCGAGAAATCCGTCGGAGTTCATCCGCGACGTAGTCCAGGTCGGTGCGGGAGAGACTCGCGGCCCCATCGTCCCCCGTGTGGCTGTGGAACCCGCCGAGGACCGCATACCCGACATCGGCATTCTCGATCGCCCCACGGGCCCGCTTGAAGGCTTTTTCATTCCCGTGGGACACCCAGTTCGGTTTGCGATCTTCGGTCTGGAGAGGATAGGCCGCCCGCAGGACCGTGACCTCCCGCGGTTTTTGGCGGACGAGTCGGGTGGCTCGATTTCCCACGAGGAAGCCGTTCGTCTCGCGGTTGTACGCCTCGACAGCCGAGGTGACGAGGCCCAGGAAGCAGCTCCGTTCAATCACGATGTGGTCCAAGGAATCTGCCTCCGGCAAGCGCCCGGCAAGACGCCCCTTGGCGTATAAGAAAGTGACGTCATGAGTTACGGATATTCGTTCGAGAAATATTCCGACGGTTTCTCTTCAAACTCACGGCGGCCGGTTGCCAGAAAGGAAAAATAAGCACCAGAGAATACGCGACCGGAACCGGCATGAAGCTTTTTGCCACGGAGTTGCGTGGGAAGACAGTCATGACCGAGGACGGTCAGCTCCTCGGAGTCCTCGAGGATTTCCTCCTGGAAACGAAGACCGGTCGGATCCAATCCCTGCTCGTCGTACCCGCGGAATCCGTCGAGACGCGGCTGTTCAAGACGGACCCCCATGGCCGGCTCATCCTCAGCTTTCGCTCCATGAAGGCGGTGCGGGACGTGATCGTGACTCAGCTCGCGGACTGACCGCGCATCGGGAGGAACCATGACGAATCTCACGTTCTATGGGGGCGTCGGCGAGATCGGGGGCAACAAGGTCCTCGTCGAGGACCGCGACGCCCGAATCTGGCTCGACATGGGATCCACGTTCGACTTCGGATCCGAATACTTCGTCGAATACCTGACGGCGCGGGAGCGCTTCGGGTTGCGGGACTACTTCGCGCTCGGTCTCCTCCCGAAACTCCCTGGACTCTACGGTGCAGATTGGCTCGACCGCGCGGGTCTCCCGCACGAGGCGCCTCGGTTTTCAGCCGCCTTCATCTCCCACATCCACTTCGACCACACGAACCATCTGCGGTTCCTCGATGCCGCCATTCCCGTTCACCTGGGCGTCGGGACGAAGATCATCCTGGACTCCTGGGAAATCACGACCCGCGGCATGGACCTCCTCGCTCACGACTACCGCACCTTCCGCACGGGCGCGAGCGTGGACGTGGACGGCGTGGACGTCGAACCCATTCACGTGGACCACTCCGCCCCCGCGGCCTACGGGTTCCTGCTCCATACGAGCGCGGGGACCATCGCGTATACGGGGGACTTACGGCAACACGGCCCCCATTCGGAAATGACGCGCGACTTCATCGATGCGGCGAAGACGAACGAACCGATCGCGTTGATCACGGAGGGCACGCGAGTGACGCCCCACGATCCGCGAGCCAATTTCACCGAGGCCCTCGTGAAGTCAAAGAGCATCGAGACCGCCGGTCGGGCGAAGGGGAAGGCCGTGTTCGCGACGTTCTACCCGCGGGACGTGGACCGGATGCGAACGTTCGTAGAGGTCGCGAAGGCGGTGGACCGGCAGTTCGTCGTCCAGGCCCGGGCCGCCCATCTTCTGGTGTCCCTCTCCCAAGACCCGCGAATCCAAGTCCCGGACGTCCTGCGAGATCCCGATCTTCTCGTGTACGACCGTCGGTTCCATCGGCAAGAGACGTGGGAGAAAAACCTGTTCGCCCAACTCGGGGACCGCGTGGTGACGTCGGACTACATCCGCGAACACCAAGACGAACTCGTCGTCCAACTCGACTTCACGACGATGCCGGAGCTCATCGACATCCAGCCCGTCCCCGGCAGCGCCTTCATCCATTCGAAGAGCGAACCCATCGAAGAGAATGACGAGGTCGAAAGGGCCGTCGCGAACTGGGTCCGATTCTTCAAGCTCCGTCGGTCCCAATATCATGCGAGCGGCCACATGTCGGAACGCGAGATTGCCGACATGATCCAAGCGATTGCGCCAAAGGCGGTCATCCCCATCCACACGGAATATCCGGGACGCTTCACCCAATTCGCCCCTCACGTCGTCCAGCCTTCCCTCGCGACGCCCATGCAAGTCGGTTGATCGGCTCCGCCGATCTAGGGCAGGAAGTACTGCGTGATCGCTCCCTGGATCCCGAGGATGACGAACTGGACCGCGATCGCGGCCAGGATCAGGCCCATGATCCTCGAGATCGCGTACGCCCCCATGCGGCCGACGC
>VBMN01000008.1 GCA_005878385.1 Methanobacteriota archaeon
ACCGCCCTCAAGACGAGGCATCTTATGGCCGTCGTAGTCGACGACGTTGATAGAGCGGGGGTGTACGCACGAAGCTCGCAAGGGCGACGTGTTCAGCCCGCCGCCACTAACCGCCATAGCCACATCAGCACCCGTCGGTGGTGCGTTGGCGGCTTAGCCGTCAAACAGGATTCGTATGATCGGTCCCGTGTATTTTCCCGCGCAATCGTCCGATGACCAGCGCAAGCTCCCCCGGAACGGTTTTCTGAAAAAGTTGACGTAAAGGTCTGACATAGCAGGTTTGGGAGGGAGCTTTAGACGGCTGAAGCGCGACCGCCCACTCCGCGAAAAGCGTCAGGAGCTAAGTTCGGAACACGCATCCTTCGCCTGTTCAGACGGCCCGTGTTCCAAGTCTTCCTGGTCGCCGTGGTTATTGTCGTCTCGTCGACATTTACGGTCTTCGCGCTGACGCGACCGTGGGTCGGCCACGTGTTAGTCAGTCACGGCGCCTATCAAACCGCCATCGCGGTAGACTCCACAGGTGCCTTTCACATAGTCATCGCGGATAGCTCCCTGCTATACTCGACCACCGCAGGCGGCGGCTGGACGACAACGGTTCTTGACGGAAACCATTCGGTCTTTCGCGCGGTCCTCGCTCGGGATACGAAAGACCACCTCCACGTGGTGGAGGAGGCGTATCCTCATCGCACCGGGCCTCCTGGGGATGTAGCCATGGCCTCAATCCGATACTGGACCAATTCGCCAGGAGGCTGGTCGGCGACAACGATCGACACAGTCGGAAGGGGAGCATCCATTGCCATCGACCGGTCCGACCACATCCACGTCGTGTACCTCAAGACGAATGGTTCGGCCCTGGAATTGCGCCACGCGTCGGACGCCGCCGGGAGCTGGGCGAGTACACCCGTACTCCGGTGGTTGGAGTGGGCTCCCTCGGATGCGGGTGGCGCTAGTGCGGTCGCGGTCTCACCCTCGGGCACCGTCCACATCACCCTATCAGGGGGATACAGTCTGCACTACGTGACGAACGAGAGCGGATCCTGGGTAGAGTCCGAGCTGATCTCTCCCTTCAATGATGCCCTCAATGATGCCCTCGAGGGAAGTGCTCCCATCGCGGTCGATACTGCGGGACGCGTTCACACGGCCTTTGCCGTCTACAATTCCTCGACGAATCTCACGACCGTCATACACGCCGCAAAGTCCAACGGCAACTGGTCGTGGGATCCTGTCGACACGGCGCGAATAGGGATCACCTGTTCCATGATCTTGGACTCCCGGGGCGATGTTCACCTAAGTTACGCCGACTCCTCAACCGGGGAGCCCACGGCGGGCGTCCTAACATACGCCGTGTCTGTCAGCGGACGCTGGTCGAAGCAGGTCGTGGATTCGAACACGAGAACGCCAGCGGGGAACTCGATCGCCCTCGATCCTTCAGGGAATCCGGTCATCTCCTATGAACACTGGGAGTTCTCTCAGATACTCCACTATCCGCCCGATTGGGTGAGGTCGACTCGCGTGGCGAGTAATGTGGTTGCCAGTTGGAATTTCGGGGACCTTCTCGCACTCCTGGCTCCTTACTTTTTGGTGGAACTAGTCATCTTGGCCGTAGCTTTCCGCGTCGCAGCGCGCCGCCTGCCCAAGACAAGAAGAGGCCTTGCCAACCCGTGAGCTGGATTTGTGCGAGCCATGGATGTCAGATACGAAACTCCGGAGAATCAGCATCCGTCGGTGGTGCGTTGGCGGCTTAGCCGTCAAACAGACGCGTATGATCGGTCCCGTGATTTTCCCGCGCATTCCTGGGGGGCGCAAGCTATCGCACGAACGCTCCTATTTCGGAGCGTTGGTCGCCACGAGTCGATGCTCCGACGAGCGGTTAGGCATGGGGCGAATGAGAGCGCGAGCAAGGAACGCAATCCCAACGAGGGATACCCAGGCACTCGCCCAGATTCCGACCCGAGTACTGGTCACACTCCCGAGCGCCGCCATCACGGGAGCTCCCACCGAGGTCCGTATCGGTCGGCAAGAATCCCGCCCGGGTAATGGAATAGCAGCGAGAGAACGGCAAACACGGCGAAACTGAGTCCGACGACGAGGGCGCTCGCGCCGAGTTCTTCCTGCAAGTGGAGCGGAACGAGAGTCACGAACGCCCCGAGGACGAAGTACAATGCGAAGATCGACGCATAGCCTGCGGCTGGCATCGGGCCCTGCACGTATGCGAGAAGACGTCGCCACGGCATCGGCTTCGCCGGGCTCGCCGGAGGCTCTGCCACAAACGTCGCGAGAACGAGGCCGGCGACCAAAGCGCCAGAGAGGACGTAGAAGAGGACCGCGAAGCCATCACGGGCCACGATCGGGCCCGCCATCCCAAATCCGATGACGACGGCGAACGCGAGGGCCATCCCATAGACCGCCATTGCGCGGCCCTTCCGCTCGCGCGGCGATGTATCCGCCATGATCGCCATCGAACTGGGTCCAACGAAACCACTTCCGATTCCGTGGCTGATCCGCACGAGGGCGAGCAGGAGCGGCGTGGTCGCCACCGAATAGAGGAAGAGGGACGCCGCGTCCCATGCCAGACCGACCTGTAGCGGGAGCTTCCGGCCGAACCGATCCGCGATGCGGCCAAAGAACAGATTCGCCGGCGCGTGGACCGCGGAAAAGAGCCCGACGATGATTCCGATCTGGAGGAGATCCGCTCCCACCGCTTTCGCGTACAGGGCAATGATGGGCACAAGGGCGTTCGAATCAATCGTCCCTAGCATCGTGGCCGCGAGGAGTGTCAGTGTGTTCCTTCGCGCCATGATGTGGGCCCACGCGAGGGCGCATAAAAAGGATGCGTACCCACGGTTTGGCTAACGCCGCTGACGCCCCTCTCACCGGAACGTTTACGTCGCTCCGGCGATTCGGACGCACATGCGGGTCCCGCTGATCGTCGACGCGAACGAGCCCGAGGACATTCCGGACCGCCTGCGGGAGCTCGGCGTCGCGATTCAGGTCCAGAAGATCGCGCCGGGCGACTACGTCCTCGGACCCGTCGGAATCGAACGGAAGACGCTGACGGACTTCTTCAATTCGCTCGTCCGGAAGCGGTTGTTCGAGCAAGTCCAGCGGCTCCGGGACGCGTATCCACAACCCCTCCTCATCCTCGAGGGGGATCTGTCCGAGCTTTCGACGTTCAAGCATCCGCAGGCCTTCCTCGGGGCGCTCCTCGCCCTCGAAGTGAAGGAACGCGTCCCCGTGCTGACGACCGCCGACAAGGAACAGACGGCCCTCGTCCTCACCGTCCTCTGGAAGAGTCAAGACAAAGGCGCGCCCGAGTACGGGCTCCGACACAAGCCGAAAACGTTGAGCCTCGGACAACGACAACGGTTTCTCGTCGAGGGATTGCCGAGCGTCGGGGAGACCCTCGCTCGAAATCTCCTCGAGCGATTCGGAACCGTCCGAGCTGTCTTCAACGCGTCCCCGGAGGAACTCGAGCACACGCCGAAGATCGGCGCTGTGAAGGCTGCGGAGATCGCGCGTCTCGTCACGGCTCCGTATGAGGGGGAGCAATCGCATCTGGACGAAGACGTGTCTGACGAGACGGATTGACAAACACTTATGCCAGGTGCGCTCGTTGCGACGGGCGGATGCACTCGACGGAGTGGGGCCATAAGGCTCCCCATGAATCTGGCGCCAAGACCGGCATCCGAGCTCAACTCTCGAGGGGCGCCCACCTCACGTGGACGAGCCTCCGCGTCCTCGCGTTGAACCCTCGTCTCATGATCCTCCCGTTCTTCGCCCTCGTCTTCACGGGATTCACCTGGCTGATCGTCGTCCTGAGTTTTCTCGCGCTCGGATTCCCTCCGGCCTCGCCGTCGAGCGGCTTCCTGTACCAGGAGATGTTCCTCGCGTACCTCGTGACCTACTTCCTTTCGTGCTACTTCATGGCGGCGATCGTGGGGGCTTCGTTCGTCCGACTCCAAGGCGGCCACCCCACGGTGATGGACGGCGTCGACGCGGCCAATGCGAGTTTCTTCCAGATCCTCATCTGGTCCCTTTGCGCCGCGACCGTGGGCCTATTGTTCCGTCTCACCGCGATCCGCTCGGAGGCCGGCGGCCGGATCGTCTCTCGGATCCTCGGCTCCGGCTGGGCGATCGCGACCCTGTTCGTCCTCCCGACCATGGTCGTCGAGGGGATCGGCCCGCTGAAGGCGTTCCGCCGCAGTCGCACGCTGCTGAAGGACCGATGGGGAGCGCACCAGAAGGGGGTCCTCGGCACCGGGCTCGTGTTCCTCCTCCTGTTCTCGTTCGGGCTGGCGCCCTTCATCTGGGGGATCGCGGGAGGCACTGCGACGCTCGGCTGGGCCGTCGGCGCCATCCTGTATTGGCTCATCCTCAGCGCCCTCTGGTCCGTCGTGCACGGGATCCTCGTCGTGACCCTGTACCATTACGCGACGGACAGCGAAGCCGCATTCGGGTTCAACTGGCAGGCCCTGAACCATCCGTGGATCCGCTAGGCATCCGCTCGCGGAACACGGACAGGACGGTCCCGAACGGAGCATCTGTGCGAACGCCGCGAGGATGGAAGTGCGTTCGCTCGGCCCGGTGGCCGGTGTCGCGAAGGGCTTCGAGGAACACCTCGAGTTTTGGCGGAGAACCGCGCTCTCGGGCCGCGAGGTCATCCGTCGTCACGAAGAACGGCGGCAGGTCGGCCTCGCGCTGGAGCGTCGAGAGCAATCGGGCCCCCGCAGCGGAGGTCCACGTGGAGGGCGTCAGACTCCGGAGAAACGAAGCGTCATGGAGCGGTCCCATCCACAGGGGTCCGATCATATTTTCATCCGGACGCGCTGCGACGAATTCGCCGCCGCTGCGACGCTTCACGAAAGCGAGGGGTGAGGCTCCGGTCCGATGGTCCACCGTTGCGTAGGTCCGAAGGAAGTGCTCCGCCGCGAAGGACAGGATTGGCCGAATCGCATTGCCTTGCTTCGCGGCGAGTCGTTCGCAGAAGCCGAGAAGGATTCGAAGGCCGATCTCCGGGCCCTGGGCGCAACGGAGGGGTCGGGCGGCATATCGACGAGAGCAGGCGGCTGGATAGGTGCCGCTGAGCACGGACGTGTCCGTCGCGGTGACGCCTAGACCGGAACCCTTCTTCGCGTGTTCGAGGAGAGGGGCCAGGAATGGCGTCGGCGGGCCGAAGGGATCGATGTCGACGAAATCGTATCGGGTCGCTTCTAAGAGAGTGATGAGATTCCCTCTCACCACGTCCCCACGGACCTGATTCCGGCGAAGATTCTCGCGGATCAGGTTCGTCGCCAGAATCGATCGGTCGTTGAAAGCGATCTCGGGGAGGCCCGCCTCGAGTTGCATTCGGATGCCCCAGGCTCCCGTCGCCGCGAGACCGTCGAGGACCGAACGCAAGCGACGCGGCCACTTCGTGAAGACAATCGCGGCGATGTCGCGGTTCACGGTCATCGTCGGATTGTAGAAGGGCCACGGTCCCGCGGTTCCTGGACCTCTCCGACGCGGGACGTCCGGGACGAGCAAACGCGCAGCGCCTTCCCTCACGTCCTGGACGGGGAAAGGCCAATCCACGACCGCGCGATGCGTGCGAGGCAGATATCCCTTCTTCCCTAGAGGACCTCGCCCCTCATCAGTTTCACGATCTTGTAGGGCAGGAGATTGCGATTCACCATCGTCACCTCGAGGATCCGCACGTCGTCCCGCCGTCGGATATCCTGGAGCAGCGGGTTGCGGGACTTCTTGTGGAGTGTCAGGAGGAGGGGCTTGTCCGCGTCCAGAGCGTCCTTCACCGACTGGACAAAATTCGGCGACTCGACCTCCATCTTCCCGACCTCGTCGATCACGATCACGTCCGCTTTCTCGGTCGCCGATCGCAAGGCGTTCACGCCCACCTCTTCGAGCGCGCTGATGTCGACACCATAGCGACCGACCATCGTCTTGGACTGGATTTCCCGCGAAGCGAACACGCGCTTCTCCTTGGAAGCCCAGTCCATCACGTAGAACCCTTCCCGCCGGTTCCGCTTCACGATGGGCTCCGTGATCATGCCGCCGACCTTCAGCCCCTCGCCCTCGAGCATCTCGATGACCTTGAGAAGGCAGTACGTCTTGCCGGCACCGGGGAGGCCCGTAATGCCGATTTTGAGCGCCTCACCCATGCCACTCACGCGGCGCCATAAATATGCGTTGCTCTATAAAAACACTCTTCGAATCCGTCGTCCGACCCCCCTCGAACGGACGAGCCGCTTGGGCAGGGGCAGCGTCCCTTTCGGCCTCCCGTCCCAGACGCATAAAACCACATAAAGCGACGGGTTGTCTTGCCTCGGGAAGCGGTTGAAGCTCGTCCTTCTGATTGCGGGACTCGTGACCCTGACGGTCGGGCTCCCGGCGCCCTCTATGGGATCGTGGTCGCAAGCGGGGCCCAGGCGGAATACGACGTGTTCTGTTCGAACGGACAAATGCCGCCGCCCTTCTGTTCCCTCCTTCTCTCGAGCATTGCCACCTATCACACGATCACTCTCGCCATGGGAATGGTCTCGATCGTCGGTCTCGCCGCGACGATTGCCGCTCTCGCGATGAAGGGACCGTTGTTCTCGACGGCGCCGACATTCGTCCCGATGTACCCTCCCCCTCTGCCTCCGACCGGGGTGTCCACATCCCGAACCTGCTCGAAGTGTGGGCGGACGAACCTGGCGACCGATCGATTCTGCGCGAATTGCGGGGCGCCGTTGTCGTGATCCTCGGACCACCTCGGACTACACGGGCTGGGGAGGCACGACGGCGGGCGTCGGCAACGGACTGCGGAGCCGGTCTGTCTGGACGGCGCTCAAGATCGTGATCTTCGCCCGGTGCTTCTTCGCGAGCAGGATCGCGTAACCGGTCGCGTACGACACGTGCCATTCCGGTGCGTTCAGGACCAAGATCCGCTCGAGCTTCGGCTTCATGCCCGCGGACTTGAAGACCACGACATCGCACGGTGCCTCCTGGACGAAGCGGTCCACGTTCGTGCCGAGGATTCGGCCCTTGCGCCAGCCGCCCTTCCAGCCGAGGACCAACAGGTCCGAGTCGCCCTCGCGGATGTTGTCGATGATCGCGTCGAACACCTTGTGGCTCACTTCGACCCGCGCCGTCGCATAGGCCCCGAGTTCCTCCGCGCGCCGTCGCAGCTTCCCGAGCTGCCAGCGCACCTCGCCCACATAGGAGCGGTCGATCGCGTCGATCGGAAGCGCGGCGGGAACCTCGATCACGTGGAGGAGCGTAAGCTCTGCGTCCTCGACCTGCGCCACCAGGGCGCCGAAGTCGACGAGCTCGACCCGGTCGAAGTCCGCGATGGGAAGGAGGATGTGGTACCGCCGGCGGTGAATCGGGAGGATGGACTCCACGACCTTCGTCACGCCCACGACGATTTCCTTCTTCTCGTGGAGATAATGCACGAGGAGCCCCATCCCGATCCAGCCGAGTGCGATGATCCATGCCTTCGGCTCGATCGTCCACAGACTCAGGGCGATCACGAATTTCGTCGCGATGCCGAGGATTGGGATCACCGGGAACAGCGGCATCAGGTAATACCGTTTCACGTCGGGCATCGTCCGGCGCAGGACGATGGCGGCCCAGTTGACCATCAGGAAGAGGAGGAGGAACATGATGTCGGCGCTCGCCGCGACCGTGTTGATGTCCAGGGTGAGTGTGATGAGGACGATGATGAGGCCGGAGACCGCGATCGAGATGTGGGGCGTGCGCTTCCGCGCGTGGAGCCGGCCGAGGACCCGCGGCAGGCCGCCGTCCCGGCCCATGGCGAACGCGACGCGGCTCGAAGAGAAGATAAGGGAGTTCAGAGCGGCGAGGGCACCGAGGGCCACACCGAACACGATGATCTGGAGGCCGTACGGCATCACCCGGGCGGCGATCTCCGCGATGGCGTTATTGTTCCCGATCACGCCGTTGGGGGATGTCTGTAAGAGGAGGCAAGACGCGCTCGGCCCCCCAATGCAATTCCCGGAGGTCCCGATCGCGACGAAGGCCACCAGGACGAAGATCAGCGTGGAGAAGCCGATGACGAGGAAATGCGCCCGGGGGATGTTCTTCTCCGGGTTCCGTGCCTCCTCGCCGGTCTGCGCGATGATCTCGTACCCTTCGAACACGATGAACGTGAAGCCCATCGCGCCGAGGAGGGAGAGGAACTGCGCGCCCGCGCTGTTCCCGCGGAAGAACGGCTGGAAGCTCTGGGGAGGGATCCCCACATTCGAGAGATGGAGGAGCCCCGCGATGATGAACGTGACGACGACCGCGACGAGGACGATCGTGACCGCGGTCTCCGATCGGCCCGTGAGCTTCGTGCCCCGATAGTTCAGGGCGATGAACATGCCCGCGGCGACGACGGCGAACAACTTTGTGAGCGCGCCCTCGTCGAACCCGACGAGCGCCAGGGACGGTACGTTCAGCAGCGTCTTCAACGCGACGACGATCCCGAGTCCGAATCCGTAGATGTAGAACGAGGCCACGATGCAGTGGCCGAACCAAGACATCCAGCCTCCGAGGAATCCCCACGGATCCCGCATCGAGCGGCGGATCCAGAGGTACCCACCTCCCGTCTCGGGGAACGCGGACCCGAGCTCCATGTACGCCATCGCCGTGAACATCGTCACGACGAAATTCAGGCCGAAGGCCAGGATCAGGGAGGGTCCGGTGATCGAAAAGCCCGGTCCGACGAGGAGGAAGATCGTGGTCCCGATCGTGGGACCGAGACCGATCATCGTGATGTCCAGGAGGCCGAGATCGCGGCGGAACTTGACCTCGACTTCCCGGGCTTGTGCCATCCGGTCGCGGCAGAAAGGGAGTGCCTTATTAGTCCTTGGTCGGCCCTCCGATGGCCTTCAAATACATGAGAGGATAGTCGAGTTCCGGCACGTAACGCAGCACGCCGGTCGCCTTCGACTTGCCCGCCCGTACGGTGACCTCGACGTGCAACAAGTCCTCCGTGAGAGTGCCGTACCGATAGGGGCCGCGAGGGCGCAGCCGCTTGCGGTCAATCCGGACCTCCACATCCTCGACTAGAGGTTGCACTCGCGCGGCGGCCTCAATCGCCCGCTCGAGGGAAGTCGCGTTCTCGCGTGTCAGCGGGACACCGATGTACTGATGGAGGATCGAGCCAAGTTTGATTCCCGCCTCGAACGCCGCGCGGTCTCGGTCGGTTCCGACGAAATACGCACTCGTGGGATCTCGGGCCATGCTCTCCCTGGAAACCGAAACGCGGCCCCAGGATAAGTGCGATGCCAAGTTTCTTCGCCAGAGCGAGCATGACGGACTCCCGGTCTTCCGAATACTCGTTGCGGATCGGCCGGAAGGGCTGGCGTGAGATGCCCCCGATGGAACGGAACCTCCGATCAACACCAGAGAACCCGGGCCTGCCTGACCTGACCAACGTGTTCTTGGACTTCGGAGGGACGCTGGTCTACTCGGATCCATCGGCCCCGGACATTTTCCATCGCGTCCTGTCCGCCCGTGGACACCACATCGACCGCGAATCGATAGCCCAACTCCTCCGGACTCCCGAGTCGATCGTCACTCTGATCCGTCCCTTCCCCTCCGGGCGCGAACGCGAATTCTTCCGAGCGGTGAACGCGCGGATGATCGAGCACCTTGGTTACGAATCGGATGACCGCATGCTCGACGCGATCCACGACGAGTTTTCGGAGCGCGCCACCTGGCGGCCGTACCCCGAGGCAATCCGCGCCTTGCGGGAACTCCGGAGTGCGGGGTATCGGCTCGGAGTCATCTCGAACGCATCGCACAGCCTCCCGGAGACGCTGCGGAACGTCGGTCTCGCGCCGTTCTTCGAGACGATCACGTATTCCTTCGACGTCGGTGCGGAGAAACCGGACGTCCGGATCTTTCGTCGAGCGGTCGCACAGGCAAATGCCACGGAGGAACGGTCGATCCACGTCGGGGACAGCTTCGAGGCGGACTACCTCGGAGCCCGGCGGGCGGGACTCCATGCCGTCCTGTTGCAACGGCAAGGCGAGCCGCCGACGCCCTGTCCGCTCATCCGCACCCTTGTCGCGCTCCCGGAGCTCCTCCGTGCCGGTCATTCTCGCCCGTGAAACCGTTGCGGCAAAGTCTTAATGCGAGGGTCCGTGTGAACGGAGATTCCCTATGGGAAGAAAACCGATCATTGGGGTGATTGGAGGCGGAAGCACCGCCTCTCGGGAGGGAGTCGCCCTCGCGGAGGAGGTCGGGTTCCTCATCGCCCGGGCGGATGCGATCCTAGTGTGCGGCGGCCTCAATGGGGTCATGGAGGCGTCCGCGAGGGGCGCAAAGCGGGGCGGTGGATTCACGGTCGGCATCCTGCCTACCGGAAACAAAGCGGATGCGAACGGGTACATTGACCTGCCGATCGCGACCGCGATGAGCACGGCGAGAAACCTCGTCATCGTCCGGACGGCCGATGCGATCGTGGCCGTGAACGGGTCCTATGGGACCTTGAGCGAGATGGCGCACGCCTTCGATCTCGGCAAAACGGTCTTCGCCCTCCGTACATGGCCCGAGTGAACGACATTCTCCGAGGCCATAAAGACCGGACGAACCCGCAGACGCAAGTCGGACTTTGGCTCGAATTCCGTGGTCTCATCGATCAGGATCCGGTGCTGAGACGCACATTCGGGGTTCAGGCGATCCTCTACGGGCTTGCCTACGAAGGTCGGAAAGCCGAGGACGGACCGGGTCCGGCATGGATCCCGTCGCCCGAAACGATTCGGACTTCGCACCTGGGTTCGATCATGCGGGAGCGCCATCTCGGTTCCTATGCGGAACTCCACCGATGGTCCACGGAGCACCGGGAGGACTTCTGGTCTGAAATGATCAAACGCCTTGGCATCGTGTTTCGGAAGAAACCCGAACGAATCCTCGAACCGACCGCTGATCTGACCCACGCGGATTGGTTGCCGGGCGCGAGCCTCAACATCGCCGAGAGCTGCTTCGGCGCTGAACCGGGAAAGACCGCCATCGTGTACGCGTCCGAGGCGACTCCGAAGCTTCGGCGCGTCACGTACCGCGAGCTGCATGGCCTCGCCGCTCGGGTCGCGAATGGGATGTCTGACATCGGTACGCAGCCGGGCGACCGCGTCGCTTTGTACCTGCCGATGACGCCAGAGTCTGTTGCAATCTACCTGGGGGTGATCCTCGCGGGTGCTTGCGTGGTCGGAATCGCGGACGCCTCCGCGCCGGCTGATTTCGAGAAACGCTCCCGAATCGCGGGAGCCAAGCTCGTCTTCACAGTCGACGCCTACCTTCGCGACGGGAAGGAGCATCCGGTCTACGCGAAGGTGATCGCGGCCCACGGCCCGCCTGCAGTGGTCCTGGGAGCAGATCCGGAAACTCCCGTCCGCACGACGAGGCCGAAGGACCTCGCGTGGACGGATTTCCTCGGCGACAAGAAGACCTTCGATGCGGTGCCGTGCCAGCCCTCCGATCCAACGACCATCCTGTTCTCGTCCGGGACGACGAAGGATCCGAAGGCCATTCCTTGGACCCACACGACACCAATCAAGGCCGCCGCGGACGCCTACCTGCACCACGATGTGGGCCCGGAGGATGTCCTGGCTTGGCCCACCAGTTTTGGATGGATGATGGGTCCCTGGCTCACGTATGCGAGTCTTGTGAACCGCGCCACAATGGCCCTGTACGTCGGCGGCACGAACCGTCGGGCGTTCGGCGAGTTCGTGTCCGAGGCCGGCGTCACGATGCTCGGCGTCGTCCCGAAGCTTGTCCGCGTTTGGAAGCTCGAAGAGACTATGGACGGATTGGACTGGAGCCGAATCCAGCGGTTCAGTTCGACCGCGGAACCTTCGACCCCGGATGAGATGCTGTACCTGATGTCCCTGGCCGGATACAAACCGGTCATCGAGTACTGCGGCGGCACGGAGATCGGCGGTGGCTACATCACCGGGACGATGGTCCAACCGTGTGCCCCGTCGACTTTCACCACCGCAGCCATGGGCCTCGATTTTGTCATCTTGGAGGACGGGCAGGTGTCGGAGCGGGGTGAGCTGTTCCTCATCCCTCCGTCGATCGGGTTTTCAAATGACCTCTTGAACTACGACCATTTTGAAGAGTATTTCGACCACGTCCCTGCTGGTCCCAACGGCGAGCGTCTGCGTCGCCATGGAGACCAAGTCGAACGGCTCGGGGGCGGTTTCTACCGCCACCGCGGTCGCGTCGACGACATGATCAATCTGAACGGCGTGAAGACGAGCGCCGAGGAAATCCGAAGCGTGATTGGAACCGAACTGGTCACCGATTCGAAGCCAATCTCGGTCGACACAGATGCCTCGGGCCAACACAAGCTCGTCGTGTACGCGGTGCCGCGCGACCTTCGGCTCCTGACGTCGCTTGATTTGCCGGAGCGCTTAAGGATGCAGTTCCAGCGAGACATCAAGGAGCGGCTGAATCCGCTTCTGGCGCACGTCGAGGAAGTCGTCCTGGTGCCGGAGCTCCCTCAAGCGGGACCTGGGAAAACGAAGACCATGCAGGAGCTTCGGCGGGATTACGAGACCCGTGGCAGGAAGATCGAGCACCGCTGAGAGACTCGTTGAAATTAGTCTAGTCCGTGGACGTTCCCGGCGCCGAGCTCGGTTCCGAAGTCGCAGGCCGCGGCCGCAACGGCGATTCCAGGACCCGATTGATCGTCACCTGGGCGATCGTCCCGTAGTACTTCGACACATGCTCGAGAGGACGTAGGATCATGCCCAGCAAGTTGGAGGATGCCTTCGGGGAGGTGGCGGGGCCGCGTGCGGGCGGCAAACCAAGTTCTCGCAGGTCTCGTACGAACGTCATCTGAAGGTCGAGGGCTTCGTTCGCTTTCTTGAGGTCGGAAGCGAAGAACGACGTCATCGTGAGCTCGATGATTTTTTCGAGCCGCACCTTCAGTGCCCCCACCGTCTTCACCAGGTCCTTCGACGGAGCACGACCGGATCGCATGGCCGGGCCAATCTCGGCGGCCATTTCCTCCCAGAGGTCTCCGACGTTCTCGAGGGTCGCCGCGGTCAGTCGGTCTCCAAGCAGATGCCGGGGCTCCGTGACGCCAATCTTCGCCGCGACGGATCGGTTCGATGCCGCGAGGAGGAGCTGCCGGACGACGAGCCAGTAGAGACGGTCCACCTCAATCTCCATGCGTGCGACCTCCTCGATGCGTCCCACCGCTTCCCCCGCGAGCACGCCGAGGGCGAGTTTCTCCATTCGCGATGTAAGGTAATGGAGCCGACGCAAGAGGCCGTCAATCGGAAAGCGGGTCGGTTCCACGAAATTTTCGATCGTCACAAACCGCGGGCCCTGGTTCACGATCGTCAGCCCGGTGAGGCCGCGGACGGCCTCGTGAATCTCCTGGAGCTGGCCGGGAGAAATTTCATCGCGGCTCCGCACCTTGATCGTGTTGCACCCGACGATGTAGTCACCGGTGATCAGCCGCGTCAATGACTCGGGGCCGTTCCAACTGTCTGCGTCGATGGTCGCCTCCGCCGCGGTCGGATACTCCTCGAACGGGCCTACCCGCACCCGGAGCGTGCCGTCGTCCTCGATCGACATGTTGACGACGGATCCCGGTCGAATCCCGTTCGACTCCGCCCACGCCTTCGGAAGGGAGACCCCGAGACTCGAATAGCCGAGCTTCTGTACCTTCCGACTGTCGAGCTCCATGGTAGCAATACGTATCGAGCGGAGTAGATAAGTACGTCGTATGTACGATCTTGCATGGACTCCTTATCGGCCCCGGTCGTCTGCCCCTCGGGGAGCGTTTCGGTCTCCTTTGCCGAACCCCGCGTCGACTCGCCCCAGGCCCGCCCAAAGCCTCATGAGCCCGCTCGGAATGCAAATGTGCAAGTGGAGCGTGACGTCGATGTGTTGGTCATCGGCGCGGGACCGACCGGCAGTACGGCCGCGAAGTATGCGGCCCGCGGGGGCGCGGAGGTCCTGCTCATCGAGAAACGTTCCGAGATTGGGACGCCGGTCCGGTGTGGGGAAGGGGTCGCGAAGCGGTGGCTGGACGAAATCGGCCTCACACCCTCCGCGGAGTTCATCTGTCACGAGGTCGACGGCGCCCGAGTGATCGCACCGGACGGAACCGCCCTCGTCGTCGACGAGACGCGGGCGGGGAACGAATGCGGCTACGTCCTCGAGCGCGACCTGTTCGACCGCTATCTCGCGAAGGAGGCTGCGAAGGCCGGAGCGGAGATCCTGATCAAGACGAGCGCCGTCGGACTCCTCCGAGACGACGGACGGATCATCGGGGCGCGATGCGAACATATGGCCGAGACGGTCGACGTCCGCGCGAAGGTCGTGATCGGGGCGGACGGATTCGAGAGCCAGGTCGGGCGCTGGGCGGGACTCGAGACACACCTCCGCACGCGCGACATCGATGCGTGTCTGCAGTACACGATGGTCGGCGTGGCGGGGAATCCCCGATACAACGACGTGTACCTGGGGAGTTGCGCGCCCGGCGGGTATGCCTGGGTCTTCTGGAAACAGCCTGATGTGGCTAACGTCGGGATCGGAGTGAATCTCTCGAAGATCCGGGATCGCGCGGACGCGAAGCGGTACTTGGACGCTCTCATCGGTCGAACGCCGTCCCTGGCAAAGGGCGAAGTTATCGAAGAGGTGGCGGGGGCCGTCAGCGTCTCCATGCCGCTGGAGAAGACGATTGCTCCCGGCCTGATCCTCGCGGGGGACGCGGCCCGGTTGATCGATCCACTCACGGGCGGGGGGATCCTGAACGGCTGTCTCTCTGGCAAGTACGCGGGAGAGGTGGCGGCGGACGCGGTCTCAGCGGGTAAGGCGACCGAGGAAGCTCTCTCACCCTACGAGAGACGATGGCGGGCCCGACTCGAAGAGGAACTCGCGCGACACTATCTATTCAAGGAGCGCCTGATCCGACTCGACGACGAGACCGTGAACAGGGCCATCCACGCCATCGTCGAGGCGAAGGTGGAACGGATCACGGCCGCGAACGTCCTCGATGCCATCCGCCAATACGAGCCCGGTCTGTTGACGGTCTTCGAAGGATTCCTTTGACTCCGGGGCCTCAGTCCTTCTGGAGATCCTCGCCGCCTTCGAACACTTGTTGCACCTGGTTGTAGATCTCGTCGAAGCCGAAGGTGATCTCGGAGGACACCGGGTGGACGCGGCGATACACGCCGATCGACTCCATGCTTTTCAGGAATTCCACGTCCAAGAGGGTCTTCGGCGTCGCGCCGTCGGCGAACAGTCCCTCGTACAGCGCAAACGGGTCGAGAGACCATTTCACGATCCGCTCGAGCTCTTCTTCGGAGAGGAGGTCCGACTTGCTGAGGACATTGATGAAGGGCAGGCCATGCCGGAACTGCACCGTGGCGCTCAGGAGGACGGAGGACACGAAGCCCGAGGCCGACTTCACCAACGCCGGGTCGTTCAGATACACGAGGGCGGAGTCGTCTCGGCCGAAGGCATCGATCAGGACGGGCCCGGATGCCCGAAAGGTGAACAACTCGATCTGGCCCGGAGTGTCGATCAGGATGTAGCTCGTCTCGAACGTCTCGAGGACCTCCGCGAGCTCCCGTGCGTTCATCGCGATCATGTCCGCCGCCGCGACCTGGGCGCCGTTCGGACCGAGGTCCTGTTCCTCCATGATTTCCGAGAGGTTCACGTAATCCCGGACGTCGAGGTCCGGAGAATACTGGAGGGACTCGGCGCCAGGATCCAGGTTCACGGTGACGCAGTCGAGGCCTTGCGAGTTCATCCACAGCTGGAAGGCGTACACCATCGTCGACTTGCCTGACCCGGCCGTGCCGATGAAGTACAGGTTGCGGGCCATGGCGGCCTCGCGTACGTGCCGGGTGCACATGAAGTTCGCGGTAGGAGAGGGGCCGCGGAGGCTGTCGACCTCCCTTCATGAAATCTTGGGGGGTGGCCGAGGCACGAAGGTTGAAACAGCCCGGCGAACTTGCGGGGCCCATGGCCACCGAGCGGAAATTCAGCCGATTCAACCCTGTGGCTCGAGCGATGACCACGCATGAGATCCCGGAAAGTGGATTCTGCCTTTCGGCGTTCCTCGTCATCGGCGAGTCTGGACATCCGGAAAACATCCTGATGGGCCACCTGGACCCCGCGGCACCGTGGGACCACGTGGGAGCCCTCGATCCGGAGCGGGCCGAGGCGAACAGCAAGGGATGGATGCTCCCGTCCTCGCACCTGATGATCGGCGAGTCGCCACAAGCCGCCGCGGAGCGGATCCTGAAAGAACAGCTCGGCTTGCCCGCATTGCCCCTCAAAGGCCCGTTCGTGTTCTCAGAAGTGTACGGGCCGAAGAATCACTGGGACCTCGAGTTCATCTTCGTCGGGGAGCGAGATCAAGTCGGACAGCATCCCGTCTGGAGAGAGTTGTCGTTTGTCGACGTGAACGCCACTCCTCGAGAGGAAATCGCTCGCTATCACGAGGACATCCTGGCCCACGTGGGGCGCTGGGATCCCGCCCGGGGTTGACAAGAACCTTTTCCATCCGACTCGGATACAAGGGCGCGTGTCGTTCCGTCTCGAATCTGAGCTGGCCAAGCCAATCGCCGTTTGGCTCGAGGGGGCGGGCTATTCTGTTCGGCTGGAGGTTCCGATTCTTGGCCGTCGTGCCGATCTTCTCGGCTTTCGGCCGGGGAGCGTGACCGCCATCGAGGCGAAGATGAGTAATTGGGTCCAAGCGCTTCGACAAGCCATGGCTTACCAGCTCGGTGCCGACCGATCGTGGGTGGCCATGCCCCTGGCCGCGGCTTCGCGGGCATATCGGCAACGGTGGCATTTTGAAGCGGAGAGAGTTGGTCTTCTGGCCATTGACGACCGGGGCGGCGTCCGAACCGCGATTCCGGCGGGGCCGTCTCCCCGGCTCCTTCCGTTCTTGAGAGACAAGATCCTCGAAGGTACTCCCTGCGATGGGTAATGGGTACCCTTAATACCCGGTGAAAACTTTGCTTGAACGACAATCAAACACCTTTTGAGGAGATTTCTATGAGCCCAAAAAAGGACACGCAAAAGTCTGCCAAGAGCACCACCGCGCTCAACAAGAAGTTCAAGGGATTCACGGACGAGGAACGAGCCGCGATGAAGGAGTACCTCCAAGAGCGGAAGGCATCCGCGGGCCGCGGCCCGCGCGCGGACAAGGCGGACGGGGAAAGCGCCGTGCTCGCGAAGATCACCGAGATGCGGGAACCGGATCGCGCCATGGCCAAGCGGCTTCATGCGATCATCAAAGCCAGCGCACCAGCCCTCTCGCCGAGGACCTGGTACGGGATGCCCGCGTATGCCAAGGACGGCGAGGTCGTCTGCTTCGTCCAACCCGCGCAGAAGTTCAAGACGCGGTACGCGACGCTCGGCTTCAGCGACGCGGCGAACCTCGACGAAGGCGCAATGTGGCCGGTCGTTTTCGCTCTGAAGGAGTTGACTCCCGTCGAAGAGGTAAGGATCAGCGCGCTCGTGAAGAAAGCGGTGAGCTGAGGAACGGGCCTAATCGGATTCGAACCCAGGTCCAAAGTGTTGGGGAACAGGTCGACTACGGAAGGGCATCAGGTAGTCGAGACTCCGTGCCTCGCTCTTCGGCCGCCCTTTGGATTGTCACTGCTTGAGCGATGAGCATCCGCACGATCGCTGACCGAGACGTGCGATGGAGTCGTGCCAACCGACTCAAGTTGGTCCATGTCGGGGAATCAAGAGTCAGTTGGTGTGCACGTTGACGCTCACTCGCAGCACGTCGTATTCGACGTCGTCTCTTGGTGCGGGCCATTTCGTCACCCGCTCCTCCGTCACTACCAAGGCCCTATAATACTCACCCATGGCCCTAAGCTTCGTCCGTTGCGGCTTTTTTTGTGAGCTTTGGCCCGCGAGGGGTTGACTCAAGGGCAAGAACGAGGTCGTCCTAGGCCGACGGGATCGAAGCTAGCGCTACGCGGTGAATCCGACCGGATTGGGGAGGGGTCTGAACTGCCGACAAATCACTCACGACCTCACGCGCTTGGATGGGAGCGGGGTTGTGGGGACAAGCGCAAGAATTCGCGAGGCCAACTGACATTCAATCTCACGGATCGAGGGTGCAAACCCCTTCACGACAAGCGGGCCTGATCGGATTCGAACCCCGTTGGAAAGTTAATGCGCGGTCGTCGCCAAGCTAACGATTTGAAGTGTCACCAGGAAGGACGGACCAATCGAGCCTCGATCGGATCATCCAAAGTCCCTCACCGTAGGCGAAGATGCCGCCTGCAACGAATAGGATTCCTAGCTCGAAATGTCCCCAGAAGCCGGCAAGAAAATCTGGCCACGGGTAGTGGGCCGAAATCACGAGGTATGCGAGGCCAAAGGCGGCTGAGGCCAATCCTAAGCCCAACGTGACTGCCCCTTCGAGGATCCCTCGGCGGAGGAGTCTCATGACGCTACACCAAGCGTCGAGGAGGTCCAAATCCTTTGTGAATACCTCGAACAAACCATCGAGCCTTTGGACCCCCTCGGGAAATTCCTTTGGATTCAGGCACGGGCTCATCGTACAACGATTCGTCGCCAGGAAAAGGACAGAAGCAAGGGCATGCCTGGATGAGTCTGTTCCAAGCCAAGCCGCGCGAGGCGAAACGGGCCTGAAGGGATTCGAACCCTTGACCTATCGGTGTCCCTCGGACACGTCCGCGGGGCGGCTCCGATAAGAGCCGATCGCTCTACCTAGCTAAGCTACAGGCCCGCGGTCGCGCCTATCGACCGCATTCAATTAAACGTTACGTCGAATAGCAGAAACCCCAGTCCTGTTGTCCCACGACAAACGTGGACCCGGACTCCATTTGATTGATGTCAAGACGATAGTTGCACGCCGTGGACCTTGTGGTCACCATGAAGAAATCGCCCGGGCTCAAGCGACCGTCCCCGTCCGCGTCCGTGAACGCAAGGGTCGCATTGCCGCCCCCGAGCGGAGGCCCGAGAATGCCGATGGTGGTGTTATCTCGCACAAGGACCGCCTGCACGTTCGACAGAGGCACCAAAGCACCGACCGAGGTGACGTCGAGACGAGTCGATGTGGCCGATGTCGTGATGGCCATCTTCACCGGCGTCGCGACCGGCATCTGGTTCACGAACATCCGCGGGAGGAACACGACGGCGAGGAGAACGATGAAGACAATTCCTGCCACCATGGAGTATCGAATAAGCTTCGTCGCCTGGGGTGGCGGACTGCGCTTGCGCTTGAAGACCGCGGTCGGCCTCCGCGGCCGTGCGATGCGCATCGACTCACTCCACGTAGATCGCGGGACGACCAGGCACGGCGCGGTCGCCCTTCTTCGATGGATCCCAACGGTGCGGATCGTCAGCGCGGAACACGTCGACTTTCACGCCCAGTTCCTTGGCCAAGAAATGAGCATTTTCTCGGAACATGGCGAACTCGTCCACGGAGCCGATTCGATCCAGATCTTCGGCCCGCGCATGTCGCAATTCGTCCGCGACCTGTCGCGCGTATGCGGCTGCTTCCTTCGCCCGTTCCTTCATCCCGGTCTGCGCCAGGGCCTTCTCCATGAGGACGTTCATCGAGAGGGCACCCCTCCTCCGCCGCATGAGGCGTGAAAGGTGCCAGCACCTTCGTCTGGACCTCGATGAACCGACGCAGGCACTCCGCCTGGGGACGGTTTTCCGACCGTCGTAGGTACCAGGACCAGGCGGATTGCAAGTCAAAGTATCCGTGTCGGAGCGCCACCTTGTAATTCATCGCCTCCATCGCGGTCCGCGTCGCCTGGACGGCCCGATTCAGGACGCTCAGAAACCATGCGTCGATCCCATGCCGCTCGCGCCGCGTCGCATGCGTCGCGGTCCCGAAGCGCACCCAATCCTGCAGTCGGTCCATCGCCGTCTCCGCGAAATCGAGGTCCACGTTCGGGTCATCGAGGCCGTCCCCGGCGTTCGCCACCGTGAGGCGGATCACGTCCGCGGGCCAGTCCCGCAACGCCTCTCGGATGTACCAGGTGTTGCCGCGAGACTTCGACATCTTCCGACCCGCGAGCCGCACCCATCCGTTCACACCATAACCCCGTGGCCAATGCTCTTTCGGGAAGATCGCGGTGTGATTGAACAGACAGAACGCCATGTGATTCTGGACCAGGTCCTTGCCTGTGTTGCGCAAGTCGACCGGGTACCAGTAGGTAAACTCCCGCCGGAGGTCCTCGATCAACTGCACGTCCACGCCGAGCCGGCTCGCGAGGGTCCGCGCCGCCCCTTTGCCGAAGAACACGTAGTCGAAGAACGTGTCATCGAGGCGGCCCGCCCAAGGCACCTGGGACCGCAAGGCACCGCCCTGCAAGGCATGGGCAATCGTGTAATACGCCATGTAGATCGTCGAGTCGCTCAAACTCTCGATCACCCAGTCCGAGTCCCACGGCAGGATCGTGCCAAGGCCGCGGTGATGGGTGCACGGCCAGTCGTGAAGCCAGTCCGTCACGTAGTCGAGCCACTTTCGAAGGGCCTCCGGATGCAGCTCCATCGAGGCGATCGCCTCGTGGACTTTCGCCTTCCACGCCGAATTGCCATAGGCGAGGAACCACTGGTTGTCCACGACCTTCACGATCGCGCGGGTCGTGCAGCGGCACACGACCTCGCCGCTCGGTTCGTACATGCCATCGGCCTGGCCCTTCGACGTGAGCTCCTTGCGGATCTCTTCCTTCGCCACCTCGACCCGCATGCCTGCGTACGGCCCACAGTTCTCGTTCAGGACCCCCCGGTAGA
>VBMN01000160.1 GCA_005878385.1 Methanobacteriota archaeon
TCGTCGCGCGGACGGATGCGAACAGCGCCCGTTTGGTGACGAGCGATTCCGATCCGAGGGACCGTGCGCTCCTCACAGGAGAGAGGACCGCCGAGGGATTCTTCCGAATCGAGGGCGGACTCTCCGCGGCGATCGCTCGCGGTCTCGCGTATGCACCGTACGCGGACATGCTCTGGTGCGAGACGTCCGGTCCGGATCTCGAAGAGGCCCGCGCCTTCGCCGACGCGATCCACGCCCGCTTCCCGGGGAAGATCCTCGCCTACAACTGCTCCTCCTCCTTCAACTGGCGGAAAAAGCTGGGCCCTTCGGCGATCGCAAGCTTCCAGTCCGAACTCGCCCGCATGGGCTATCGCTTCCAGTTCGTCACGCTCGCGGGTTTCCATACGCTGAATCTCTCCATGTTCGGGCTTGCGCAGGATTACAAGGACCGGGGGATGTCTGCGTACGCGGAGTTGCAAGACAAAGAATTCGCTGCCCGGGAACAAGGGTATCGCGCGGTCGAACACCAGGCCTTCGTTGGCACGGAATATTTCGATGACGTAGGCCAAGTGATCTCCGGCGGGACCTCCTCCACCCTCGCGATGGAAGGGTCGACAGAACGAGAACAGGTGACCGCAACGCCTCCCGCGAAGCGAGTTTCGTCGTCGTGAACCTGGACCGTCTCTAAAGCGACGGAGCGAGGCAGGTGGGCAAAAAGCTCTTTCCCAAGAAGTACGACTACACCTCGAAGTTAGAGACTTGGCCTTTCGTACTACCATGCCTCATGTCGTGATCGTTGGAGACCGTGGTTCCGGAAAGACGACGGTCCTTGCCCTGCTGTATGCGGCCCAGGTGAAATCCGGTGCGACGCGGGCGGATGATTTTCGATTTCACGTCGGCCTCGAATCGCTCGAGGAAATCTCCGAAGTTTTTCAACAGCTGATGTCGGGAAGTTTCCCGGATTCCGCCGCGAAGGAGGGCATTAGCAGCATCACCTTCCACATGGCCTCCCGGAAGGCCGGACTCGGACTCTTGTCGCGACTGCGGTCGCAGGGATGGAATCCGGGTGCGTCGGCATCATTGCACTTCGTTCTCTTGAGAAATCTGGACGACGAAATGGCTCGATATCGCACCGGGAGCTCTCTCGCCAACACGAAGCTGCGGGATGTGCTCGAAAGCGACGCGATGATCATCCTGGTGGACAGCACGAAGCTTGTGGCCTCGGGCCAAGAGGACCCGGTCGCCGCGATGACGACCTATGACGCGGCCGTGGAATCGCTCGTGTCCGCCGTGCAGCGGTCCCGTGGGCGTGGCAGCGCGCGGAGATTCCATCCGATTTTCATCTTTTCCAAATTTGACTCTGTCCACAAAGAGGCACTTCGAGGGGCCGGACTAGATGGCACACCCCCGGCCGTCCGAGAGACGACTCGGCGAGCGGCCTATGCCCGCGCGCTTCTGGACACGAATCTGAAAAAGACGATCGCGAGGATTACCGCCCGGGAGGTTCAAGGGGTGCGATTCGGCACGCCCTCGTACTTCTTCAGTCGCGTCACCACGGAGGAGGCAACGGGCAATCGGAACGAGCGAGTTCGGCTCCGTCAGACTCAAGGCGGAGGATGGGAGCCCGACTACTCGGCGGACGAATACCTCGCCCTACTGGAAAGCCTGCGGAAGATCGCGATCGAGGCGGAATGAAAGACGGCCGGTTCCCCAGTGCGACGTTGAAAGAGGAGATCACGGAACTCGGTTTCATCTTCGGTTACCTTCGCAAGGTCGTCGGCAAACTGCCCTATTACATCCGGCAACAGAATTGGGCGCGCCCGTTCTCGACCCTCCGGTTCTCCGCCTACGACGTGTCGGGCGAAGACATCGAGGAGTTCATTGAGACGGGGATCGCCTCGCGACCCTTGATCCAACAGCTCCTCAAGAGCGTCGTAGTCGTGGTCCTGGTCGACTGCAGCAAGATGACGACGGAGATCGACACGCCCGCCTACAAGAAAATGCTGCGATACGACAGCACGGTCGCGAAGTTGCTCGTCGCGTTCCAGACGTACAAGAAACAGGAGTACGACCGCCTGAAGGATTCCGGGGTTAAAGCCGAGGCGCCGCGCATCTACCCCGCCTTCGTCCTCTCCAAGTTCGACACGCTCAAAGACGATGTCCTGGCGCGATTGGGCCTGCATCGCGGGTTCCCGGAGAGCAAGAGGCAGCGGAAGGAATACGCGGAAGCCCTGCTCCGAGTCTTCGTACCCCAGACCCTGTCCCAAATCCGCGGCGGGAAAATCGCCGGGGTCAGCATGGACAGGGCCGCGTACTTCCTCAGCTGGGTCCGCACGGAGACACAGGAAGGCATGGACCCGGTCGGACAGTCGAGGATCGTGCGCACCGGATTCGCACCGGAAGGGGGCGGCGAAGCCGACTTCTCCTACGACGAGTACGTCGAGTTCATCGAGCACTTCCGCGACATCGCCCACAAGATCCCCGACGAGATCCTGGAAGCGGAGAAGTTCCAAGCTCAAGCTTTGGTCCGTTCGGCCTAGCAGGATGCATCATGGGAGCCGCGGAATCCAGCCGAGGGTCAACGGACGGCAGCGTGGCCGAATTCGACCATTGGTTGTACGGTGTGATTCCTGGGACCGGGTACACGACGCGAGCGGTGTCGAAGGGTCTCGACGCGGGCCTGTACGACCAGTATCTTCGCGGCCATTACACGCCGATCCGCGGGGCGATCGCTCAATCGTACGACGAGCCGATCGACCTGCACATGATCCATCCCGTCCGCGGCGCGCGAGAAGTCCTCCTCTCTCGGATCACGCGAGGTCCCGCGGATGAAGCCGGGCGACCGACCTTCGCGAACCATACGGTCGTCGCTCGCACGGACCTGCTCAAGTCGGGGCGCCTCACCCTGGAAACCGTCTTCCACGCGATGGGCGAGTTCGAACGGAAGTCGCCGGACGTCCAGGGGGAGATGGCGGTCCTCGCGGTCCCGGTCCGCCCGGAAGACGCCGAACGACCGCCCTTCGGTCAGGGAATCCACCGTCATCTCACGTTCCCCGCGATCGAGACGCTCGCGACTCGGATCATGTCGGATCCGACGAGCCGCACCCTGCTCCTGTGCCGGAACACGACGCTGACGGCCGCCGTCCGTCAGGTACCCGACTTGGCTTCCGCGCGATAGGTCCGGCCCCGGCTCACCGCATTCTCACGGACTACCCTCCATCCGTGGCCCAGGTTCCACTCACCCTCTTTGGACTTCGAGTCCTCGAGTCCCGGGGCCGGATGATCCAGTTCCGCTTCCAGGTAGTCTCCGTCCGTGTCGACCTCCGGTACCAAGCTTCCTTTCGAAAGGAGCTGACACAGCAGGATCAGGCCGCTGGGCCTCCCTTTCCAGTGAGAGACCAGGAACGCCTTGCGGCCCGCCGATTCGGTGAGGATGAGCTCCCGCAATGTCAGATAGGAAGGCCGATCCCGCGGATTGTCCCGCGGCGGCGGATCGAGCCGCGCCTTCCGCTTCTCGAGACCTTTGAGCAGCACGAACCAGTCCTTTTTCGTCATCCCTTCGTTCTCCCAATAGGCCAACGGATTCGACCGGCTGCTCGGGACGTTGAGGCCCCCGGCTTCTCCCGGAGGAGGCGCGCTGGATTGAACGAGGTCGTACGTCGACGCATCCTCTTGGTTCCTCGCCGGCGCAATGCGGATCGCCAAGGAACTCAGCCCGGGGTGGAAGCGGGGATCCAACACGGACAGGCGGCCGGCGGCCTCCGGAGCGAAGAGCTCCGCCAAGGTCATGTTCACCTCGGACGATCCGTTCCGTCGGGCGAAATCCCCCAGGAACATGCCACCCCAACGAACGGGCATCGTGACCGTCCAACTCCGATCGGAGGGGCTCCGAAGATACCAATCCACGGTCTTGGTCCGGAGGATTCCACTGACCAAGATCGGGTCCTCGGTCTCGGCCCGAACGCGAGGCAACAGCGCTTCCGCCGTCCGCACAATCTCGTGCAGAACCCGTTTGTCTCCTCGGGCCTGTTCCAAGAGGGCTCGCACGTCGATCGAATTGACCGCCTCGAGGTCGAACTTCTCCTCGGGGTTCATCTGCAGGAAGGTCTCGAGGACCGAGGGTTCCGACCGCGAGGTCCCCAGGGCCTTGGACGTCTTCTTGGAGGCCACGACCGACTTGTTGATTTCCTCGGACGCCGGGGAAATAAGGGCCATGAGCACGGCTGATGATGCGAGAGGCACGTCACACATTCCGTTGTTCTCACCCAGGCGCCCGAGGTTCGATAAACTCGTATCCGTCCATTATCGTCAGTGATAGGCATCGCGCTCGGTATCATTCCCTCCTGAGGTCCGTGGGAGTTCTTCTGCGGGCGCGCGATGCTAGACATTACGGCCAAGGCCGATATTTTTCCGCTTCATGGAACAGTCGCGGGCTCTCGAGGCGCCGACAAATGAGGGGGGTGGCCGAATCGCGACCTAGGGCACGGGAGGAGGAAGGAGTTGGTACAAGCGCCAGCCTGGGCGAACCGACTCCGATTGAGGCAACGCAAAGCCCCCGGCTTCGAACTCGAGGTGGGCAAGGCCGGTCCCCGAGTAGAATATCCAGACGAGGACCGGAAAGTACGGGATGGAGGAATTCATCATTGTCAGCGTCGAATTGCGACGGACCGCGGAGGCGGGGAACTCGGAATACACAGCCTCCAGGGTGGCGGCCCCGTCGATTCTAACGTAGAGGCCGCGACCGTGCGGCGCATCCATGAAGCTCCAGTTCGCATGGCCGGCGACCAGACGCAGGCTTCCCAGGAGGGTATTGTCGCCGGGAATCGGGAGAACGAGAGCTTCGGGCGCAGTTTCGGTCGGCAACACATCAAGCCTGTAGGTGTAGGTCCACGTGTTCCTTGTGGCATACTGTTGGTACGACCCAATCGCAAGGGGCACGGTCGCGATGGCCAAGATGATCCCCAGGGCCATGCTTACGACGAAGCGTCCTCGTCTCCTTCGAGCCCGCAATTCCGTGAACGCCGCGAGAAGGAAGACGGTACCAAGAATCGCGCTAGCCGCCGCGAACAACCACAAGGTAGGAAAGGAGGCTTGGAGAGGCATCCGGAGCGTAATAGAATGGTCCCAGGAAGCGTCAACGTTACGAATTTGTTAGCCAACGCAGTTGGACGATGCGGCCGATAGCCAAGGTGGTGACCTGCCTTTCATTTTCAGGACCGAGCGGCTCGCTACGTCCGGTGGTCGAGTACTCCCTGATCCATGCCAAGCTCCCATGGGGGTAGACCCACGTGGATTCACATCCGGAGGGCTGCACAAGAGACTTACCCGAGCATGGTTTTCGCTCGGGCATGACCAAGAAGACTCCCGCCTTCGGCGCTCGCACACCCAAGGCGCCGGTCGCGTCCATGACCATCGAGCGACGCGACCCGGGACCGCACGACGTCGAGATTGAGATTCTCTATTGCGGCATTTGTCACAGCGATCTGCACAAGGTGAACGACGACTGGGGGAACACGCATTTTCCGGTCGTGCCAGGCCACGAGATCGTCGGCCGAGTCGTGTCCGAGGGTGCCGGCACATCCCGCTTCCGCGAGGGCGACCTCGTTGGTGTGGGCTGCATCGTCGATTCGTGCCGAGCGTGCCAAGAATGCCGCGCGGGCCACGAGATGTTCTGCGAGAAGGGTGTCACGTTCACGTTCGACAGCCTCGAGCCGGGCGGGAACACGTGGACGTACGGAGGGTACTCCGCGAGGATGGTCGTCGACGAGCGCTACGTCCTGCGAGTCCCGAAGGGGCTGGACCCCGCTCGCGCCGCACCACTCCTGTGCGCGGGCATCACCACGTACTCGCCTCTGCGCCAATTCGGATGCAAGCCAGGCGACCAGGTCGCGGTCATGGGCTTGGGCGGTGTCGGCCACATGGCTGTCAAGTTGGCACACTCGATGGGTGCCGACGTCACCGTGCTCAGCACCTCGCCCGGCAAGGAGGAAGCTGCAGCTCGGCTCGGCGCCAAGCAGTTCGTCGATACGAAGGAGCCGGGCACGCTTGACCCGCTTGCAGGAACGTTCGACCTCATCCTGGACACGGTCAGCGCGCCGCACGATCTTGACAAGCCCCTGGCCCTCCTGCGGAACTTCGGCACCCTGGTGCTGCTTGGCTTACCGCCCGATGCCACATCCGCCACTCCGATCCATGCCAGATCGCTCATCTTCGGGAACAAACGCCTTGCCGGCTCCAACATCGGCGGGATTCTCGAGACGCAGGAAATGCTCGACCACTGCGGCAAGAACCAAATTGTCGCCGATGTCGA
>VBMN01000161.1 GCA_005878385.1 Methanobacteriota archaeon
TGAACCGCACCGTGAGTCGCTGAATCGCTTCCGCATCGCCCTCCACGATGTAGACCGTCACGCACCGACCCCGTCCCGCGTTCGCGTGCATCATCGAGGTAATCACCTTCGATTGGTCGTGGGCCACTTCGGCCACACGCCGTTCCAGTTCCTCCGGATACAGAAGCGTGATCGTGGCCGACCGCCGTCCGCTCCGCATGGGATCCGACACGAGTTGCTGGACGAATTCCCGCACGGCCGCGCGGACGAAATCGGAACGGCCGGCGAAACCTCGTTCCTTCGTCAGGGTGTCCATCTGCTGCACGAGAGGGTCCGGAAGAGAGACCGACATGATCGACATCGTTTCAGCCCCACCGACTGATGTATCAACAGATAATAAGATTGTCGACGCTATTATTCCGTCGCCGGCATGTTCATATCTGTTATCAGGATCGTACGGCGGTTCGTAACGGTTTTGGCCATAGGTGGGCTTGATAGTTTCCCAGGAAAGCTTAACAACCGCCAGCGGGTTGGGAGACTGCGTCACCATGTATCGTCACGCCCTGTGGACCCTGGTCGCGATCGTCGCCGTGGTGGCGGGCCTCGTCGGGGTCGGCGGAGCGTATTACGTCCTGAGCCATTCCGGCGAGGCTGGTGCTCCGGAGGTCGTGGCCACCTTCTATCCGTATCAGTACCTCGCCTCTCGGGTCGCGGGCGATCGGTTTTCCGTTCGGGCACTCGTCCCTCCGGGCGTGGAGCCGCATGAGTGGGAACCGACGCCCCGAGATTCCTTGACGATCGCGATCTCCCCGGCGTTCGTCTACAACGGCTATGTGGAGGCCTACCTCGCGAACCTGTTCCGGGAGTTGCCGGCCGACAAACCCGTCCGCGTGAATGCGTCCGCCGGACTCGATGTGATCCGCGGCGGCGAGGGCGGCGCCTCCGCGGTCGACCCGCACCTGTGGCTGGATCCCGTCCGAGTGGAAATGACCATCGACACGATCGCAGCGGGACTCTCGAAGGCCGACCCATCAGGCAGGGCGACGTTCGAGGCGAACGCGGCGGCGCTGCGACAGGATGTCGAACGCATCCACACGATGTTTGTGAACGGCCTTCAAACGTGCTCGCGTCGCATCTTCATCACCCAGCACGAGGCCTTTGCGTATCTTGCTCAACGATACAACCTGACCCAGTACGCAATACAGGGCCTCTCGCCCGATCAAGAACCGACGCCGACGAAGATGCAGGAGATCCTGAACGTGATCAACCAGACCGGGTCGAAGTACGTGTTCTTCGAGGAGCTCGTCAGCCCGGCCGTGGCACGGACCTTGGCGAACGAAGCGCACGTGCAGACGATGGTGCTCAGTCCCATCGAAGGTCTCACCTCGGAGGAGCAACAGAACGGAGACACCTACCTGACCCTCATGGAGAGAAACCTTCAGAACCTTCGGACCGCGTTGGAGTGCTCATGAGCGAGGCCGCGAGCGCGTTGTCCGTCAGGGCGGGGAGCGCGGAGCCGATCGTCCGCGTCCGAGGCGTCCAATTGTACCGCGACGGGCAGGAAGTCCTCCGCGACGTGAATCTCGAGGTGGAGAAGGGGGAGATTCTGGGGATCGTGGGTCCGAACGGCGGCGGGAAGACCTCCCTCCTTCGCCTCATCCTCGGACTGGACAAGCCGTCCTCGGGAGAGGTCGAACTGTTCGGCCAACCGGTGTCGCGGTTCCGAGAATGGCATCGGGTCGGCTACATCCCGCAGCACGCCGTCGCCTTCGATCCGAATTTTCCCGCGACCGTGCGCGAGACCGTGCTCCTCGGCCGCGTGGCCTCCCGGGGCGCCTTCCGATGGTTCCGCAAGGAGGACCTGGACGTGGCGCGCTCCGCGATCGAGCTGTGCGGCCTCTCGGGTCTGGAGAATCGCCGGGTCGGTGCGCTGTCCGGTGGAGAGAAGCAGCGGGTCTTCATCGCGAAGGCGATTGCGTCACGACCTGACCTCCTCGTGATGGACGAACCCACCGCGGGCGTGGACCCAGAGAGTGAACGCCGTTTCTATGACCTCCTCGGCCGGCTCAAGGACGAACTCGGGCTGACCGTGATCTTTGTTTCCCACGATCTCGGCGTGGTGAGCGCGCGCGTGGATCGCGTGGCGTGCCTGAATCGCACCCTGGTGTACGAAGGACCGCCCCGAGCTCTGCATGACGAGGATTTGCTTCGTCGACTCTACGGCGGCGGCACCGTGACGATCGCGCATTCCGAGGACGCGCCGCACACGCACGGTCATTGAGGGGATCCCATGTCGGACGGTCTGCTGGACATCTTCCGGTTCGGATTCATGCAGCGGGCGCTGATTGCCGGCCTTGTCATCGCGTCCGTCTGCGGCATCCTTGGCGTGTTCGTCGTCCTTCGACGGACCGCGCCGCTCGGGGACGCCCTCGCCCATGTCAGTTTCGGCGGGGTCGCCATTGGAATTGCCGCGGGATTTCTCCCGATCGAGATGGCGATCGTCGTAGCGGTCCTCGGCGGCATCGGGATCCGTTTCCTGCAGGACCGCCACCTGTATGGGGAACTCTCCCTCACCGTGGTCCAGGCGGCCGGGCTCGGCGGAGGCGTCGTGCTGATCAGTATCGTCGGAGGGCTGAACGTGGACGTCCTGTCCTTCCTGTTCGGACAGATCCTCACAGTGGCCTGGTCCGATGTCGCCCTCATTGTCGTGCTGCTCGCGGTGACAATCTCCGTCCTGGCTGGCCT
>VBMN01000162.1 GCA_005878385.1 Methanobacteriota archaeon
ACTCGACCTCCCAGGCAAGATGGTTTGCCCGGAGCGATCCCCCGCCAAAATCCGTACCGGCCGCAATCCGCACGCCGGCCCGGTACGCAAGGCGAACGCTTTCGATCGCCCGTTCCCGCCGGCGCGCCATCCGTTCCTTTCCTTCGTCGCCCGCGAATCGCGGGATCGTCGTCGTCTGGGCAAAGGAGGCCCAGGAGCGGAAGATCGCTAGGGTGCTTACGAGGAACGTCCCTTGACGGCCCATCTTCGCGACCGCGTCGGAGTCGAGCTCGAATCCGTGTTCAATCGAGTCCACGCCGGCGTCGACCGCGACCCGCGCCCCGACCAGGAAACCGGAATGCGCCGTGACCTTCGCACCGCGACCATGAGCGAGATCGACGACCGCCCGAACGTCTTCCGTTGACCACGGCGCCTCCTCCTTCTTTGGTCCGTCGAGGTAGAGTTTGAGGAAGTCCGCACCGTTGTCGAGTTGAGTCGACGCGGCGGTTAGGAGGGACGGTCCGTCATCCGCCTCGACTAGGAGGCCACCCGTGAGGACGCCGCTGTGGCTGATCCAGGTCCCCGCGACGCGGACCCTCGGCCGAGCGAGATCCAATCGCCACCGTTCGCGCACGCGGAGTGCAAGGGCCCGCCTCTGCCCATCGCGGGGATCGACGGCCATGGGCGACCCGACGTCACGGGCCCACCGCACACCCGCGCGGCCCAGGAGATCCCCATTGTGCTCTGCGACCTCGAGCAAGTCATCCGGCGGATCGGCCCCGCGGTCGATCCAATGCGAACCTCCGGGAAGCGTGAGATGGCTGTGGGCGTCGACCATGCCGGGGACGATCGTCGAGCCGCCGGCGTCGATGATGCGGACGTCAGGGGGCAGCGCCGGCTCGTCGGAGGTCGGGCGCAACCATGTGATCCTTTGATCGGCGACGAGGACGCTCACGCCCTTTCGCAGGGAAGGGCCTGCCATGTCCGCGAGGGCGGCGTCGCGATAGAGGATCGGTCGAGCACGTGCCATCGGCCCGGGATGTGTCA
>VBMN01000104.1 GCA_005878385.1 Methanobacteriota archaeon
GGCTGGCATCCGACGGCACGCTGACTATTCGGAGAGGATCTCGGCGAGCTTCTGCCACTCCTTCACGAACCGTCGGGCGTCGAAGCTCCCGTCCACGTAGCGGTTGAGCGCCTTGTGGAATCCCGGATCGAGGGCCGACGCGAGGAGCTGCCACGCCTCCCAATGTTCCATCGACTTCCAGATCCAGCCGCCCTCGAGGTCGATGTGATGCGGTCCGTGGTCCTCCCACGTGACCCGGACCGTGCCGAACTCCACCGCCAGTTCGTACACGAGCCGCGCGAGGAGGATGGACTCTTCGCTCGGCATCGTAAGCTCCTGACCCTTTCGCAGTCGTGGCGGGTACTGGATGCGCAGGGAGGAGAGTCCTTCCGCGGCAGCGAGCGAGGCGTTCGTCTTGTCCATCGTTAGGAAAAACACGCCTTTGCGGAAGTCGATGCCCCGCAGAAAGGACTTGAACTGGTCACGGATCATCGAGTCCGCGTTCACGATCGTGAGGCCGTCCGGAGACAGGTGGAGTTGCTCCGGGTTCGTCGGCCCGACCACGAGGACGCTGAGGCCCTGGTACCCTTCCGTCCGCTTGAGGGTCGTGATCTCCTGGAGGGCCCGATACCCACGACGGCCCGCGTGCGAGAGCCGACCTCCCTTCTTCATGTTCGCCGCGTTCTCGAGCTCCTTCATCACGACGCCCGGGATCACGAGCAAGATCCAGTTGATGCTCTCCTTGTACGGCCGCACATGGATCCGAGAAAACTCGTCGAGCAGATGCTCCCCGAGGATCGAGGCATACAGGATGTTCGTGTCCACGCCGAGGATCAGGTCCTCGTACTCCGCGAGCCGCCGGGCGGTCGCCGTGAGGCCGATCGGTTCGACGAAGCCCGCACAGAGGAGGGCGGAGTTTAGCCAGTCCAGGTACTCGGGGGAGTCTTCGAGCACCTTGATCCGGAACGTGGTCGGGGTGCCGAGGATTTCGACGAGCGGGAACTCCTCCTTCGACCCGCCGGTCCCGAGGGAGGCGACCGTGATCCGGTCGATGCGCCCCTTGATCGCTCCGAGGGCCAGTTGCATCGCCGGAAATTCCGCGATCTGTCCCTTCTCGAGGAGTTCGCGGAAGCTCACGTCATGCCTCCGCGAGGAGCCGGTCCACCATCCATTTCGTGTCGAAGGCTCGGATGTCCTCGTACGTCTGTCCGAGGTTCACGAACACGATCGGCTTGCCGATCGTCTTGGCCATGGACAGCGCCGCGCCACCCTTCGCGTCCGCGTCGATCTTCGTCAAGATGATTCCGTCGATGCCGACCGCCTCGTGGAACTGTTTCGCCTGCTCAATCGCGTCGTTCCCCGCGAGGGCGTCCCCGATGTACAGGGTGAGGTTCGGTTTCGCGACGCGTTTGATCTTCTTCATCTGGTCCATCAGGTTCTGGTTCGTCTGCATCCGGCCCGCGGTGTCGATCAAGACGACGTCCCGTCCGCGCGCGCGGGCATGCTCGACCGCATCGAACGCGACCGCGGCGGGATCCGCGCCCGCCTTGTGCTTGATCAGTTTGAAGCCGACGGCCTCCGCGTGTTTCTCGAGCTGCTCGATGGCCCCCGCCCGGAACGTGTCCGCGGCGGCGACGACGCACGTGTACCCCTTCTTCTGGATGTGGTAAGCCAGCTTCGCGATTGTCGTCGTCTTGCCCGTGCCGTTCACCCCGACGAACATGACGACGAAGGGCCGGGGCGCCTTTTCGAGGAGTCCGAAGAAGTCCATGGGCGGGAAGGACAAGGCCTGGGTGATCGCATCCCGCAGTGCGGCCTCCACGCCTTTCTCCAGGCCGACGTCCCGGGCGATCCGCTTGCCCTTCAGATCGTCCGCGAGTCGGTCCACGATCTCCTTCGCGACCGGGAAGGCGACGTCCGATTCGAGGAGGGCGATCTCGAGGTCGTACAACACCTCCTCGAGCTTGTCTTCCTTGATCTTCCTGCCCGAGTCCCCGATCGCCGCGGAGGTCACGTCGGCCTCCGCCTCCTTCTTCCAGCCGGCGAGCCGTTCGCGGAGGGCCTTGAACATCTAGTTCCGCTCGCCGGGGGCACCCTTCGTCTGGAGCCGATCGTACAGGTCCTGCACGGCCGCCCCCTGGGCCTCGGCGCGGCGCTGCAGCTCCCCGAGCCGCTGGCCGATCGCGTTCGCGGCGTCCGTGATCGACTTGTTCGATCTGCTCGCGGTATTGGTCCAGGACCGCCATGCCCCGCCGCAGGTCCGACTCGCCGAGGCTCATGCGCCCGCCTCTATCGTATACTTCACCGCGTGATTTTCCACCTGGTCCTTCGGGACCTCTTCGACGCCCGTGATCGACACGTATTTACGGGGCACGCCGTGCTGGCTCCCGAGGATCGAGAAGAGTTTCTCGCGGGCGCCCGCCTCGTCCTGTGCTGCCAATTCCTTCGAGAATGGCTGCCAGGAGCGGCCCATGCGGAATCGGCCGCGAATGCGAAACGCCTTCATGGAACGGCGAGTCAGGGGGCCGGGCTACTTAAGAACTTGGGTGAAGGGCGAGTAGCTAAGGAAGGAATGAGTTGTCAGATTGGTGAACTAGGTTGGGTCAACCTTCCTGGCGAGAACTTGCGGTTCGCTCGGTCTCTCCCGTTTCAGAACTGCGCCCAGAATTGCGAGGATGAGCCCGACGACGGACAGCAACGAGCCGACAAGTGCGATGTCTGCGAATGTGCTTGTTTTGGCATAGCGGCCCGGACAATCCACTTCCAAATCCTGGAAAAAGCCAGCGCAAAAATTACCATAGTCCGCAACGGCTGACTTCCAGACAGTGAGTCCTATTCCGGCTAGCGCAACTCCCACTAGAAGGACGACTATACCGAAGAGAACAACACCGGCTCGCAATGGACCCTGTCCAATCGGATTCAGGGGTTTCACGGAGATAAGGCTTGTTGTGTGCAATACGGCGGGACGAGGATTCCGAGAGAAGGGGAAGGGCTTCTTCAGACCCCGCGGCGGGAAAGTTTGAGGTCTCGTTAGTCTCGGGTCAACGGGCTTCCGCCAGGGAGGCGCGGAAATGTTCTGTCAGATCCTCGGCGATCTTCCGCGTGATCCCTTTCACGACCATGAGGTCCTTCAGGCTCGCCTTCGCGAAGTCCTCCGCGGTCTCGAAGCCCGCGTCGATCAGAGCCTTCGCGCGCGTCTTCCCGATCCCTTTGATTCGGAAGAGTTCCTGGAAGATGCCCGATGGGAGCGTCTTCGCGGCTTCGAGTTCTAAGATGCGCCGTTGAATCCCTTCGTCCCCCGGACTCCGCTTGAGCGCCTCCGTGTAGGCTCGCAAGGCGTCATCGTCCCGGCCCATCTTCACGAGCACGTCGCCCTGGGCCGCCCACGCCTCTTCGTCGTCCGGATAGAGCTGCGTGAGATGGTCGTACGCGTCGAGTGCGCCTTCGAGGTCGCCTTCGGCCAGCAGGATGTTCCCGCGGTTCAGAAGGGCGGAGGCATTGTTCGGTTGCACGCCGAGGACCAGATCGAGGCAGTTCACCGCTTCCTGCGGCTTGCCGCTCCTCCGGTACGCGACTGCCTTGCCGATCAGCGCGTTCACGTTGCTCGGCTCGACTTCGAGGATGTCGTCGAACAGGTTCAGCGCTTGCGCGTAGTTGCCGCTCGCACTCGCGATCAGGGCGCGGCTCAACAGGCCCGGCACGTCGACGCGAACCTCCTCGATCTTCTGACGGAGGTTGTCGTCCCCGGGATCGATGGCCGCGGCTTCCTCGTACGCGGCGAGGGCCTCCGGGCGTCGGCCGAGGTTTGTGAGCGCATCCCCCTTCATCTGGAGGGCGGACGATTCGTTCGGTCTCTGGCGGAGCAGCTCGCCCACCGCCTCGAGGCACTCGCGCCAGCGACGTTCATCGGCGTGGAGCCGGACGAGGGCCCGGAGGGCGGCCACGTTTCGGGCATCCTTTGTGACGAGCCGCTTGTACACGTCAATGGCCTCGGGCTTGCGATTGAGCCGGACGAGGCAGGTCGCGCGACCTTCCTGGGATGGGACGTGCCCGGGATCGAGGCGGAGCGCCTCGTCGTAGGTCGCGAGGGCGTCGCCGTACGTGCCGGCGGCCACAAGGGCCCCGGCCTTCGTGGCGAGGCTGGCCGCGGTGTCGGGCTGCCGGACGACGGGACGGGGAGTGGGTTTCGGGGTCTCGACCCGAGCAGGCGGGGCGGGGACCGGTGGCCCGCGGACGGGAGGCGGGGGAGCCTCCGGTTCGGCGGCCGGGCTCGTCGCCGCCGTGATGTTGAAGATGTCCGGATTCGTGACCGGATCCGGATTGGGATCCGGAGTCTGCAAGCTCCCGTCGTAGACTCGCTCGCTCTCGTCGACGTCCGTGGCGACGGACAAGCTGCCCCCCTTCGTTCGGTCCCGGATCGGGCGGAGGACGATCCACCAGGCCACCTGCGTCCCTCCATAGAGGAACAGGAGGAAGGGGACCGTGGAAAACAAGGTGGGCATGACGCCTTTCTCGAGGACGAACGTGAGGTACGTCGTAATGTTGAGTTCGTTTCGGAAGACGAGGGACCAGGTCGCGGAGGCTTGCCACATGATGGGTTCGACGTCCAACGTGTCACCCTTCGACGCGTTCAAGTCCGCGACCGCCAGGGTCACGTTGTCCCGGAGCAGGGTGACCGACGCATGTCCGATTGTCACAAAGACGGTCGCATGCGTGACGAAGGAAAAGCCGAGCGGGTCGGGGCTCGTGAACGTCACCGCCTCCTGGTTACCCGGGGCCAGGGGGACGACCTGCTGGGCATCGGAGAACAGGGAGGCCGTCAGGGACGGCGTCACGGCGAGGAGCAGGACCACCGCGAGGCCGATCGCGAAGCCGGCCGTCCGGATCGCGCGGGCCATGGAGGACTTCGCCATCAGGTACCGCTGCCCGTCTCGCTGCGCGTGTCGGATCTCCAGGTTCCGCAGGAACAGTCCGACGACCGCGGTGACGAATCCCATGATCAGGGCGACTTCGATGATCCCGTTCACCGGAAGGAACAACGGCTTGAGGCTCGCACCCTGCGTCTCCATACGGGCGATGATGAGGAGGATGCTGAGACCGATGATGCCCGCGAAGAGCGCTTTGCGGATCCGGCGGATTCGCAGGAGACGGTCCGTTCCCTGGAGTCGATCGTAGTACCCCGACATGGGCGACTAGGCCTCTGGCACGACTGTAGCGAGTCCCCTGGCCGCGAGGAAGATGGCCAGGTACTGCGGTACGTCATTTACTCCAGGAGCCAAATTAAACCCTACGCCTCGAATCTCCAGCGTGATTTTATTCTTGAGAGTTACGCGGGCATCGTCGTCGGTCCACGTCCGGGGGACGGCATCGCGGAGCGGACGAAAATCGTCAATCGCATCCCGGGACAGGGGCACGACCTGCAATCCGGTCTTGCCATGCAGCGACGAAGGCATCCGGATGAGCCGCTTGATGTCCGAGGTGACCGGTTCATCCGTCTCCCCCCGCTGGACGATTCCCTCGAGGGAGACGCCTCCGCGCTCGTCGATTCGCACGGGCTGCAGTTCCTTGACGAGCCGGATGATCAGGTCCCGATTCCGATCGGACAAGGCCTCGATCTGGCCCTCCCGCAATCGGTCGACGCCTCGGATGACGCGTGGCTTCGTCGCGCGCTGCTTGAACAGGTTCTCGTACAAATTCGCGGCGTCCGACTCACTCACGCCTTCGAAGGACGATAGGAACTTGATCGCTTCCTCCGGCGGCAGTGCCTCGAGTTTTCCCGCCAGGCTGTTTATGCCTCGCATGATCTTGCCCCGCCAGCCCGGGTCCTCTTTCGTCGGCGCGACGACCCGCGTCTTCACGCGGGTGTGGCCCTGGAAGTCCTTCTTGTCGAACGCGGATTCCCGAAACACGGAATCGACCTCGAGGCCCTTGCCGGTGATGAAGTCGACGATCTCGCGGCGTTCGTGGGAGCCGAGCGGCCAGACGCGCTCATCGAACACGTGGATGTGGTAACCCCGCCCGCCGGAGAACACGAGGCGCATCGCCTTTTCCTCGAACCCGAAGTCCGACCGCAGGAAGTCATCGTACAGGTGGATGATCTTCAGGCGGATCGCCTCCAGCATCTCCGGGTACGACATCTTGGCGGCGTTCGGCAGGTGGTCCGCGTCGAGATCGAAGATCAGGTCGGCCCCGAGCCATCCCTTCTCCTCCATCGTCGGGGCGTTCGGGTTTTCGTAGTACGCGCTCGAATAGTAGGCGTGGGTCGGCACTCGGGACGCGAGGAAATCCTTCAGTTCCTCCTCTTTCGAGAAGCCGAGGTGCCGCTGCACGATTCCCGGAGTCCAGAACATGAATCCGAACTCCCTCCGGCCAAAGCGGTCCGGAAGGGTGGGTTTCATAGTGTCGTAATAGCGATGGAACTGGTCCCGAAGGAAGCGCGTGGTGGCCTCCTTCGCGGAGTCTGGGACGGCCATCACGTTGGCCATCAGGGCCATGGCCTTAAGGGTTGGCGGCGGGTACGCGGAGCAGGCCGATCAACGTGCTAGGCATCCCGCGAATTCGCGGCGGAGTCTCGGGTGGCGGATGAGGCGGATCCTGGCCTGGTCGGAGATGTTCGCTCTCTTCGCCCTCCTGTATGTCGGGATTCCGTGGGCCGGACTGACGGTCGACAGGTTCCTTGGAATACCGGCGTGGCCCTCGCCCGCTCGATGGATCGGGATGGTCCTCCTGGTCCTCGGCATCGCCGGTCTCGCATGGTGCTTCGCGCTCTTCGCGCGCATCGGCCGCGGAACACCGAATCCGACGATGCCCCCGACGGCGCTCGTCACCGTAGGCCCGTACGCGCGGACTCGGAACCCGATCGCCTTGTCCCACGCCGCGGCACTGTTCGGACTCTCCCTTTTCCTCGGCTCGGTGTCCGCCGCGGTGATCGTCCTCCTCCTGGCGATCCCGGTGCACGTCGCCATGGTCCACGAGGAGGGGACCCTCGAGGCACGGTTCGGGGATACGTACCGGGCATACCGTGCCGCGGTCCCGCGGTGGATTCCGCGTCCGCGCAACCGTCAAAGCTGAACCGACACGCTCGCGCTCGCGTTCGGGCCTGGAACGGTGGACCGGAGTGTTTCGAGGTGCACGACCTGGACGGGTGCTCCCGCGAGTTGCTGCACGAGGCCGTCCACATGACCCTCCCCGACAACGGCGACGACATCTCCTTTCGACTCGGCGAGCTGACGGATCGAACGGCCCATCGCCGCGTCCCGTTCGTCGATCAGGATCCGCTTCGCGGTCGGCAACTCCCGCGCGAATTCCTGGAGGAAGGCGGGCTCGTCTCGATAGAACCGTTGCAATTCGGCCTCGACTCTCTCCTTGCGGGTAAACAGACCACCGATCGCGGAGACCAGGAGCCGGACGCGCTCTCGGAGCGACATGTCCTGCCACACACGCCGCAGGATCGCCCGGGAATCTTGGTCGATGAGGGCGATCTCGCTCCCGATCTCCTCCGCCGCAAGTGCGGCCGCGATCATCTCGTCGCCGACCTCGACGCCATACTGGCGGGCGATTCGGATCTGGAATTGCGCGAACAGCGCGAGCGGGGAAATGCCGTGGGCCCGGGGGGTCCGGCTGCGAAGGGCGTGGTATCGAATCGGATCCAGCTCGAGCGCCACCACCTTGGGATGGCGGGCGAGGATCTCGGATCGGATTGATCGGCCGATGTCGAACACGTGCCCGACCCCGAGGAGGGTGATCATTCGACTAACTCAAAGGGCGGCTGCGCTTAATCCTTTCCCAGGCGCCCGGCTAGAGTCGATTGCTAAACGTAACTTTCTTCGGAGTCGGAGAGATCGGGTCTGGCTGAGGACTCTGAGGTCGATGGCGGCCATTCCGACTCCCGAAGTGGCAGGAACCGAGCGGCAGCGAGCGAGGGTGACGACGATCGTCTTCTTCATCATCGGCTTGAGCGTCATCCTCTCCTACGAGTGGGGTGCCCCGACGCCGTCGTTCCGGAACGACGCGCCGAGCATCATCTTCTTCGCAATCCTTGTCGCGGCAATCGTCTACATCGCGAGCCGAGTGTCGACCCTCGGACTCCATCGCCCGCGATCATGCACCTCGTGCGGCCGACGGATCCCGTTTGATGCGCTCTTCTGTCCGTATTGCGGATACCAATTCCCGCGATGACCGCGGGCCACCGCCCTACCTCGACGTGCGCTCCCGCACGACCCGTCCGTACATTCGGACGATTTCGTCCGCACGGACGCGGCCCTGCCGCAGCGTCCGGCGTTCCGTGCGGATATGGTGAACGACGGCCCGATCCCTTCCGAGATCGACGATCTCGCCGATCTCGAATTCCTCGTCGGCGGCCGCGAGCACCTCGTGAGGAACGGTCCGGTTGCCCTTGTTCACGGAGAACTTCACCCGGACCTGGTCGATGCGCTTCGCCCAGACGGTGTCGATCGATTTCGCCGGCGCGCCATCGACTCGACGGCCTTGCGATTCGATAGCCGTGACCGAGATCCGAGTATCGCCCAGGTCGAGCTCCTCTCCCACGGTCACATCTTCGTCCGGGGCGAACTCGAGGGAGGTCTTCTCGGAGCGATCGAGCCAAGACACGACCAACGGCACGGAAATCGGTTTCGGCTCGCGGGTGACCACGTTCGAGATGGCGTCGCATTTCGAACACCGAACGACGCCCCCGAAGACGATCTCGTCCTTCCCGCCGATCTTGCCTCGGAGGACGCGGTGCGGCACGACCTCGCCGCATCTCGGGCACTTGAGGACTAGGGCGCTTGGCGCGGCCATCGTCGATGTCGAACGCGGCGGATGCCCTAAGGATTTGCGTTCGCGGCCACTCCAGCGTCGGGGCGTTTATTGATTCCAATAACGAAACGCTTATGGTTCCGGCGAATGCGTGGACAGCGGCTTTGCGCGACCTTGTACGGGTTCCTCCCGAGACGGAAACAGAGGCATTGTTGAGGGAAAACAATGAACTGCTCAAGCAGCTGATAGTCGAAGTCAGAAAGATTCTAAGAGAGATGGAGACCATGAACGAAATGACACGGAGAAGGCTCCCCTACAAGTGGATCCCCGGCGAATCCAATCAGGATGACAAGAACATGTGATTCTGGGCGCGATGCGCCAACGTCCCTTACCAAAACAGCTCGAACTCGATGGACCATCCCGGTGGATGGTTTCCACGCTCGAAGCGAGTCCGCCGTCACCGCGGGACTACCACACTTGGGGTAAAGGAGACCGGCCCACGGCATTGCGAATCCGCGGCGGTCTCGCTTGACGCCGATTCACACGAACTTGTCGAGGATGCGCCCGATCTTCTCGGCCGCGTGGCCGTCCCCGAACGACTTCGACTTCGTCCCCTCAGGATTGAATTTCTCGATCGCGTCAAGGATTTCGTCCGTCTCCGTCCCGACGAGCGCGTTCCAGCCGTCCTCGAGGGTCTCGATCCATTCCGTCTCGTCGCGAAGCGTGACGCACGGCACGCCGAAGAAGTACGCCTCCTTCTGGACCCCGCCGCTATCCGTCACGACCTTCGAAGACCCCATGAGGAGCGCGATGAAGTCCAGGTAGTCGACCGGTTCGATCGCCTTTACTTTCGCTTGGAGTCGATCATACAGGTCGAATGCGATCAGGTTCTTGCGGGTCCGCGGGTGGACGGGGAACACGACTGGCCGCCCGGCGTGGACAAGGGCCTCGACGATTGCGGACAGGGTTTCCTTGTCGTCCACGTTCTGCGGGCGGTGGAGGGTGACGAGGAGGTACTCCCCTCGGGTGAGGCCCAGCCGAGACAGGATGTCTCTTGAGCGCGCGGCCTGCGCGCTCTGCAGGGCGACGTCGTACATCACGTCCCCGACCATGTGCACGCCGCGCGTGATGCCCTCCCGGGTCAGGTTGTCGACCGCGGTTTCCGTCGGAGCGAACAGCAGGTTCGACAGGTGGTCCGCGACCACGCGGTTCACTTCCTCGGGCATCTGGCGGTTGAAGGACCGCAGGCCCGCCTCTACGTGGCCGAGCGGGATGCCCATCTTCGCCGCGACGAGGGCGCCCGCGAGCGTGGAGTTCGTGTCGCCGTACACGAGGAGGAAGTTCGGGTTCTCCTTCTCGAGGACCTCTTCGAGACCGCGCATCATATCCGCAGTCTGGCGCCCGTGGCTCGCACTCCCGACTCCCAGGTTATAGTTCGGCCTCGCAATGTCGAGGATCTCGAAGAACACGTCGGACATGTTCTCATCGTAGTGCTGTCCCGTGTGGACGAGGATTTCCTCATGGTGTTGACGGATCTCGCGGCTCACCGGCGCGGCCATGATGAACTGAGGTCTCGCGCCGACAACGCTCACGATTTTCACGCTGCATCGGACGGGTCCCGCGGCCTATAAGCGTTCTGGATTGTCACCCTCCTGGCCAAAGCAAAATCGGGCGCCAAAACACCCGAACTTCGACCCTCGAAAACCAGCATGGGTATCCGTCACCGCAAGTCGGTTGAAACCTTTATCCGAAGCTCGCGGCATGCGCGCGACCGTGAAGGTCGGCGTGATCGGCCTCGGCTATGTCGGACTGCCCTTGGGGGTCGTCGTCGCCGCGACTGGCGCGAGCGTCACCGGCGTCGACATCGACCGCGAGAAAGTCGAGGCGATTAACGCCGGCCGCAGCCCGCTCCGGGGTCGTGAACCGGGCCTTCAAACCCTTCTCAAGGAACAAGTCACGAAGGGCCGTTTCCGCGCGAGCCTCGATCCCGCGGACGCCGCGAACGCAGACGTGATCGCGGTGTGCGTCGAGACGCCGGTCGAACCGTCCACCCGTGACCCGTCCCACAAAGCGCTCAAAGCCGCTCTTGGGGCGATCGGTCCCCATCTGAAGCGCGGTGCGCTGGTGACGATCGAGTCGACGCTCGCTCCTGGGACGATGGAGTCCGTCGTCCGACCGACCTTGGAACGGGCTTCTAAGATGAAAGTCGGACGCGATGTGCATCTTGTTCACTGCCCCGAACGAGTGACGACGGGCAAGCTACTCCATCATCTCACCGAGGTGGCGCGGGTCGTCGGTGCGAACGAACCGGTCGCATTTCGGAAGGCCCTCGC
>VBMN01000105.1 GCA_005878385.1 Methanobacteriota archaeon
ATGAAGAAGTCGTTCGGCGAGGTCATCCGAGCGCTCGTTCGCAATTCCCAGCTTCTCAAGGAAATACAGGGCGTTGCCCTGCTGTGAGGCACATCGTCGATATCGCCCCCTCACCCGGGGAACCCCTTGCTTCCGATAGGCGCCCGATTTCGTGGTTGCATCGAACTCACGGTAGTAGACGTCACCGAGCCATCGATCGAGGAGCCGATCCCGGAGCCGGAGTAGGGCTCGGCTCCCGCGTGGATAGCCAATGTCCGCCAGGCTTGCGAGAACCCAATGGGCGCCTTGCCACTTGGAGTAGGGATCCCGAAGACCATCTCGAAAGCTTCCCATGGGACCGGCGAGGAGTGTGCGAACGCGAGGCGAACGGCGAATCGTCCTCTCAAGGGCCTGGATGTTCGGCGAGGCGCGTTCCTCCCCGAGGACTTGAACGCGGACCTTCCAGCGGATCGACGGTTCATCGGAGGCGAGCAACCACTCCACTAAATCGATGTCGTCCATCGGCGCTAGTCTGTGAAAGCTCCGGTCCCCATGAACACTTCCCTCGACCGGATTCTAAGGTCGGCCCGTCGGATTTCAAGTCGGCACACGCGCATGGTCCCCCGCGAGGCACGATGAAGATTCGATCGCGGCTCCTGATTGTCATCATCGTCGCGGTCGTCACCGTGATTGCCGTGGTCACGGCGACCAATTTTTCGAACGGGCCGTCCGCTGCCCCGAAACCGTCTGCCTGTCCACGTTCGGCAGGCCTGTGCGTCGAACGGAACGTGACTCGAATCATTGATGGAGACGGATGGTGTAGACGAAACGACTAAATCCCGACCGACCATGGAAGGCGAGGAGGGACCGATTTGGGCGGAGGCACAGCCCTTGCCGTTTCTGGCGTGTCCGTTTGCATTTTGGGTCTAATCGTGAGCCAACTGAACCCCTTCGGCGCCTTCCTTGGATTGGTGCTAGGGATCGGCGGCGTCGCGATCAGCTTCATCGGCGTCGTCGAGGAGGCGGACGCTTCTCGGCTGGCATCCGGTCGTTGAGCCAAGCGCGGAGCGGATTGCGCCCCGGTCGGGATTCGAACCCGAGCACCGCTCGAAGGCCGCGCGCCACCGATCGACTCCGAACCACTCGGCGGCGGGCCCGTCGGCTATTTCGAAAGCTGCTGCCCCACCAGCATCTGAGCCGCAGGAACCTGGTCTTTCGGAAGGCGGAAGAAGGCCTTTTTCCCACCCACGCGCATTTCGAGGCGCTTCGAGAACATGCCCTTGACCTTCGGATTCTCGATCGAACTGTACGACGCCGCAAAGTTCGCCGGGTTTTGCGCGGCAACTTGGTCGAGCGGCATTCCCGCATAGGCCGCCCTCTTCTTGTCCGCCCCGCCCTTCGCGACCGATGCGGCGACGGCCTGCCCGATCACCCCACCCAGCAGCTGTCCGGCCAAACGCGCACCTCCCGTCTTCACGGTCACGACCCCGACGAGACGCCGATCCGTGAAGATCAGGTCGTACAGTTTCGGTAGCGCGATTCGACCTACCTGTCCTTCTGCGTTGTACACAATGCCGACAATTCTCTCTCCCTCCACAACGGGAACCTCCCCGATTAGGATGGACGCGTGGAGTGATGAAGTTTGTTCCGCGTCGACTACCCGGCCGGGAACAATTCCCACCAGTTCAGCTTGGCAAAACGCCCCGGTCGGGATTCGAACCCGAGCACCCGGCTCGACAGGCCGGGATCATAGACCGCTAGACCACCGGGGCAGTGGTCGTCGCCAAAGTTCGCGGGCTAATTATCTTTTACCCTCGATATGGAATCCAGAGACCCGCAGCCCCAGGAATGTCTTGCCGGCATCACTCGGCCTTCGGCTCGAGCGAGGGAAGCAACGCGATGATCAGGACGACCGCCACGAGCCCGGCCGACAGGACGAGCGCCGTCGGGATCGTCGTCACCGGCACCACGCCCGCGGTCGCAAGGTCCGCCGCGAGAAGCGGAATCACGATGGCGAGTATCGAGGCAATCGTGAGGCGGATGAGAGCTCGGAGGAGAGCGCCTCCGATCTGCCTTTGCTGGGTCGCCGTGAGCGTCACAAGGAAGAGCGGGGCGAATCGTTCCGCGAGGATCCGGAGCTCGACCTGCCCGATCAGGACGGAGACGAAGAGGAGGGCGGGGACCAACTGGATTCCGAGGACGAACGCGTGCATGACGACGTATGTGGTCCCGAGGGCCATGAGCCCGATCCATCGCGCCCATCGTCGATGCGAGGCCCGGGAGAGGACCAGAAACGCCACATTGACCACGAAGGGAAGCGATAGGGCCGCGATCCAACGGCGATCCGGGACGGCGAGGAGATCCCAAACGACCCAGGATTCGAGGAGGGCAAGGACCGCGAGCGGCGTGTATCGCAGCGCGGGCGAGATCAAGCGGGACGTGGCCATGCGGTCATCCTCCGTAGGGCGAGTGCCAACGGCGTCGCCGGATCCCAATCGACGACTTGTGCCACGCGGCGCAGCTGCGCGACCCGGTTTGCGCGCTCCATGGCCAGAATCTGGTATGCCATGCGGTCCTCCTCCGTATCCGCCCGAAGACGTCGCTCGATCTCGAGGGCGGACGGCGACACGATCGCGACGTCGTACCCGCGGGCCGCGAGTCCGATCACCGCGGTGAGTGCGTCACGGTCCTGGAGCGGCGTGAGGAGGACGATTAGACAGTCCCGCGGAAAGAACCGCGAAAGGACGAGGGCCACGTGAGAGAAGCGCCATTCTCCTCCCGGTTTCACGTGGACCAGGTGGTCCACGATCCGGTAGAGCTGCTTCCGTCCGAAGGCGAGCGGGACCCAGTCGATCACTTGACGCTGCACGATGAGGCCCGCTCGATTCTTCGCCGCGAGGACCCGGTCGGCGATCCCCAATGCCGCTCGGACCGCATGTTCGACCGGATTGTCCGCCTCGGTGCCGACGAACGATTCGCGCCGGGCGTCGACGACGATCACGACGTCCCCGGAGCGCTCGCCCTCATACTCGTTCGTGAAGAGTCGCTCGAGGCGCGCGGACGCCTTCCAATTGATCCGGCGCACCTCGTCCCCCGCCACGTACTCCCGGAGGCCCCAGAACTCGGTGCCCGGACCGATCCGACGCGAGGGCACCTGCCCGAACCACGGCCGGGTCCGCCGCGGTTGCAGCTGCGCCCGTCGCAGGTCCTCCATCGCGGGTGCGACGACGAGCGGGGAGCGCAGGTCGAGGGCCACATCGTGGGCGCCGAGGGCGAGCGGATCGAACGACCGGACGCGGACCGGGCCGAGGACGAAGTCCCCCTTCACCTGCGAGCGGACCGTGTAGGCGAGACGGAGCGTGCCCGCCTTCTCCAGGGACACGACCGCGTGGTTTGTCCCTCGGATCACCGCGAGCTCGCGCGGGAGGATGTCGGCGATCTCGACCAGGTCGAGGGACCCTCCCTCGTTTCGAATCAGGAGCTCCACGTCGACCTCGCGGCCCGTGTCCGTCCGTTCCCGCGACAGCGAGCGAACCGCGACGATGCGCGGCCTCGGGGGCGGGGCCAGGGATCCGAGGGCGAGGACGATCACCGGAGGCAACGCGAGGAGCACGACCTGCCAGTTCCGGAGGGCGAGGCCGAGGAGGAGGAAGCCCATCGAGGCGGCGGCCAGGCCGCTCGACAGCGGGGTCCGCATGTCACGGCACCTTCGGCACGGGCACCTGGGCAAGGACGTCGGCGAGCACGGTCGCCGTCCGGACCCCGCGGATCCAGGGATCCGGTTTCAAGATGAGCCGGTGGGCCAGCGCGGGCCCGGCGACGGTCTTCACATCGTCCGGGGTCACGAAGTCCCGGCCCGCGATCGCGGCCCGCGCCCGCGCGACCTTCAGGAGGGCGAGCGACCCACGCGGGCTCGCGCCGACCTCGACCTGGCTGTGTCCCCGCGTCGCCACGACGATGTCGACCATGTAGCCTTCCACGGCGGGATCGACGTGGACGTCTTCGATCGCAGCTTGCAAGGCGCGCACCTGGTCAGGCGTCGTCACGGGTTCGATCGTCGCGTCGTCCGAACGCCGTTTTCGTCGACGTTCGAGGATCTCCACTTCCTGTTCCCGCGTGGGATAGCCGACGTCGATCCGGAGGAGGAACCGGTCCACCTGGGCCTCGGGGAGTGGATAGGTGCCTTCGTGCTCGATCGGGTTCTGCGTCGCAATCACGAAGAACGGTCGGTCGAGTGGGAACGTCTCCCCCTCGAGGGTGGCCTGTCGTTCCTGCATCGCCTCGAGCAGGGCGGACTGCGTCTTCGGCGGCGCGCGATTGATCTCGTCCGCCAGGAGCAGATGGGTGAAGATCGGGCCGCGGCGGAGGACGAAGTCGCTCGTCTTGCGATCGTACACGTACGTACCGGTGATGTCCGCGGGAAGGAGGTCCGGGGTGAACTGAATCCGGCGGAATGAGAGTCCGAGGCCCGCGGCAAAGGACTTCGCGATCAGCGTCTTCGCGAGGCCGGGCACGTCCTCGATCAGGAGGTGCCCGTCCCCGAGGATCGCCCAGAGCACTCGCTCGAGGACGGGCCTCTTGCCGACGATCACGCGCTCCACGGCATCGAGGAGCGATCCGCTCACGTCGGCCACGGCGGCGAGGTTCACCGCCAGGCCTCCATGTGCGCGAGGACCTCCCGGAACTTCCGCGTGAACCCGCCGCGCTCGCGGGCCCGGACCACCCAGGCGTATCGTCCGTCGAGATCTCCGGCATGGATGTGAAGGAAGTCCGCGAGGACGGGGTCACCGAACAGTCGGAGCAGGGCGTCCGGTTCCTGCTGCACTTCGCGCATCGCCTCGGGCGCGAGGCCGAGCGACAGGCGCGCGTGGTCGAGGAACGCCGCCCGCGCCCGTGAGGTCACGAGGACCTGGCTGTACCGCAGCCCTCGGGTCGCTCGGCGCACGGAGGCTGCGGCCATGTCCAGTTCTCCCGGTTCGTACGCGTCCGGGGCCGAAGGGAGGACGAGGGGGGTCGGTTCCGAGGTGCCGCGGAACACCTGACGCCACGCGAGGGCCGCGAGGATCCCGAGGAACGCGAGTCCGAGGCCCCACTGGAGAGAGCCACTGAATTGAGCGTAGTATAGGAGGATCATCACGACGACCGCCGCCATCAGGACCAGGGCCGCACTCGAGAAGGAGACACGGACCATGCGGTCTCCGGAAGACGAACGAGCATCCGCGGTCGCGGAAAAATCCCTCGGACGCACCTCACGCCTCCAACGCCGCCTGAATCCGACCGAGGCAGTCCATCGCGCGCGCCCGATCCGGCTCGCCGAGCGCGTGCTCGCTGTATCGGGCCTCCTCGAAGAGGGAGGTGAGATTTCCCGTCTCCTCGCGGGACACCTGCAATCGGTCGACCGCGAGCCGCTCGAGCTCGCGAGGCGTGAGGGCCTCCTGGTCGGTGAATCCACGCGCCCCGAGGAGCGCGCAGAACCGCTGGAAGCAGACGAGGATGGTCGCGCGGACGTCTCCGCCCGCTTCGAGGTCGTGGATCGTGGCCTGGACCGCGAAGACGGCCGCTTGACGCGCGTTCGGCACCGGGAATGCGGCATCCCACTCCGGCTCGGGGCGGCCGCCTCGGCGAAGGAGGTACACAAGCCACACGACCGCGGCGAGGACGGCGACGATCAAGAACAACTCGACCGGCCAGCCCGTGGCGGCAGGCCATACGGTCGTCAGGGTCCCGGCGTCCGCCGTCGTGGTGTTCCCTTCCGTCCCGGCGCGTTCTCGAGCCGCCTGGATCGCCCGCGGCCACCCGACGAGGACGGCAACCAGCAGGGCCATCCCGAGGGCGCGCGCCAGCACCTGCCACCAGGTGAACGCCTTCACCGGATGGTCCGTGCTTCTGCGGCTGCGGACGAGGAGGATCACGCTTCCGACGAGAAAGAAGGCGAACAAGATGGTCAGGATCGTCGTCGCGATCGGATCGGGAAAGAAGACTCCGACGCGCGACGCGGGCTGGGCGGGGGTGGACGTTTGCGGGATCGACTCGCCGCCCGTGTCCAGGTTCGCGAGATTGAAGGCGAGGGCCGCGACGATGACGACGGCCAAGGCGAGGAGCAGTGGGACCGACCATGCGAACTTTTCGCGGCGAAGCCGGAGCACACCCGCGCGAAGGCGCTGGGCGCTCATAACGATTTCCCGGAGAGTGGGAAGGCGCGCCGCTCAGGCCGGACCCAGTTGCTCGAAGAAGCGCGTCCGGCGTCGCAGTCCGTAGAATCGGAGGGCGAGGGCCGCCGCGACGGAGCCCAGGGAGAGCAGGACGAGGACCACTCCGAGGACGCCGGAGCTGACCGGCGTCCCCTCGATCATGGAAGGGCCCGATGTCGACGGAGTCTGACCCGCGTATGAGGTGGTTGCGAAGAGCAGGTAGAACGCGCCGATCGCGGCGAGAACGACGGCGGCTCCGAGCGCCAACGTGATGGCGACGCGCTCCGGGTGCAGGATCTTCCGTCCCTTGTCCGTGAGCTCATAGTAGATCCACTTGCGACCCTCGTCGATGCGCTTCACCAGGCCTGCGTTCTGCAGTTTCTCGAGATGCTCTAGGAGGGTCGGCTTGCTGAGGGCGAGGAGGTTGCTCAGGTCCGTGACCGTCTCCCGACGGGCGTCGAGCCGTTTCAACACCTCGACCCGGACATCCGACGCGAGCGCCCGGAAGCTCTCCTGGTCCAGGGTGATCTTGCCGCCGCTAGAGTCCATCGACTAAAGCCATGGCACCATGGGCTCATGAACGATTCCCTTCGATTCGGAAAGAGTCTAACAATCGGCGTCGCCGATCTTCGACGTGTCCAACTTCCGTTAGATCGATGGCCGCAAAGGCCCCATCCCGACCCCTTGGACGGATTGGCAGGGTACGGGAACTTCTTTGGGCAACCTATAAAGCCGGTGATGTCGATGGACGAGGTAACGTGCTCCGCACTTTCTCGGGCCAGGGTTCCAGCTCGTCGCTAGACCGCACCGCCTCCGCGAGTGGCTGGCATGAGTAAGCCGAGTGGACTGACTCGAGACGCCTCGACAGTCCGACCGGCTGCGCCGCGAAGATACCGACGAATCCTGAGGCACATCGTGAGCCGGGCAGCGGCCCGTTGGATCTTGATCGGCGCCCTCGGGGCCTTGCTCGTCCTCCTGGTCGGACTGATCGCGGTCCAGGGACTCCGGACCGGATTCAGCGCCATGCAATTGCTTGCCGCCACCCTGTTTGTCCTTCCCATCGCCGGCGCCCTGATCGGCCTCCTTTGGTACGGCCGAACCCTGGGCGGCGCGGTGGCAGGAAGGACGAGGGCCGAAGCGGCCGCCCATGCGAGCGGGGAAAGCTTTCGGACCGTCGCGTCGACGATGGCGGATGGAATCATCACGATCGATGACCGAAGTCGGATCCAGTACGTGAACGAGGCCGCTGAACGCATGTTCGGCTACACGCGCGACGAGCTGATCGGGAACGAACTCACGATGATCATGCCCGAATCGTTCCGGGATCGGCTCCAGGCCGGCATCCAGCGATACCTGACCACGGGGAAGAGGAAGCTGAGCTGGGAGAGCCTCGAGCTCCCGGGGCACCAGAAAGACGGGAAGGAATTCCCCCTGGAGATTTCAATCGGGGAGCACACCTTGGGCGATGAGCATGTCCTCACAGGCGTGGTGCGCGACATCACGGACCGGAAGCGGGCCGAGGAGACCCTCGCGGAGTCCGAGGCGAAATTCCGGAGGCTGGTGGCCTCCGCTCCGGACGGAATCTTTGTCGTCAACACGCAAGGCGGCATTCTGGATGTGAACCCCGCGGGGGAGGCATTGATCGGCCGCGATCGGGGCCAGATCGTGGGTCACAAACTCGCGGAATTCATCCCGGAGGAGCGAGTGTCCGTCATGGATAGGTATCTCACCGATCGCCTCGCAGGCCACCGAACCACCGAGCTGTACGACGAGACCTGGCGCGGAGTGGGAGGCCACAAGATCAACGTCCAGCTGACCTCCCAGGTCGTCCATCCCCCCGAGGAAAAGCCTTACCTCGTCGTGAGCGTTCGGAATGTGACGAATCTCCAGGAGATGCAGCGGAAGCTCCTCGAGAGTGAACGGTGGGCCTCCATGGGGCGCCTCGCCTCCTTCGTCGCCCACGAAATCAACACTCCGCTGACGAACATCTCCCTCCTCACCGCGAGCATCTCCCGCCGGGTGTCCGATGCGGAGGTCCAGGAGCGCCTGAAGAAGATCACGATCCAGGGCCGAATCGCCGCGAGCATCACGCAGGAGCTCCTGAAATTCTCGCGGCCCGGGGCGATCAATCCGGTGGAGACAAACCTGACCGATCTGGTCCGCACCGCGGTCGACCAGTCGGACATGTTCCGAAAACCCGGAGTCGTGGTCGAGACGGACCTCGGGAAGGAGCCGGTCGTCTGTACCCTCGACCCGCTCCGCATCCATGAGGTCTTCGTGAACCTGATCAAGAACGCGTACGAGGCCACGCCGAACGGCCGGGTCAAGATCCGCCTGGAGGACCGAGGCCCGCTGGTCGCGATCACCGTGTCCGACACGGGGACCGGAATCCCGCCAGACGTCCAACGGCGGCTCTTCGAGGCCTTCTTCACGACGAAGAAGAAGGGCGAGGGAACGGGCCTGGGGCTCGCGATTAGCCGGAATTTCGTCGCGACGCACGGTGGCGACATCACGGTCTCCTCGGAAGTCGGGAGGGGTTCGACCTTCACGGTCCTCCTGCCAAAACAGGCACCGAGTCCTCGCCGCGGTCCGTAACCGGACCCAGCGCATCCGGGGGTTTGTCAAGCATAATTGACCGCGAGAACCACCCCTGCCGACGCGTCCAAGAGGCGCGAGAGGGCCCGTACGAACGCTTCTTCGGAACCCGGACGACGCCCAGGAATCCTGGTCGTGGACGACGACGTCGGGATCCGCGAGAACATCGCGGACCTGTTGTCGACCGAAGACTACCACGTGGTCTCGGCCGCGGACGCGGATGAGGCCATGCGGGTCCTCGAGTCGGAACGGATCGACCTCATGCTCACGGATTTCCAGATGCCGGGCCGGAACGGCGTGGAGCTGATCGAAGCCGCCCGGAAGGCGAACCACCCGATTCCCGCCATCCTGATGACC
>VBMN01000171.1 GCA_005878385.1 Methanobacteriota archaeon
CCGCCGAGGCAACCTTGTTTAAGGTTGACCGACCTCGGTCCAGCGAAAGAGGCTGCGGGGCGGTTGTCCGATTCAGGGGACGGTTGGCCCGCGACCCGTGAACATGCCTTCGGGAAATCCGAAGCCCAGCTTTCCCGTGGTCGCATACCGGTACAGGGCGGTCACGAGGATGCTTTGTGCCGCGGCTCCGAGAAGGCCGAGGATGAGCCAGTAGATCGCGGCGATCGCCACCCCAATGATGAGACCAATGACTCCGCCGACCAGGGCGCCGATCACGAAGAACGCGATGCCGGGAAGGGCCAGCAGGACGAAGATCGCGCCGAGGGTGATGTATCCACCCGCCGCCTCGCCCCAGGTCTTCCGGAGAAGAGAGCCGCTCCGCTTCACAGCGGCCCACGGACCGATCTTCTCGAAGATCAGGACCGGGACGACGAGATACGTCACGATGCCCCAGGCGGCCCCCGCGAACCCGGCGACGATCCTCCCGATGAATCCGAACCGCTCTGCGAGCGCCCTCAGGATCAGTCCGACCGTCGCGCTCACGAGGGCCCAGCCCGCGATCCGTTTCCAGTTCTCCCTCGCAACGCGCAGGCCGTCCGAGATCGTCGGGTCTCCACCGTTCAGGCGGATCATGGCGGCGCCCATCACCGCCGCGTTGAAGTAAATCGAGACGAAGAACGTGAAGAAGTAGACGAGCGCGAGGCCGACGTAGAACGGCCAGCTACCCCACGGACTCGTCGGGGTCGCGGTGAAGAAGAAAATCGACACGAAGAATGCGAGCCACGCGACGCCGGTCAGAAGGAGAGAGATGAACGGGAGGACGATGAGGCCCTTCTCCTTCCGGAGGATCCCGAGGCTGACCTTCGTGAGCCGCCATCCGATCCGCATGCGTTCGAAGAATCCGAGCTTGCGGGATTGCGTCGGGAATGGTCCACCCAGGTTCGAACTGGGGACCGTTGGCGGAGGAGACCACATAAGGACCGGGCGACCCATCCGGACGGCGCTACATCAACCCATCGGAGGAACGCCGCTGCGGGAGGATCCTCCGCGTGGCTAGATGGTCCACGCCCCGTCCTGGATCACGGTCTTGCCGCCAATCTCGACGGTCGCGTGCGCGAGTGGCGCGCCGAATCCGTAGCTGCTGTCGTTCGCGCCCCCGCCATCCCTGTTGTCTCCAATCCCGATGCCCACGGTTCCCGAGACGATCGAATTCTGAAGGAATCCGGGTAGTGCCTTCGGGTTCAGTCCGAAGCTGACCGCGCCGAACATGTCCTTTGGCCCGGTGGCCTCCTCCCAGTTCGTCTGCGCGAGGGCCACGTTTTTCTTCGCGGCGAACTCGGTGACCTTTCCGTTTCGGAAGGTCCACGAGAGGCCCTCGACGAGCCGACCGCGGATTGGAACTGAGACATCCGCCACGAAGGTGCCATTCGCGCTGTCCTCGACCGTGGCGATTCCCACCTCTCCCGTCGGAAGGTCGACCGCTCGGCTCGCGAGGGTGCCTACCGCGAGGTCCTCATCGCTGATCACGCCGTCGTGCACGTACGGCTTCCTCTCGGCTCCAGCCAAGCGGAACTTCAGCTTCGTTCCGTTGTCCGCCTTCACTCGAACCTCGACGGGCTGCGACAGGAGACCGGCGACGAGCTTCCCGTGGGACTCCAGCCTTTCGGGATTCACGACCGTGGCGGCCTCGATCATCGCTTGCCACCGCGCGTAATTGAAGCCATACGTCTTCGCCCGTTCCCGAGTGACCTGGCCAATCGCGACCGCGACGTTCTTGGGCATCTTGACGAAGGCTTTGTCGTAATGGGCCTTCTCGCCTTCGAACATGGCCGCGAATTTCTCGCGGGGGACCGTCCGCATGGGACTGGGATCGCGTGGACCGTTCAGCCAGACGTAGGAATCCACGTAGTCGAGCAAGCCGACGCAATGCCCCGATACGCGATGGAGACTCTCCGTGGAGTAGTTCTTGAACTGGCCGTAGAACAGTCCGTCCGTATCGAGCCACAACGCGGGATCTGCCCCGGCTTTCTGACATTCCAGGGCGACTTGTTCTGCGAGTTCGATCGTGTGCGGATAGGTCGAAATCAGGACGACTTCGTCCTCCTTCGGTCGAAGGCTCCCTCTCACGATGTTTTTTGCTAGGTGTTGAGAACTGACCATGGGCTCCCCGCGCCCATATTCCCTTCCCGGGATAAACGGCTTCCCCGTCTCCGTCCTCCCGTGAAACGCGAATGATCGAGACGAGAAACTACTTAAGAAGACGGCGAATACGCGCGGCCGTCAGCCCGATGAAACGCTCGTCGCGTGCGTGGAAGAAGCGCGGAAAGATGCGCTGGAAGTGGCGCAAGAAGCGGATGCGCCGCCGCAAGCGAGAGCAGAAGATGCGTCAACGCTGACCCCGCGTCGCGTCCTTCCCAACGCTGAGAACTGGAGGCTCATGCTTCATGGTCCCAGGAGAAGGTGGGTCCTCGTCATGGCGAACGAATCGATCATCGGACAGTACGCCCGCGTCGTGGTCGATTGGGGCACGGAACCG
>VBMN01000106.1 GCA_005878385.1 Methanobacteriota archaeon
GAGGTGGACATCATAGGAAGTCCTTTCCGAAGAGACAGGCGGCGAAGTGCCCGGAACGGAATTCGACTAGCGGCGGAACCTGTTCGTGACAGATCGCCTGGGCGTGCTCGCACCGGGGATGGAATCGGCATCCCGGCGGCGGGCTGACGAGGTCCGGTGGTATTCCATCGATCGAGTACAGCTCTTTGGAGTCGAGGTGGATGACGGCACGAAGAAGCCCCCGGGTGTACGGGTGGATTGGCCGGGCGAAGATGTCGGCGACCGGTCCCACTTCAACCAGGCGCCCCGCGTATAGCACAGCCACGCGATCGCACACTTCCGCGACGATTCCGAGGTTGTGCGTGATGAGCAGAAGGGACATCCGATGGGCCCGTTTGAGATCCTCGAGGATTCCAAGGATTTGAGATTCCACGATCACGTCGAGCGAGGTCGTCGGTTCGTCCGCGATGAGGGCGGAAGGCTGCAGGACCAAGGCTAGGGCGATCATGATGCGCTGCCGCATCCCGCCCGAGAACTCGTGCGGGAAGTTCCGCACGCGCGACTCCGGAATGCCCATGGAGGAGAGGGCCTCGACGGCGCGCGCCCGCGCCTCGTCGTTCGAAACGTCCTCGTGCGCCCGGATTGTTTCCACGAAGTGATCCTCGATTGTCAGGAGGGGGTTCAGTCTCGTCATCGGATCCTGAAAGATGAGGGCCAGATCCCGACCCCGGAGTTCCCGGAAGGCTTCTTCCGGGAGCGTCACCAGGTCTTCTCCCTGAAATCGGATGCGCCCGCTGACCTTGGTTCGTGGAGGCAGGATTCCCAGAATCGCTTTGCCCAGCGTCGATTTGCCGCAGCCCGTCTCACCGACGATGCCCACGGTCTCCCCTGGGAGGAGATCGAGGGACACATTATCCAAGGCCCGCACGAAACCGCGGCCGGTGGCATAGTGGACGGATAGATCCTCGATCCGGAGGACGGGTTCCGTCTAGACCCGCTCCTTCTGCAACAACGGGTTTACGAGGTCGTTGAGTCCTTCCCCGAGAAAGCTCAGGCCCACCGTGAGGAGGATGATCATGAACCCAGGGAAGACCGACGTCCACCAGATGCCGTTGTCCAGAAATTGCTGCGCGTCGCTCAGATCCAGGCCCCAGTCCGGCAACGGTCGCTCGAGTCCGAGGCCGAGAAAACTGAGGCCCGCGGCGGTCAAGATCGCGTCCGCGGCGCTCAACGAGAAGATGACCGGGATCGACACAAGAACGTTATACGCAATGTAGGACCACATGATCGTCCGAGGCTTGGCTCCCAGGGCGCGGGCGGCCTCGATATAGAGCTCTTCCTTGATGGCGAGGGTCTGGTTTCTCGTCACCCGGTAGTACAGGGGGACGTAGATCACGGTAATCGCGAGCCCGATGTTGAACACGCCCTTCCCCAGGATCACGGCGACGAGGGCCGCGAGCAAGAGGCCCGGGAAGGCGTACACCGAGTCCATGATGAGGACGAGAACTCGATCGATCCGGCCGCCTCGATATCCGGAGAACAATCCGAGGGGAAAGCCGATCGCGAGGGCGATGACGACGCCGACGACCATGATGAGAAGAGACGTTCGAGCGCCCCAGAGGACTCGGCTGAACAGATCCCGCCCCAGATAGTCGGTGCCCATCCAGTGAGCGGCGCTCGGCGGCTTGTTCACCTCGTTCACGTTGATCTGAATCGGATCGTACGGTGCGATCAAGGGCGCCAGCAAAGCAATCAAAATGAAGGACACCAACAGTCCGAGGCCGACCCAGGAGAGGATGCCCGCGAGCGTACGGCGCTTCTGGATCATCGGATGCAGAAAGCGGCCGAGGAACGACCGCGGTTCGAGCAACGATTGCCATGTGATCTCATCCGCGCGCTTGGTGGCTCCGACCATCCTAGTACCGCACCCGAGGGTCGATGAGACCGTTGATGATGTCGACGATCACCGAGATCACGATGATGATGAATGCGTAGATCACGACGGTCCCTTGGATCATCGTGTAATCTTTCGACTCGATTGAGTCGAGCAGCAACGTGCCCATGCCGTCCCAGGAGAACGTCCGCTCCGTGAGGACTGCGCCTGCGAAGAGAATCGCGAATTGGAGGCCGAGGATCGTGACGACCGGGATGAGGGCGTTCTTGAACGCATATCGATACACGACCGTCCGCCAGCGTAGTCCCCGGGCGCGTGCGGCCTCGACGAAGTCGGAGGAGACGGTTCTCAGGAGGTTCGCGCGGACTGTCTTCGTGAAGAAGCCACTGAGGACGAGTCCCAACGTCAGGCTCGGCAGGATGAGATGCTGGAGGGCCACCCACACATGGCCGAGATTCCCTTCGAGGAGACCGTCGAGAGTCAGCAAACCGGTCACCGTGGGAGGACGGTCCACGTTCGAGCTATACCGCAGGCTCGGTGGCAACCATCCGAGCGCGACGGCAAATATCAGCTGGAGCATGAGTCCGAGCCAAAAAATCGGGATGACCCATACGATGGTGCCGTACAGTCGGACGGCCACGTCGATCGGACGATCGCGATTGACCCCTCCGAGGACCCCCATCCCGATGCCGACGACCGACGCGACGATCATGCCGCCCGCCGCAAGTTCCACCGTGGCGGGCAGTTTCAACATCACGGTCGCCCACACGCTGTTGCCACGATAGATCTCCCCGAGGGAGGTCCCGAAGTCGCCTGTGAAAATCTGCCGCAAATAGATCACGTACTGTTCCCACACCGGTTTGTTCAATCCGAGCCGCTCACGAGCAGCCGCCACCACATCCGCAGGTGCCCTGCCACCGTAGAGGGCGGCGATCGGGTCGCCCGGCAGAATCCTCAGGACCGCGAAAACGACCGTCAGGAGAATCAGGAGCATGGGGAACGCGAGCAAGAGCCGAGATATCGCGTAGGCCAGGAGAGAGGGCCGCTTCGGCATGGACGGTCTTCGCTCGAGTAACCCAGGGAGCGAATAAAAGGGTTAGGGGTTCGCTCCTCTCTCAGGAGCGGACCCGCGCAATCGCTTCCAGGTGGAAGACACTGTAGCCCAGCTGGGACAGCAGGCTCTTCGCTTGGGTCAAATTCGGCGAGGTGCCGTACACGGTTTGGAAGACCGGCTGCGTGAACGGGAAGCTCGGCGGAATCATGCTGAAGATCGAGGTTGTCAGGTTGCTGAACACCACGCTCGAGATGGCCGTCCGGTTGACCGCATACGCGATCGCTTGGCGAAGCCGGACGTCGCTGTACGGCGACGTGGGCACGTTGAAGCAGAGGTACCGGATTTGCGGGTTGCTCCCGAGATCCACGTTGACGTTCAAGGTGGACGCCCGCTGCTTCAAGTCCGTCACGTCGGTCGGGTTCAGCGTCCGATAGGCCACGTTCACGGCATGCGTTTCGATCGCCTGCTTCAGGTTCGTCGCCGTGCTGTACAAGGTGAGCGTGACCTTGTCGAGAACGGGGATCGATGGAATGCCGAAGCTCGCGTACAGTCCCGGGTTGTAGTAGTTCGGATCCCGCGAGAGTTCGATGACCTGGTTCGGCACGTAGTTCGTGAGCTTGTACGGACCCGTCCCGACCACTTTGCTGACCGCGTCGGTCTGCTGGCCCGTGTTGTTGTAGGCCACCATGGACACAGGCGCCGCCACCGAGTACGCCATGATGTCGTTGAAGAATCCGACCTTTTGCGACAAGTGGAACGTGATCGTGAGCGGATCGGGCGTGTCGATCACGGGCGTCTTCCCGAGTTTCGCAGTATCGTAGAGAAGGAACGCTGCGGAGCTATCGAGGTCCAGTTTGATCGCCCGCTCGATCGACCACTTCATCACGGTCGAGTTGAAATCGCTACCGTCGTGGAACTTCACGCCACTCTTGAGGTGGAACGTGTAGCTCAACCCGTCGGTCGAGATGTCGCCGTTGGCGGCGGTCGGGATTCGCGTCGCAAGACCCGGCATCAAGGTGGCGTTCTTGGGCTCGTACACCAGGAGGGTGTCAAAGATTTGGTTGATGACTTCGCCGGAGAAGTAATCGTACGCCTTCGCCGGATCGAATGAAACGACCCGGTCCGTGGTCCCGCCGGTGATCGTGGTCGCCCCGGTCTTGCTCATGATGAACCACTTGAAGACGACGGGATGGAGGTACACGTTGGAAATGTCCTTGTCATAGACCACATGGGCCGACGTCTGCCAGAGTGGGATGTAGGGAACGTCCGCGGCCAGCTTGTTCTGAATCTGCGTGAAGAGACCCGCGCGCACGGTCGGATCGGACGCGGCAGCCTGGTCCGAAATCCAGGTGTTCATCTGAGAATCGTTATAATAGGTTCCGCGGGACTTCGCGCCCGAGGTCGAGAGGAACGGGGAGATGTAGTCGTCCGAGTCGAAGTAGTCGGGGTACCAGCCGAGCAGGTAGAACGGCAGCCTTCCCTTCCCGACATCGCTGATGTACGTGGCCCATGGCTCGGACTTCAATTCGACCGAGAGCTTTCCGGTCGCTTCGAGCGATGATTTCAGGACTTGGGCGACCGCGGGCTCGGTGTCCCCATAGTGGCCATCGCTGTTGTACCAGAGCTGGATCGTGAGTTTTCTCGGTGGCGCGGTGAGGACCACCACCGCGACCGCGGCGACAATCAGGACGACCACAATCACGGCCACAAGCGCGTATAACATCTTCTTCTGCACGCCATTCCCTCCCCAGCCAACCCGATTCCTTGCTGGGCCGGGCGGACATCAGGTTTGCCGTTATTAACCGTTTGGTCGGGGGTTGGGACATTTATCGAAATGGCAAGATTCAGGAGGCCTCGTGATCAAACTCCTCCAGGCGACGGGCCGGTCGGCGAGCGGAGGAGAGCCGGGCCAAGGCACCGTTCACCCGCTCCTCGGAGAACCCCCGTTCGTCGCACAGGAACCGCCGTGCCTGCTCGATTCGCAAGGACGGAGGGCTGAGATCGAAGGCCGTGGTCACCGGGGGATCCAGGAAGAACGCTCGAATCTCATCTAGATTCGATGGAAGCTGGTTGCCGATTTCATCGGGTGCGTTATCGAGCGAGCCCCATTCGCGAATCCGCTTGAGAGCGGTCTTCGGACCGAACCCGTGCAAGCCCGGGAAGAAGTCCGTTCCGACGAGCATCGCGAGGTCGACCAACTGCTCTCGTGTGATCCGTAGCGAAGACAGCCATTCCTCGAGCACCAGAAGCTCGGGCGGCACGCTCCTCGAACGACCGAATCGAGGCAGGAACTCTGTCGACTGAACTGCAAGGAATCGAATCAATCGGGGAGTACCGAAGAGAAGCGAGTCGTAATCCTTCGAACCCGCGGCCCACACATCCCCCCGGCAAGCCAGGAAAGCCGCTTGGGCCTCGCCTTCGGAGGGCGCCTGGACCGATGGGATCCCGAGGAAGCCGAGCAAAGCTTTCGCTTCCTCCACCATGGATTTCGTCAGTCGCGAGGTCATGACGGCCTTCGACCATGCAGTCATCGTGTCACCAGCGGCGAGGGCGGCCTGATACTCGCGCTGCGACTTCTCGCGCACCTCCCGGCGCTTTCGAATTTCCTCTCGTTTCAGTTCCGGAGGCGGTCCGTCGAAGACGAATACGGGTCGAATGTCGAATTCGCTGATAAGTCGGCTCGTTCGAAACACGAGCCCGTTGAGGTGCGACGTAATCCGTCCCTGAGCGTCTTGGAGGGGACTGCCATCACGCGTTCGCATGATCGAGAGGAACTGATATAATTCCAAGTTGCCGTCCACCGCGACGGCACGGCCTCGCAGGGCCTCCAGGGTCGTCGGATGGCGGATCGATATCGGGGTCAGGAAGACTCCCATCGACGCGACGAGGCCGGCGTGGCCCGTAAACCTTGCGAGCGAGGAAGTCGGGAGACTTCAGTGGCCGAACTAAGACGAGGGCGTCGAGAACGTCCAACCGTCCCGATCCGCGATGATCGCGTCAAGTCGGGACAGTGCCTCTTCCTTCGGAAGGCTGAGGAAGAACTTCCCGACGTGCTTGCAGAAGTCCTTCCGTACGGATAACTTCCCCCAGTCCTCACAGTCGTGCACGATCGTCTTCGACGTCGGATCGAGCTCGACCCGATACTCCTTGACCCGGGCGAGGATAACTTCGGCTTCCCGAGTGACTTCGACGTCCTTCGAATCGATTCGTTTCGCCCGATCGAGCCGGTTCGGGTCCATGAGGCGACCGAGCGCGGCGTCGACGAGCGCGTCCTTCGGCACATCCGCGCCGAAGTCCTCGAGCGTGAGGGCCTTCAATCGGACGTCCGCGTGCGTGGCCTGTTTGCGGAACCCTTCAATCCGCTGGAGGGCGCGCGCCTGGTCCTGGGTCTGGACCCCTAGCATCCGCAGGATCTGGATGCAATTCTCGGGGGCGTAGCCGTGGAAGTGGTTATTGAAAAACCCGTAGACCGTCTCCGACTGGGACGCGACCTGCTGAACCCGCGGCGCCCAGGTGGTCAGTTCCTCCTCCGAATAGTGATAGTTGTACCAGGGGTCCGTCCCGTGGCCGTGCCATCGCAGGTAGGCTGCGGGGGCGGTCACGTGCAAGTCGGGCGGGAGCAGCGGCTCGTCCACAATCGTGTATGCCACGCCGATGGACCGGAGCAAGTCGAACGCCTCCATCGCCATCCACGACTTGTTGCGTGGTTCGAGGGCGAACGTGAAGTTCCGTGGGAGGGTGTCGAGGAACCGGTGGATGATCGTCTCGTCGAAACGCAGACGCGGGGGGAGCTGAAGGAGCAAGGGGCCGAGTTTCCCCTGGTCCAAGAGGGGACGCATGAGATCGCAGTAGGCCAAGAGCTCCTTGTCTGCGCCGGACGCCACGTCGAGGAGCCGGTCGTGCGTGACGGTCTGGGGCACCTTGGCCGCGAAGACGAACTCGTCGGGGGTGAAGCGGCCCCAGCCCTGGACCATGCCCGGGGACGGAGCCCGGTAGAAGGTGGAATTGATCTCCGCGGTGTCGAACACCCGGGAATAGGCACGGAGCTTCGATTCGGTCGAATTGCGGTAGAAGGGTCCGATCCATTCCTGATAGTCCCATCCGCTGCATCCGAATCGGAAGCGGGCCATGGCCCCATCCTGAAGACACCGGCCATACATTACGATTAACCCGGCCTCAGTTTCGCGGGCCCCGGCATGCAGGCTTAAGCGGCCCGTTGGACTCGTGGGAGGGCGATGATGGAAGCGTTGGTCGGCGCCGGAGGATGGGGGTACTTCTCAGGCGGCCTCGAATCCTACGCGCGTGGCTTTCGGTTTGTCGAGGTCAACGTGTCGTTCTACCGCCGGATTCCCGAAGTCACCGCTCGGCGATGGCGTTCGCACGTGCCTGAGGACTTCGTCTTTGCGCTCAAAGCAAATCAGGCGATCACCCATGCCGGCCGTCTCCGCAGCTCGGCGCGGACACGGGCGACATTCGCCCACGACCTGAGGATCGCCCGGATTCTCCGCTCCCCGTTCGTCATTCTCGAAACGCCGCCCGGACTTCGGTTCGAGGCGGCCCAAGTGGCCGGCCTTCGCGAGCTGGCTGAGATGTCGGAGGGCGGCCCGCGACTCGGTCTCGAAGCGCGGAGCTACCGTCGCGGAAGGCTGCCAGAGGAGCTCCGGTCGGCCATGGAAGACGATCGGGTCCTCGACGTCGTGGATCTCTCCCAGGGGCCGCCGCGGGTCGCCGACGACGTCGTCTACACACGCCTGTTCGGTCCCGGCCCCGCGAACGTCTACCAGTTTGATGACAGGGAATTGCGAGAAATCGACCGAGTGTCTGGGGACGCTGTGCGGACCGCGTTCACTTTCCATGGGGTGCGGATGTACTCGGACGCGGCTCGGTTCCTGACCTTCAAACGGACCGGAAACTTCCCGGCGGCGACCTCGGCCCGAGGTGCCGCCTCGCTTCAGGAAGTCCTACAATCGGATGCCCGGTTTCCCGCGACCCGCGAGGATCTCGTCAAAGACCATGGCTGGAAGGTGGTCGACCTGGACGACCGCACCCGGGTGCATGTGACCCGGCTGATCGAGAACTTGCCGTCTCGGAGCTATCGCAGCCTCGCCGATCTGCTCTCAGAAATCGAAATACCTACGGTTCCGACCCCCGAAGCAGGCCCGAATCGACCCATTTCCGAACCCAAATAGCCTCAAAATGGACCTGGGAATCCTGTAGTAGCACTTACTACAATAGAGTTATTATCTTCTCGCGAACTCCCCCAGGATAACTCGGTGAGAAAGCTATGTCCCTTTGCGGAACCGACTATGCGATTGGCGCCGTCCGAAACATGTACCGCGAGTCGCGGCAGGACAGTGCCGTCGTGGCCATGCCATCGAAGCTCCAGAAAGGCCTTCCCCGCCGGACCGGATCGCTGTGTCCGGAGTGCCTGAAGGTCATCCCCGCGACGCTGTACATCGGCGACGGCGCGCTGAAGATGAAGAAGACCTGCAAGGAGCACGGCGAGTTCGACGAGGTCTGCTGGTCCGACGCCGAGATGTACCTCCGCGCCGAGAACTGGGCCTTCGACGGCGTCGGCCTCCAGAACCCGCAGATCGTGGACGCCAAGGTCTGCCCGTACGAATGCGGGTTGTGCAACCTCCACTACTCCGCCACGAGTCTATGCAACATCGACCTGACGAACCGGTGCAATTTGAAGTGCCCCATCTGCTTCGCGAACGCGAACGCCGCGGGGTACGTGTTCGAGCCGACGTTCGAGCAGATCATCTACGAGTTCGCGGTGCTGCGTGCGCAGCGACCCATCCCGGTCGCGGCGATCCAGTTCGCCGGCGGCGAGCCGACGATCTACCCGCAGTTCCCGGAGATCGTGAAGGCTGCGAAGGAAATGGGCTTCCCCCAGGTCCAGGTGGCCACGAACGGCATCCGGCTCGCGACCGAAGACGGTTTCTTCGACAAGGTCGCTGAGGCGGGTCTGAACACGATCTACCTGCAGTTCGACGGTCTGCGCGAGGAGAACTACATCAAAGCTCGCGGCCGGCCACTCTTGGATGTGAAACTGAAGGTCATTGAGCGAGTGCGCGAGCGGAAGGGGAAGAACCTCCCGACGCCAGCGATATGCTTCGTCCCGACGATGGTCAACTCCTTCAACGACGACCAGGCGGGCGAGATCCTCAACTACGCG
>VBMN01000172.1 GCA_005878385.1 Methanobacteriota archaeon
AGCCCGGATGGCCCTGAAGATCCGACGCCGCGCACGACTTCGGCGCAAAGAGGTGGGCGATCTGGTGGGCCGTCTCGCGGAGGAGTTCGGGATGGTGCTCCCCTTGGACGACGTCCCGATCGACGAGGCCGAGGCCGGTCCGCATCGTCTCCTGCTGCGCGGGGAGGAGCCGATCGCGCTCGTGGTCGGCGAGGCGATCGCTCCGACGGTCCGCGGCCTCCTCGCGTTCCCTGCGACGAAGCGCGCCGTGACAGTCGACATGGGAGCGGTCCGGTTCATCTACAACGGCGCGGACGTGATGGCCCCTGGGATCACGGAGGCGGATCCGGCGATCCGTGCGGAAGAGATCGTCTGGGTCCGGGATGAGAAGAATCAAAGGCCCCTCGCAGTGGGTCGCGCGATCATGGACGGACCGACGATGGCCCGGGAGGAGAAGGGCAAAGCCATCGAGACCCTCCATCATGTCGGGGACGAGATCTGGCGGCTCGCGGAAGAGGAGACCTGACGTGCCCGGTATCCGTGCCGTCCTCTTCGACCTCGACGGGACCTTGCTCGATACGCGGGATGCGTGGATCGCCGCGTTCGATGCGAGCGTCGCCGCGATCGGCCGGACGGCGAGCTCTGGATCCGTCGCAGCCCAGTGGATCGGCACTCCGATCGAGGTGATCTACGAGCGGGCCGGCTTCACCAGAGACGAGATCGCCAGGGCGGTCCCGGTGTTCCTGGAGGTCGAGGCCGCGTCGGTCCCCGCGGGGATGCGCGCCTACCCGGGCGTGCGGGAGATGCTCGAGTCCCTCAACCGATGGAAGCTCGCGGCGGTGACGAACAAGAGTCACGACACCTCGGTCAAGGCCCTCCGGGCCACCGGCCTCCTGCCGTCCTTCTCCCTCGTCCTCGGCGGGGATTCCGTCCCGCGCAAGAAGCCGGCCCCGGACCCGGTCCTCAAGGCCGCGAGGACCTTCGGCGTGTCCCCGTCGGAATGCGCGGTCGTGGGCGACACGGAGAACGACATCCTCGCGGCGAAGGCCGCGGGCGCTCGGTCGATCGGCGTCACCTGGGGCTACGGCACGCGGTCGACCCTCGAGGCGGCCGGGGTGGACCACTTGATCGAGACGCCGGAGGCGTTGCCGCCGCTCCTGCGGGCGCTCACGCCCAGTACGGCTGCTTGAGATACTTGTATACGGACATGATAGCGGTCACGGCCTCGCCACATCCGGTCACGATCCGCTTGTCCTTGCCCGGGTAGGACACGATGTCGCCGCACGCGTAGATCCCCCGGACCGAGGTCGACATGTCCGCCTTCACCTTGATCAGCCGCTCCCCCTCGAGCTCGATCCCCCATTTCGGGAGGGGCGTGATCTTCGGCTGGAACCCGATGTTCACGATCACCGCGTCGACGTCGAACACCTGCTTCTTCAGCGTGCGGTTGTCGTACACGACCGCGCGCTCGACGTGACCGTCGCCTTCGATGCTCGTGACCTCGGCGTCGAAGCGCACCTCAATCGGGCTCTTCATCACGGCCTCCACGTTCTTCTCCATGGCCCGGAACTCCCCGCGGCGGTGGACGAGGATCACCTTCTTCGCCGCCGCGAAAATCTCGAGGGCGATCTCGAGGGCACTGTCCCCGCCACCGACGACAAGAACCCGCTTGTCTTTGAACTCGTGGCGGTCCCGGACGCGGTACTCGACGCCCTTGCCCTCCAGCTCCGTCTCGCCGGGCACGTCGAGCCGCTTCGGTTCGAACAGGCCCATCCCCATCGCGAGGAGGATCGTCCGCGTCTCGAAGGTGTTCCCTTCGCGGGTGCGGACGCGGAAACCTGACGGCTGGCGCTGGATGTCGACAACCTCCTCGGACCGGAGCTCCGCCCCGCTCTCGCGGGAATGAAGGACGAACAGCTGCGCGAGCTCCCCGCCCTCGATCGCGATGTAGCTCGGGTAATCGTAGACCGACTTCGTCGGATAGAGCCATTCGAGCTGTCCGCCGATGGCCTGCGCCTCGAGGATCAGGGTGGAGAGCTTCCGCGTGCGTGCGTACACGCCGGCCGTGAGTCCCGCGGGCCCGCCTCCGATGATGATCAAGTCGTAGACCATGGGCGGGAGCGACACAGTGGTCCTCTTTTTAAACATTCTCACAAGGGGACCGTCCGTGGCACGAAAGCCCACGGCTTTTTTATGATGATATGAATAGTAATACGAGGTCCCGCGAACCTTCGGACGAAACCCGCGATACCTTTAAATTCGTGGTGTTGGCTACAGGAGGTCCGCAGAAGGGATGTGGCATGGCCTTCATCAAAAAACCTTTTCGTCGACTGCACGAGGGCGGCGCCTCGGAAGCGGATACGTACATCGACTTGGCCGAGCTGAGCTTCGAGAACGAAGGCGGATCGCTGGGTGAACCCGCGGAACACCTTGTCAAGGTCGCGGAAGTCTA
>VBMN01000167.1 GCA_005878385.1 Methanobacteriota archaeon
CCTCCTTCGTCTTCCCGATCCCGTTCGAAACGGTTCCCCTCCTCTTCCCGCTGATCGCGGTCGCTCTCCTTTGGGTGAGCTACTTGTTCGTTCGTTGGACGCGACGGCAGCGATGGGACGAGGACCGCAGCGAGCCGAGACGCGGTGCCTGGGAAAGCGACGACTCGGACACGGACGAGCCGAACTCGGATGTGTAGGTTCCGGGGCTGTCGTCACACGATGTGTCGTCGACGGCGTCCCCAGAGAACGATGACCGCGGCGGCAACGATCCCGCCGAGGACGAGCGCCACGACGATGTGCTCGTGATGCGGGTGGGCGGTGTCGAGCAGGTCCTGGAGCGAGAAGAAGTCGATGTCGTTCAGCGCGACCAGGAGGGCGGTGCCCCAGCACCACACGAGGACGAGGATCGCCAGGATCGTATGTGCCCGCGCCGGTCTCTCCTCCGTCGCCTCGGAGAAACCCGCGGGCCTTCAACCTTCCGAGCGGGGTCGGCGCGCTCTCCCGCAAGTTGACCAACGTCGATCCTGCAGAAAAGCCTGCATTCGCGTGACGGATGGCGCGGTGCATCTGCGTGTGCAATTGGACGCGAATGACCTTTCCACGACAGTAAGATTTAGGTACGATAGCTCATTCCGATTTTGGGTAACGCGTCTCGGTTCGCATTTTTCCGAACCGGTCTCGGTTGGAGTCAGAGGAGCATCGTAACCCGCCATCGCCGGTGACCCAGATCCCCCCACACAGGGCCGCCCGCATTCGCCCGACGCCGCGCGTCGCTTCGTGCGGCAGCCAACGCCAGGCGTTCGCCCTTGGGATCGCGTTGATCGGACTCGTCGTCTTCAGCTCCACGGCCCTCGGCATCGGCTGTCCAAGGCGGCGTCCTCTTCTCGGCCCCGATCCCGCCGAACTTCGTCGTCCCCGGTGCGGGATCCGGGAACCCGGACGGGTCGACGCCGAACTACGCGACCGCGATCCTGGCCGCGGACAACCACACGCTGATCCAAGGCCAACCGATGGCCCGTTGCACCGCGGACGGAAACGTCACGATGTGGTGGTCGCAGGAGAACGAGAGCCTGTTCGGCACCGGCACCTCCGGAGGCCACGGCGGCTCCATGCTCTCGTCCATCGGCGGGACGATCCGCCTGGGAGAGCTCGTTCCAGGAGGCGCGATCCACCACGCGATGAAGGTAAACCTGCACGGTGCGGAGGACTATTACTACGACAACGTCACCGGGGGATTCCGCTGGCCTGCGACGACCGCGGACGGCGACGCATCCGATTCCTACCATGGGACGGTCCCGGCGCTCCGGGAGGGATCCCTTCTCGCTCTCCCTCCGTCCTTCGACGTGAATGCGATGGGCCTCGAGACGGAGGCCGCGAAGATCCTCGCCCGCGCCTTCCAGGACTACGGCGCCTACACCGTGGACGATGCCGCCTGGTCCACCTATGCGATCTGCACGGAGCGCAGCCCGGCCGGCCGGGTCGATTCCGAATTCGAGACGGCATGGGGCTTCCCGATCAACGAGCCGAGCCTCGACGTGCCCTGGTCGCGGGACATGAACCGGATCTTCGGCGCCCTGAACGTCGTGGACAATTGGAACTTTGCGACCTGGCTCCTCGCCGCGGCCTCGAACGGCACCGTCGGGGCTGGCCTCGGAGTCCCCCGGGTCTCCTGGGCGCCCTACTTCGACCCGAACCCGGACATGATCGCGCCGGTGTCGACCGCCTCCCTGTCCGGCACCGTCGGTCCGGCGGAATGGTTCCTCTCTCCCGTCCAAGTCACACTGAACGCCTCGGACTCGGGTTCCGGGGTCGCCGCGATCTACGACCGCATCGATGGCGGGAGTTGGCAGCCGTACACGGCCTCCATGACGGTGGGCGTCGACGGCGTGCACACGGTCGAATATTTCGCCACGGACGCGGCGAGCAACTACGAGACCATCCACTCGGTGACCTTCAAAGTCGACACCGTAGGTCCGGTCTCTTCCGCGGTTCTTTCCGGCACATTGGGATCGGGGAATTGGTTCCGCTCTCCCGTTCAGGTCACCGTGAGCGCATCCGACGTCGGGTCCGGGGTCTCTGCGATCCACGTCCGCTCGGATGGCGATACGTGGAGCACGTACACGGGCCCGCTCTCGATCCCGACGGACGGCGCGCACACCGTCGATAGCTACGCGACGGATCTCGTCGGGCACGATGGGCCGATCCACTCGACGGATTTCGGAATCGACACGATTGCCCCGTCGACCTCCTTGCAACCTGATAAGCTCCCAGATGCGCACGGATGGTATGCAAACCCCCTTCGCCTAACGTTGAGCTCCGCGGACGCGACGAGCGGCGTTCGATCGATCTCGGTTCGGATCGACTCGGGGACCTGGGTGACGTATACGAGCCCGATTCTCCTCGCGGGAACGGGGACCCATCAGCTCGAGTATTTCGCGACCGACCTTGCGGGGAATGCGGAGGCTGTGCAGACTCGATCGTTCACCCTGCTCGGTCCCTGGTTCCCACCGATCCGTTCGGCGAAAGGGGGGCCGACCGAATCAGGTCTCACGGTGCCGGAAGCAGTTCAGGTCAGCCTGTCGATCCCGCCCGCGTCCGCGGTCGGGTTCGTCGTCGTGATTGTCGGCCTATTCCTCCTGAACCGGGAGAAGATGGAGTGGCTGCAGCGGATGCGGTCCCGTTCGACGGGCCGCTGCCCCGCGCGGTCCCGGCTTTCTTGGCTCGCTCCCTTCCGCTGGTTCTGAACTTCATCCCCGATTCGCTGGACCTCGAGGGTGCACCCGTCCTCGACCCGGCCCCGTTTGGCATGTCCTCTTTTGGACATCGGCGATCGTGACATGGCCGGTCACCGTTCCAT
>VBMN01000168.1 GCA_005878385.1 Methanobacteriota archaeon
CGGGTGCGAACGCGTGTCCTCTTCGGAGCTGCTCTCCGCCGCGGACGTGGAGAAGTTCGGCTACTGTCCCCTGAGCTGGTGGCTCAGCCGCGGTCTCGCGACGGAAGAGGGCCCCGAGCTCGCGGAGGGGGAGAGGAAGCACGAGGCCGCCGCCGCAGACCTGAAGGGGATTGAGGCGCACGAGGCGAAGGCTCGAGAGGCGGAGGCCGGTGTCCTCTACTTCGCGATCGCGGCTTCCATCGTCGCGACGGTCGGTCTGCGATTCATCGGGACGTCCCCGTTGCAGACCTCCCAGACCTTGAGCGCGATCTCCCTGATCTGGCTCCTTGCCGCCGTCTACTTCCTCTTCCGGGCGGACCGGATCGCGACGCCGCGGGACAAGCTGATTTCGGAACGAGTGATCCTCGGCACGGCGATGTCCGCCGCGGTGATCGCGACCGCCGCGGTGTCGCTGCAAGGGGTCCAGAACGACGCGCTCGCGCAAGGCTTCGAGGCGCTCGCCCTCCTGTGGCTGATCGGCGCCTCCGTGTTCCTGTACCGGTCGATCGGCCAGCTTCAGATCGCCGCGTCGACCCGGGCGCAGTATGACGTGACGGGAGATCTCGTGTACATCGATTCCGCGGCCGAGAAACCGAAGCTGTTCGTGTCGAAGAAGCACGGCCTCTCAGGACGTCCGGATGCGGTCGTGATGGACGGGGAGCATCATATCCCCGTGGAGCTGAAGACAGGCCGGGTTCCCCGCGGACCTCTCTTCTCCCACATCCTCCAGGTCGTCGCGTATTGCGTGCTGCTCGAGGACGAATACGGCCGCGCGCCCCCGTACGGGATCATCCGCTATGGAGAAACGGCGTTCGAGATCGAGTACAACGAGGACCAGAAGAAGCTGCTCTTGCAGAAGCTCGCGGAGATGCGGCTCGCGATCACGAAAGGTGAGGCCCACCGCAACCACAGCCGGCCGGGAAAGTGCATCCATTGCTCCCGGCGCGCGGGATGCCCGGAGCGGCTCGCCTAGGGAGGCTTGTTCCGGTTTCCCGGGGACAGGTTGAGGCGTGCGGCGATCTCGCCGAGGCGCTCGCTCAGCTCCCGCACCTCTTGACGCATACGGAGCATCTCCTGCTCGAACGGGGTGAAGCCCTTCGTGGACAGGATGCGATGGGACACGAACATGCCCACGAAGACGGCGCCGATGATCGAGAGGACGGAGACCACCATGAGGCCGACGATGAACACGAGGAACGAACCAATGGGATCGAGCCGACCGGTCACGACTCCGATCTCGATCGAGACGAGGACGGCGATGATCAAGAGCCACAGGAGGATCCAGCGGGACAGTCTCATGGCAGCGTGCCTCGCGCCGGGATCACCCGGTGGAAGTCGTCCGGCCGAGTGATCCGGATCTCTTGATTGTCCTTCTCAAAGGGGAAGGTGAAGACCATGACGGTGCGGTTTTGCGAATCCTTGTCGAGGTGGACGCTCACGTTGTACTCGAAGTAATTCCGCCTCTGGTCCACGAGTTGGTCCAGGAGGTATACGTGGACGGAAAACGTCGCGTTCCCCGGCACCCAGACGTGGAACCCGAACGTCTCGTTCTCTTGATACGTCCGGTTCACGGCCGGGTCGGAACCGTTGAGCGTCATCCGGACCAGGTCGTACTGATAGGCCTGGACCACGGCGCCGAGGTTCACGATGAAGGCGGATTCGTTGCGGTCCATGCCGATGCTCAACAGGGGGACCGAGGCGAGCTCCGACGACCGCCGCCCGAGCAGGGTTGGCGTGACGAGGATCAGGACCACGAGTGCGAGAATCGAGAGGACCATGGCCCCACGCATCCACACCTCCCGCTCCATGCCCGTCGCGAAGAGTCGTCCTGCAATAAAACTTAACCGTTCCCACGGGAGGAATCACGCGGACTCGGGGCCGAAATGCAAGATCGACACGAGTCCGAAGAGGCACGCGCTCGCGAGCGAAGCGAGGAAACTCGGGCCGACGCCCTCCATGCTGCCGAACGCCAGGACGCCGATCATAGGGATCGCCAACGAAGCGGCGCTGAACAGCCCCGACGAAAGCCAAAGAAAGGTTCGGATGCGCGCGAGGAAGGTGAGTTCGAGCGGCTCGATGAAATCCGCGGACGTCGCGTGCTCCGCCTGCGTTGCCATGGAGCGCGGCGACGCCGCGACGAGGGCATGTAAGTGGCGAACCGGTTATCGCGGGTGAATATCACGCGTCCGTCGGACCGAACTTCAGGACGCAGGAGATGCCGAACACCGCCCCGGACACGATCGACGCGAGGAAGTTGGACGCAGCCTGGGCGAAGGTCCCGGTCCACGCGTATCCGAGGAACGATAGGGCGAGTGCCGCCGCGCTGAACATTCCTGTCGAGAGCCAGACGAAATGTCGAATGCGAACGGGCAATTCGGCGTCGTATCCGCTGTCATGCCACCGATTCCGGATCTGTGTGACCGCTGCCATCGGGAGGAGACGTGGCTCCCCGCCTCCTTAGGCGGGGCGGTCAACTCTACTTGAAACAAGAATCGTTCTTGATTCGCTTGACAAA
>VBMN01000107.1 GCA_005878385.1 Methanobacteriota archaeon
CGGACTGCGGTCTTGGACAGAAAGACCTCAAACTTCGTCAACGGGGACGAACTCCTCCGTTTCGAGAATTCGCTTCTCCCGTTCGTAGAGAAGGCGCCCCTCGGCATCGCGAATCATTCTGCGAAGGAGAGCGTCGTACGTCTCGTCCTTGCCCGCGAGGCGCTTAAGCCGATCGCGAACTTCGGGAGAGACGGGGATTGTAGTGACAGACATCGTTGCTCATAATAACTATAAGGTACTTATGGCTATCTCAAATCATCACTCTCGTGAGTGAAGACCGATCCCTCCGGGCGAAGATCGCGGGATGCCGGGCATTCCCCGTTGCGGTTCGTTGGGCGCGTGACGTGTCAGAGGAAGAGCGCGCTGTTCTCGCCAATGATGAGCTGCTGTCCTTTTGGCAGGCGGCCCTCCGCGGAACGCACGGTTGCATAGCGGCCGATGAGACTGTTCACGATTTTGTGTCGCGTCTCGATGATCGCGTCGCCGATCACGATGGATGATTCGATGTCCGCTCCCACGAGCCGCGATCCGTCCCCGATCGAGGTGTACGGACCCACGTACGTCTCCGGTCCGATCACGCAGTCCTGACCGATGACGGCCGGGCCGCGGATCACGCTCCCTGTCTTCACGACGCTCCGCGCTCCGATCCGCACGCGACCCTCCACGCGCGCTCCCGGTTCCACGGTGCCTTCGATCCCGTGTTCGATGTCTTCCAAGAGCAGATGGTTGGCCTCGAGGATGTCCTCCGGTTTCCCCGTGTCCTTCCACCACCCGGTCACGATGTGGGCCTTAATCGATCGGCCTTGTGATCGCAGATGATCCAGGGCCTCCGTGATCTCGAGTTCGTTCCGCCAGGACGGCTTCAGGGACCGGATGATCGGGAAGATGTTCTTCCGGAGCAGGTAGATCCCGACGAGGGCCAGGTCGCTCTTGGGTGCCTTCGGCTTCTCGATGAGGGAGAGGATGTGCCCTTTCGGATCGAGTTCCGCGACCCCGAATTTCTCCGGGTTCGGGACGTGGCACAGCATGACCTCCGCGTCGTAGGCGTGCTCCTCGAACTCGCGGACCATCGGGCGGATGCCGCCCTTGAGGACGTTGTCCCCGAGGTACACACAGAAGGGCTCATCGCCGAGGAACGACTCCGCGCACAGGATCGCATGCGCGATGCCCGCGGGGAAGCCCTGGACGACATACGTGATCCCCACCCCATGGGCCTGGCCGTCCCCGAGGAGCTCCTTCACCTTTTCCGGCATCACGTCGCCGAGGATCACGCCGATGTCCGTGATGCCCGCATCGCGCAGGTCCTCGAGGCAGTACAGGATGTTCGGCTTGTTCGCGAGCGGGATCAACTGCTTCGGGCCCGTGTGCGTGAGCGGTCGAAGCCGGGTCCCGTGGCCCCCCGCCAGGATGAGTCCTTTCATGCCAACCTCAGGACTTGAATCGCGCCGGCGGCACAAAGCTATCGAGGCTTCGCTGCTCCTTCATGGCCTCGATGCCTTCGTCCGCCGGGAGGACCGCGATCCGATGGCGCTTCGCCTTCGCGCTCGAGAGCGAGGAGTCCGCGGGCCGCGGGGCCTTCATGTGCAAATCCGCCGAGCGCACCGGCTTGACCATGGCGGGGTCGAGGCCGAAGGCGTTCACGAGGCGCACCGCGAAGTCATAGCGACTCATTCCGTCCGCGCCGGCCAAGTGGTATACTCCACCGTCCGGCACCTTGAGCAGTTGCAGGATCCCGGCGGCCAGGCTGTCCGCAAACGTCGGGGACCCGATCCAATCCGTGACTACGTTGATCGGCTTCCCCTCCCGCGCGGAGCTGAGGACCCAGGTCGCGAAGTTCAGACGCGTGTCGTCCCAGCCGTAGATCACGCTCGGACGGGCGACCAGATGGTCCCCGCTGGCAGCGAGGGTGGCGTGCTCGCCGGCGAGCTTCGTCTCGCCGTAGTAGTTCACCGGCCTTGGGACATCCTGTTCGCGGTAGTGCCCTTTCCTGCCGTCGAACACGAAGTCCGTCGAGACGAACACGTACCGCGCGCCGATGTCGATCGCGACCCGCGCCAGCGAACCGGTCGATCCGGCGTTCACCTGCCACGCGAGGTCCCGTTCCTCCTCGCACCGGTCGACGTTGTGCATCGCCGCGGTGTCGATGACCGCCGAGGGCTTCGTCTTCCGGACGAGGGCCATGCCCTCTTCCACGTGTTCCTTCGACAGCTCGACAAAATCCACGCCGGGGATTTTCGGTTTCGCTCCGCGGTGCGTCGCGACGACCTTGAAGGACTCCGAGCCGAGGGCCGCGACCTTCCCGCCGAGGAGGCCGCTACCGCCGAGGACGAGCAAGGTCTCCATGCCCTAGGCTTCCAGGGTCGGCGCGGGGATCGGGACGGGTTCGATGCAGTGGAACTTGTCCGCGAGCTTTCGGACGCCCTCCGCGATGCCGACCTTCGGCCGGAATCCGAGCCCGCGGAAGCGGCTGCCGTCCACTTCGTAGGAGAGCTGGTTCAGGCTCGGTGTCGCCGTCGTCGTCACCTGGACGTGCGGATACACCTGCTTGATCGCGCCGATGATCGTCTCCATGTTCGCGTTCTCGTGGACGGCGTTGAAGACCTGCCCTTTCGCCTTTGGGTGGGTGGCCGCGATCCGGTAGGCCTGCATCGCGTCCGTCACGGACACATAGGGCCTCTTCTCCTTCCATGCGGTGTCGTAGACCGTCAGCGGCCGCCCTTGGGCCGCCAGGTAGGTGAACCGATTGATGATCGTGTCGAACCGCATCCCGATCGTCCAGCCGAACACGGTCCCGAGGCGGAGGGCGGTCCAATCGAGCCCGAGATCCGCGGCGCGGGTCCGCATCTCCCGTTCCGCAGCGAGCTTGGATTCTCCGTAGGGCGATGCGGGTTTGCATTCCGCGTCTTCTGTGACGACGCCCGACGTCGGCCCGTACACGCTGCACGTCGACGTGTAGACGAACTTCCGGACGCCCGCCCGGACCGCGCGGTCGAAGAGGTGCAGGACGCCTTTGTGATTCGTGTCCCAGGTCAGTTCCTTGCGTTCGAACGAGACGGGCGCGTTCGTGATGTCAGAGAGGGAGAAGACGACCTCCACGTCGGCGAGGGCGTGCTTCACGGAGTCCTCCTGTCGGATGTCGCCCTCCAGGAATTCGTAGCGAACGCCCTTCGGCAGGTCCCACAGGGAGACATATCGCTCCCGGAACTCGTTGTCGAGGACGCGGATCGTCTCGCCCTTGAACGCGGCGATCTTGGGGAGAACGCGGATCAGTTGCGATCCGAGATATCCGGTGCCACCCGTGACGAGGACGACCATGGCGGGACCTATTTCATCACGATGTCCCAGGCATACGGGATCGCGGGGTCGTTGAACGGGCGTCGGGCCTCGTCGGGGTTCGCGTAGTCGTACATCTTGTCCGGGAAATTGATCAGCAGACAGGGCTTGACGCCGATGCACTTGAACCCATGCCACTTGGACCCGTCGAACGAGAGGAGGATCGGGTTCTCCTCGCCGAGTATGTGCTCGTTCACCTCGCGGGTCGCCTCATCGTAGACGACCGCCTTGATCATGCCCGAAGGTACGACAAAGGAGTCCCGCTGTTTCGTCCGCGGGTGGGCATGCCATGCCCGGATCACACCGGGATAGGACACGGACATGTACGACATCGGGACGCTCTTGAAGACGTCGGACCAGTCGAGGCGCATCATCTCCATGAGCGAGCCGCGCTCGTCGACGAGGCGTTTCAACGGTCGAACGATCGTGCCCGGAATCATGCCTTCAAGTCCTCGTTCGTACGGTGGGTCGACACCGGCGCTCGGCGACGAAGCGAGTCCATCCCTCGTCAGTACAAAAGGGTAGCGGCCTTTTGGAGGAGCCGAAAGCCCACTTCCCGCGGATGCCGTCCGTCGCGCGACCGGGCGCCTGAAATCGCCCGCCTTGGCATGCGCGTTTGTGCGCAGGGTGGCACGAAAAGCACATATAGAATCCGGGCTAGCCAGGACTGCGGGGAGTGGCGTACGCTGAGGAACCGGGGGAGAGCATGGGGCATCGTCCTCGCCGCGGTGGTCCTCGCGCCCGCCGCATGGTTCTCCGTCGCCCCGACCGAAGGCGCTTCCGCGGGATTCCAATTCTCGGCGGCCGGTGACTTCGGGGCATGGACCGGCTTTCGAACGACCTTGGGGCTGCTGAACGAGTCGGGCTCGGACTTCGCCCTAGCGATCGGCGACCTGAGCTACGGTGGGTTCACCGGGTATGCGGACAACACCACGGAAGCGGGATGGTGCGCCAAGTTCCACCGCTACTATGAGAACGTCATCATCCTCGCCGGGAATCACGATACCGGGGCGTTCCCACCCGGAGAGGGCAACATCAACAATTTCACGAAATACTGTCCGTTCCCGACGGGTCTCCAGACCGTCGTTTTTGGTGAGTACGGGAAACAGTACTACTTTGATTACCCGCGAACGAACCCGCTCGCGCGGTTCATCTTCCTCTCTCCCGATCTCGTGTTCGTGGACGACGGTGGAGAACATTACACGTACACCGTGAACTCCACGCGGTACCTGTGGACGCAGAGCGCGATCGAGCAGGCCCATTCCCTCGGCATCCCTTGGGTGATCGTGGCGTTCCACAAGAGCTGCATCGCCGCCGGAGAGCACGCCTGTGAGACCGGCACGGATATCCTGAATCTCCTACTGAGCGAAAAGGTCGACTTGATCCTGAATGCGCACACGCACAACTACGAGAGGAGCAATCAGCTGGCACCCACCGAGAGCTGTTCGGGGATCCAGCTCCACAGCTATGACCCCGGATGCATCGTGCATAATGGGGCCGATGGGAAATACCAGCGAGGCGCCGGACCCGTCCTCGTCATCCAGGGGACCGGAGGGCGGGAACTGGACGCCTTCAACCAAGACGATCCGTACTCGGGCTACTTCGCGGCGCACATGGCCAAGGATACTCCCGGCAACGGGCTGGGTGTGGTCACATACAACGTCTACCCGGACCGGATCGTCGAGCGGACCAACTTCAACGGGACGTATTCGGACACATTCACAATCGGAGACTTTTCGACCGGGTTCGTGGAACAATTCGTCGTGGCCCTACCAATCGCGGCTCCGGTTGCGGTCGGCTTGATCGGCCTGGGCGTCGGCGTGTTCTTGACGTGGCGGATGAGGGCCATCGGAATGAGGGCCATCGGCATGAGGACAGTCGGCTTGGGCGCCCGGCTATTCAGGCTGTAACCGCCGCGAGCGAGGGCAAGGGCATCGGACCTCGTGACCATGGATCACGCGAGCTTGTTCTCACGGCCACGGAGGGAGGTCGCCCGGTGCGGTCCCGTGACGTCCCCTAGCGGGCGTGCCCGGCGACTCGACTCCCCGCCGGAGCCGTCCGGCTGCCGATCGGCTCCGCCGGGATCGCGGGGAAATCGGCGAGATCTCTCGAAGGCGGCGTCCCTCTCCGATCCCACATCGCGTCGATGAGCCGGTGGTACTGTTCTAAGTACTTCGACGGCGAGTGGAAGGTCTCGTATGCCGTTCGGGCGGACCCGCGCTGCCGGCTCGGACCTTCCTCGGCCTCGAACTGTTCGATGCCTTGGAGGATTCCCTCCGGAGTGGGTCGAATCGTCCGCCCGCAGACGCCTCCATGGAGGGTCTCGGGCAACGCCCCGGTATCCGAACACAGGAGGGGCGTCCCCCACGCGAGGGCCTCGAAGGCGACGAGCGGTGCATTCTCATACCAGATCGACGGGAGGAGGAGGGCCCGCGCCCCGGCGTACGTCGAATCGCGCTCCCCCGCCGGCAACCACCCGTGGAGGTCGAGCGGCGCGGATTGCCGCAGGGCCGCTTCGAGGACACCCGCCTGCTTGCCTTTCCCGACGACGACGAATCGATTCCGGCCCCGGGACATCATCGCCGCCTTCGCGAGTTCCGGGATGCCCTTGTAGAATTCGAGGCGGCCGACGTAGAGGTAATAATCTCCCGGGGGGCTCAACCGCCCGGAGGGATTCGGATCGGGGGCGAAATTCGGGATGTGGACGACGGGACCGCGAAGGTACGGCTGGATCATTCGACCCAGGAACGCGCTCGGCGCGATCGTCACGTCGAGGGAGTCGAAGGGCTTCAACCCGTTCGGAAGGTACCGCCAGAGTTGCGGCGGTTTCCCGGACAGGGTCAGGCAAGTGAGACACGTGGGCTTCTCGCACAGTCGCTGATTGAACTTGAACAGGTCGTTCCGGGGGCAACGGACCCAGTAGTCGTGGGCCGTATACATCTTCAGGCCGGTGGTGGGAACGTTGACCAAGTCGAGGCCCAACAGGGAGAGATTGTGAAAATGGACGACGTCGGGCCGTATCTCGCGGACGAGTCTCGCGTGATGTCGCCGAACGACCGGGGGAGCGCCGAAGATCCACGCACCGAGGGGTTGGAACCGGCCCGCGGGTGCGGGGATCGGGTGTCGAACCACGCCGCCGTCCCCTTGTCCGTCGGGCGTTGGCTTTCCCCTCTTGAGCGCCAAGGCCGCCGGTGAATATTCCACGTGGACCTCGTGGCCTTGCGCCGCGAGCGCCTCGGCCAGATAGCGGACGTGGTTGGCGTCGCCCCCCAGGTGATAGGGCGGATAGAACGCCGCCGCCATGAGGAACCGCAGGGTCTCCGTCTAACGCTCCCTCCTGCAGGGCCCGGACAGCGGGTGAATCGCCATGGTCCCAGTACAGATGAAGGGACGGACTTAGAAGCTTTGGATTCATTCGTCGCCCGCGTCACCGGGTCTGAGGAAGGCCCGGGCGGGGCACCCGCTTGTACGCAGGGTGCCCCAAAAAGCACTTATAGGCTTTGGGCGAGCAGGACGTAGGGGGGAGCGGGGAGAGAATGCGGAAGCTTTTCGAGATGGCCATCATCGTGGCCGTCGTGGCGGTCCTCCTGGCGTCGGGAATCCGCTTCGTGCTCCTTTCGAACGGTGCCACCGAATCCAGTTTCGTGTTCTCCGTCGCGGGCGACTACGGGGCCTGGAACGGTTTCATGGAGAGTCTCAACCAGCTCAAGCAGACACGCTCCGATTTCGCGATTGCCCTGGGTGATCTCAGCTACGGGGGGATCGCCAAGCCGGGCCTCGGAACGGAAGAGGGGTGGTGTAAGGAATTCCACGATGCCTTCCAGAATATCGTGATCGTCGCCGGGAACCACGACACAGGAGATACGCTGCCCGGAGAAGGGGACATCAACCAATTCGCCCAGTATTGCCCGGCCCCTCCCCAGTTCGCGGTGAACGGAGACTACGGGAAGCAGTACTATTTCGACTATCCGAAGGGGAATCCGATTGTCCGCTTCATCTTGCTCTCGCCCGACCTGGTGTTCGTGTTCGATGGCGGCGAACACTACCGGTACAATGTCGGGACGCCGCGGTACAACTGGACACGGGACACGATCGATCAAGCCCGAGCCGCGGGGATCCCTTGGGTGATCGTGGGTATGCACAAGAACTGCATCGGCGCGGGCGAGCACGCATGCGAAACCGGGCCGGACATCCTGAATCTCCTCGTAGGAAAGAAGGTCGATCTGATCCTCAACGCCCACACCCACAACTATGAACGGAGCAAGCAACTGGCGCTGACTGCGGACAGCGGCGCGGCTATGCAGCTTCACATCGTCAACGGGAACTGCGTCGTCGACGACGGGGCAAGTCACCTCTACAAGCGCGGGAAGGGCTCCATCGTCGTCATCGCGGGGACGGGCGGGCGGGACATCGACCCGTTCAACCTCGACGACCCGTACGCCGGCTACTTCGCCGCGTGGAAAGGGAACGAGACACCGGGAGCGGGCAAGGGCGTCGTCACCTTCAGCGTCGACGCGGATCGCATTTCGATGGTAACGAACTTCAACGGGACCTTCTCCGACGAATTTTCGATCGCCGGAAGCGGCCGTGCGCTCATGTCCCAGAGCGTCGTCCAAATCTTTCCGTTCGCCGCGCCGATCGTGGCAGGCGCGGTAGGATTCGGCACCGGCGGCTTCTTGGTGTGGCGGAGATGGTAAGTCGACATCAAGCTCCTCCATTCGCTCCGTTGAGCCGGGTCGGGTGCGCACCGTTTTGAAGGAATCGCGGATTCCCACGGAGGTCGTGCGCATGCAACCGGGGGATGCCCGAAACACGAGAGCCATGTCGAATCGTGGCAGCCACGAATCCCTGCCTTGGGCCGGACGCCCTTCCCGCGTCTATGCCTTCATCGGCCCGGATGGCGCGGGGAAAACGACGATCGCCCGGGCCATTGCCTCACGCCTCGCAGCCCGCGGCATCCGAACGCGGATCTCCTGGATGCGATCCCCACGGATCGTCACCCTGTTCGTGATCGGAGTGCTGCGGATGTCACGGATCGCTAAGACGATCCGGATGGGAGACCACGATGACGTCATCACCGACCTCAGCCGGCATCGTTTTCTCCTTCATCTGTACGCGTGGTCCGTCACGTTCGACTACTTCCTCGGTTATGTCGGTAAGGTCACGCTTCCGCGATGGCTGCTCGGCCGCACGATCCTCCTCGATCGCTTCGCGTGGGACGCGCTCGTGGACCTCGGACTCGCCTCGGGAGTTGACGAAGCCATCCTGGAGTCCCCGCCGGGTCGGATCTTGCTCGACCTGGCAAGGACCTATCCGGCCGTGCTCGTGACGGCGTCCCAGGAGGAACTCGTCCGGCGAAAGCCGATCCTGGCCCTGGACCCTCGCCTCGGCCGCCGGTTGCGGTTGTACCGGGAATTCGCGAAGCGATACGGCCTCGGGATCGTGGATAGCGGGAACACGTCCGAACAGGTGAGCGTGTCGCAGGCTGCTGAATATCTCCGAATCCCGTCGGAGTGACAACGGCCCGATGCGCGACTTCGGGGAATCCTCAAGTACCGGGGGGTCCCTGGCATTCGCGCAACGGCACGAAACCGGCGTGCGGCTCCGGAGAACCGAGCACGGCGAGGCCTGCCGTTGGTACGGTCGAACGATTGTTGAGAGGGAGGACAAACGAAGATCGCGGTGGCCGCTATCGTTGCCCCATCGTCGTGACGACGCATACGACGATCCTCGGACAATCTCGCGGCATTCAAGAGGCCTTGTTCCGACGAAGCCCGCTCGATGACTCCGAGAAGACGACGTTGGCGATCCTGCCCGCTCTGCTCCCTGCGGAGGTCTATTATTGGAATCGTGTGCGCCACGCCCTGTTCGTCTCCGAGGCGGTTCGGAGGGAAGTCATGGACACGTACCTGCCCCGACTCCGGACGTTCGCCACGATTCCGAATGGCCTCTCCCTCGAGGACGCGCCTCCGCCTTCGACCTCGCAGGGACTGTCGGAGGGGTCCATCCTGTACACGGGTCGTCTCCTCGGATGGAAAGGGCTCGCGATCCTACTTCAATCGTTGAAACATCTCCAGCGGCCGGAACACCTCTTCGTGACCGGGAGCGGCCAAGTCGACAGTTGGCGGCGCTACGCGGAATCACTGGGGGTTCGAAGCGACCGTGTCACGTTCCTCGGCGTGATTCCCCGTGCGGAGCTGCTCGCGCGACTTCAACGGGCGTCGATCGTGGTCGTGCCGAGTTTCATGGAGAGTTGCCCGTACTCGCTCATCGAAGCGATGGCCCTCGGGAAGCCGATCGTGGCGAGCGCGGTCCCGGGCATCCTCGACATGGTAGAGGACGGCGTCACGGCATCGCTCGTGCCACCGGGGGATCCGAAAGCATTGGCAGCCGCCATGCAGCGCATCCTCGCGGACGAGTCGCTGGCGACTCGCCTCGGCATTGCGGCGGCGAAGGCGGCGAAGGAACGCTTCTCTCTCAACCGAATGTGCAACGAGACCCAGCAGTATTTCGAGCGGGTTCTCGCGGCGTCATGAGGGTGTGCGTTTCTGTGAAGATGCCCGTGGCATGCTCGAGCCTTTCGCCAACGACAAGGTAGACCACAGCTCGACGTACTCGTCTAACGCCCGGTCCGCCGAATATCGCTC
>VBMN01000169.1 GCA_005878385.1 Methanobacteriota archaeon
GTTCAACGCCCTCTGCCTATTGGATCCTCACCACGTGGTGAAGATCGGCACGGCGCAAATCCCCTTCCGGGAAGCGTTTCTCGCGGTGATCCCAGAGCCGTCCACGCTCATCGGTCCGATGGCGGGCGCCCTCGCGATCGTCGTCGAGATCCACGGGACAAAGGTGGACGGAACGAAGGGCGCTGTTCGCGCCTCTCTCACGATGGAACATCGGGAGGCGAACCGACGACGGGGCACGACCGCGGAACGGTTCCTGACCGCGGCGACCTCCGCGACCGGCGTCATCATGATCCTCCCGAGGCGCGTCACGCGGCCGGGAGTCCTCGCCCCGGAGGAGCTTGCGCCGCAGGACCTGCTGCCCGAACTCGAGAATCGCGGCGTGAAATTCCATATGGAAGACCTTTCGGTTTGACATGGGCCGCGTACCTCTACTTAGAGGTACGAACTCTCTTCCGCCTCCGGTCGCACATCCGTTAAATAGACCTCGGGCGGTCTCCGCGCCTCGGGGCGTGGAGGACATCGTTTCGAACCGCACGCTCACCGCCATCCGTGGGGTCCGCGTGGGCCACGCCCAGGATCTGCGGCGTCGCACGGGCACCACCGTCGTCCTGCTCGATCCTCCCGCGATGGCCTTCGCCGATGCACGTGGAGGATGGCCGGGGACGTACGACACGGCCGCGTCCGATCTTGGGAAGACGTTCATCGAACGGCACGCGCTCCTCCTGACCGGCGGCGACATCTACGGGTTCGACGCGGTTGCCGGGATCCGCCGATTCCTTCTCGAGAAGAAACTCGCATCGCGGTCGGGCGGCGGGAAGATGCCCGGGATCATGGGGACGAACATCTACGACCTAGCTTTCGCGGACACGGTGGGTCTCGACTATGCGGACCTGGGATACGTGGCGTGCACAAACGCATCGACGAAGTCGGTCCCGGAGGGGAACGTCGGCGCTGGGACGGGTGCGACTGTCGGGCCCTTCTTCGGTCGAACCGGCGGGACGAAAGGCGGATTGGGCAGCAGCGCCGCGCGGGTGGGCCCGTGGACCGTCGGTGCGATCGTGGTGACGAACTGCGTCGGCAACGTATACGATCCCTTCGAGAGCCGCACGATCGGCGGAACTCGAAAGAAAGGTGGAAAGGGGTTCCTCGAGATGGACGATGTGCTCGGAGAGTATCTGAAGCGTTCCACGACTCGCTTCGGCACGACGATCGGTGCCGTCGGCACGGATGCGCCCCTCGACCACGAACAGCTCGCACGTCTCGTCGAACTCGCACACGATGGGATTGCCCTCGCCGTGCGGCCCGCTCACATGTCGACGGACGGGGACACGATCTTGGGCTTCTCGACAAGAAGGGCGGAACGTCGACGACTTGACTACCGCGCGTTCGATGCGTTGCATCATGTCGCCGTGCGTGAAATCGCAAGATCGGCGGTGAACGCCGTCATGTCGGCAAAGACCCTCGGCGGCGTGCCGGGTTTCCACGACCTGTAGTCCACCCAACATTACGCGAGACGTTCTTCCTCAATCGTAATCCCGTATTCCGGGAGATGCTTCAGAAACGGACCGGGAGTGAGCGCCTCCGGCGGGAACACGCCGCGTCGATCGATTTCGCCGCGGGCGATCATCTCGGCCGCCATCGCCATCGGCGCCCCGACCGGGTAGCTCGTCGCATTGAAGCCGTGCTTGCGGAAGGACTCCTGATGGTCCATCGTCTGCCAGAACATCCAGCCCGCCTTTGCGCCGTCCTTCACCCCGCGGACCGTGACCGCAAGGCAAGCCGCGCCTTTCGCCTTCCCCGCCAAGGTCTTCGGATCCGGCATCAGGGCCGCGAGCATATCTCGGGGTGCGACCTTCACGGTCTCGCCGGTCGACTTCACCTCGACCTCGATCGGATGTCCGTGGTGCAGGCCGAACCGCTGGAACACGCGGAGGGCATGGGCGAGGTCCTTCGGGATCGCGATCTTGAAATCCACCGATTGGAGACCTTTGCCGATGAACAACGGGAGCGTGTTCGTCTCCTCATGGTCCACATTGAAGACGGCGAGTGGGCCGACGGGCTCTGGGAATTCGAAGAGCTCCTCGCCCTCGAGTGACCCGAGGCGGATGAACTGCCCGTCGCGGAACGCGAGAGCAGGCAGGAGGACCTCCTCGATCAGGGTGTCGGCGGACCAGAGGGAGGCGAACGGATAGCCTTCCACCGTTCCGTTGTCGCCATCCCGGACAAGGATCTCCTGGACCTCGTCCAGCCGGTCCGCGCCCATGCGGGCCATGACGTTCGAGATCCCTGGATCCTGCCCCATCCCCAG
>VBMN01000108.1 GCA_005878385.1 Methanobacteriota archaeon
CAGAAGGCGGTCCCCTTGCTGGATTCCCTCGTACTCGTTCGGGATCGCGAACGTCACGGGCGGGATGCCGGAGTTCACGAGGTTGTCCAAGTGGATCCGCGCGAAGCTCTTCGCGAGGACGAGCTGGACGCCGAGAAACATGGGGGCGACCGCGGCGTGCTCCCGGGAGGAACCTTGGCCGTAGTTGTCCCCCGCCACGATGAACCCGCCTCCCGCTTTCTTCGCCCGCGCCGGGAACGTCGGGTCGACGTACTCGAAGACGTGCTCCGCGATGGCAGGGATGTTCGAGCGGAGCGGGAGGATCTTCGCGCCGGCGGGCATGATGTGATCCGTCGAGACGTTGTCCCCGAGGCGGATGAGGACCTCCCCCTCCATGGTGTCTTTCGGCGGATTCGCCAAAGGTGGGGGTGCGATGTTCGGCCCCCGGATCACTTGGATGGACGACCGGTCCTTCGGAGGCCACTCGAACCCTGACGTGTCGACCGGGTACTTCGTCGGCTCCTTCAGCGTCGGGAGCGTCCCGAGGTCCCGCGGGTCCGTGATCTCGCCCTCGAGGGCGGTCGCTGCGGCGGTCTCCGGGCTGCACAGATACACGAGGTCGTCCGGCGTGCCACTCCGCCCCTCGAAGTTCCGGTTGAACGTCCGCACGGACGGACCGCGGGTCGGCGGCGCGAATCCCATTCCGATGCAGGGACCACAGGCGACTTCCAGCTCCCGCACACCTGCCTTGATGAGCTTCGTCATGAGACCGCTCGTGAGCATCAGGAGCAACGTCTGACGGGAACCGGGCGAGACGGCCACGGAGATGCCCGGGGCCGCGTGCTTCCCGTCCAAGGCGTGGGCGACGATGCTCAGGTCTCGGAACGACGAGTTCACGCTGCTCCCCACGGCGACTTGCGCGACCTCCGTTCCGGCGACCTCGCGCACCGGCTTCACGTTGTCCGGACTCGAAGGGCATGCGATGAGCGGTTCCAGTTCTCCGAGCTCGATGTCGACCGTGTCATCGTACCCGGCGGAGGCGTCGGCGGTGAGCGGATGGAAGTCTTTCCCTCGAGCCTGTCCAGTGAGGAACTGTTTCGTCAGAGGATCGGAGGGGAAGATCGAGGCGGTCGCACCGAGTTCCGTCCCCATATTTGCGATCGTGCCGCGCGCAGGGACCGCGAGTTCCTTCAGCCCTGGTCCCGTGTACTCGAGGACCTTGTTCCGACCCCACTTCACGTCGAACCGATGCAAGAGTTCCAGGATCACGTCCTTCGCGCTTACCCACGGCTTGAACTTCCCCGTCAGCCGAACGTTGACGACCTCGGGCATCGTCACGCGGTACGGCTCGCCCGCCATCACGTTCGCGACTTCGAAGCCACCGGCTCCGATGGCTAGCATGCCGCACGCGCCGGCGTGGGGCGTGTGAGAATCGCACCCAAGCATCGTCTCGCCTGGGATGTCGAAGGCCTCCATGTGGGCCCAGTGGCTGATGCCGTTCCCGGGGCCGGAGAAGACCGCGCCGTATTTCTGGCAGACGCTCCGCAGGAATCGGTGGTCGTCCGCGTTCTCGTATCCGGTCTGCAAGATGTTGTGGTCGATGTATTGGGTCGCCTGACGAATCGTGACGGAAGGCCTCTTCATCTGCTCGAACTGAAGCCAGGCCAGCGTGCCGGTCGCATCTTGGAGGAGGGCTTGGTCCATCTTCAGCGCGATCTCTTCCCCGGGATCCATTTTCCCTTCGGCAAGGTGCGAGCGAATTAATTGGCGGGCGAGCGATTCGGCCATGGGGTGCCTTCGACGGCCGAGAAAACCTCGTGACCTATGAAGGTTGACCGTTGGCGGTTTATGGGATCCGGTGCGATTCAACCTCGAATAAGGTTAACGCGAATCGTCTCGACGATCATTCCCCGTCAGGCCCCGGTTGTCAAATACCCGCCGTCCATACAGAACGGACGGGGGGGATTTGGACGAAGTACTTCGTGACGGGGGCCACGGGCTTCATCGGCGGTCGCGTGGTGCGGCAGCTCATCCAGGCGGGCCACAAGGTCATCGCGGTCGTCCGGAATCCGTCCCAGGCTCAGGACCTGCGAAAGCTCGGAGTCGACGTCCGCCCGGGAGACGTCACGGTCGCCGAATCGTTGTGGGGCCCGATGACCGGGGTGGACGGCGTCTTCCACATCGCGGGCTGGTACAAGATCGGGACGAGGGCCCGCGGGGAGGGCGAACGCGTCAACGTCGTCGGCACGCGGAACGTCTTGAATGCGATGAAGGAACTGCACATCCCCAAGGGCGTGTACACGAGCACGCTCGCGGTGTTCTCCGACACGCATGGTCGGCTCGTGGACGAGACGTACCATCACGATGGAAAAGGCCCCTGGCTCACAGAATACGATCGAACGAAGTGGGTCGCCCACTACGAGGTCGCCGAACCCATGATGCGCGAAGGCCTCCCGCTAGTGATCGTCCAACCGGGCCTGAACTACGGCCCTGGAGACACGAGCGAGGTCCGGCCGACCTTCGTGCGTTATCTCCGCCGCCGATTGACCGCTCTACCGAAAGAGACCGCCTACTGCTGGGCCCACGTGGAGGACACCGCCCGGGGGCACCTTCTCGCGATGGACAAGGGAGTCGCTGGGGAATCGTACATCATCGCCGGACCGAGGCACTCGCTGGTCGAAGCCTTCCAGATCGCCGAGCGGATCACCGGAATCCCGGCGCCGCGTATCCAAATCTCCCCGCCACTCCTTCGCGGTCTCGCGCGATTGACGCGCTCCGAACGACTCCGAGACCTTGCGGGCGTCACGTACCTCGGGAACAGCGAGAAGGCACGTCGATCGCTCGGCTTCGAGCCGCGCCCGCTCGAGAGCGGTCTTCGCGAGACGCTCGCGCACGAGATGGGGCTCCTGGGGATGACGATGCCCGAGTGACTTCAATCTGATTCATCGGGTGCGTAGGATCGGGCGTGTCAGGCAGGTTGCACCGCCCTCGGCCTTTAAGGAGATCTCGTTTCCCTGGTATGTGCGGACTCGACAGCCGGCGTCCATGAGTCGTTGCGTCGTAATCGGATTCCCTTCTATCATGATGCAGTTCCTCGGACCGACCGCTAGGACATTCGGGGCCATGCTGTCGAACTCCTGGTCCGGAACCTCGATGAAATCGAACCCGACTTCTTTCAGAGTCATGCGAAGGCCGGCCGGCAGAAGCCGCGGATAGACAACAGCTAGATCCTCGTCGACGAGGCTGATCAGCGACATCAGATGGAGGCAGGCCTCCGGTCCCTTGTAGTACGGGAGCGGGACGGGCTCCACTCGAATCCCCGATGCCTCGAGAAGGGCGCTAAGCTGCTTGAGTCCTTCCGGATTCGTCCGAAAACCTTGACCGACCGCCAGGAGATCGTGTGCGACCCAGAGGAGATCGCCTCCCTCGGCGGTGGCAGGGGATCGCAACGACCCGAGGACGGGCACGCCGTGCCGATCAAGGCTCTTCGCGATCGAGACCTCTTCACCGCGCCGAAGCTCCTTGCCCATCCGGAGGACGATCGCGCCGCCATCCGTCACAATCACGGGATCGTGGACAAAGATCGCATCCGCCTTCCCCTTTTGCGGCTCGTTGTGATACCAGACCTCGGCGCCGGACGCCCGGATCAGGGCGACAAACGCGTCATGCTCTCTTCTCGCGGCCTTGAGGTCCGGTATTGCGGTGTAACCCCAGGCTTTCGGTTCCGGAGTGGCGAACGAATCGTCCGGTCTTCGGACGAGGACGATTCGCAAGCGTTCGACCATGCTCTGACACCCGAAGGTCGCGGCCACGAAGATCCCGACCCAGAAGAGCTGGGATCACTCTTGCCCCTTTCTATGGATGGATGGCTCGCTAGTCGCGATCCGGTCGTGGTGAAGAAACCATTCGCCGTTCCAAGGAAGAGATCCGAAGTCGAACGACCGCGGTCAAGATTCAAGTAGCGCGCCCGAGGTCTCCGCCGCCATGGCCCTGACAATGGAATCGCGGATGACACTGAACGACGGATCGAAGATTCCGGTCTTGGGCCTCGGCGTTTGGCAAGCGGCCTCCGGGAAAGAGACTCGGAAGGCGGTCTCGTCTGCGCTCGAATCCGGTTATCGCCTAATCGACACGGCGAAAATGTACGGGAACGAGCGAGACGTGGGGGCCGCGGTGCGAGAGAGCGGCATCCCGCGCGAGGAGATTTTCGTCACGACGAAACTCTGGAACAGCGATCACGGATTCGACGCCGCCTTGCGCGCCTTCGAGGGGAGCCGCCGCGAACTCGGTCTCGAGTACGTGGACCTCTACCTGATTCATTGGCCCGTGCCTCGATTGCGGGACGAATCGTGGAAGGCGCTCCTGAAGATCCGGGAGCAAGGGCTGGCGCGGTCGATCGGCGTGAGCAACTACACGGTCCCGCATCTGGAGGAACTTCTGCCCACCACGCCGGTTCCCCCATCGGTGAACCAGGTCGAGTTCCATCCGTTCCTCTACCAGCGAGAACTCCTCGGATATTGCGAGAAGCATCGCATCCAGCTGGAGGCGTATAGCCCGCTCACGCGGGGACGTCGCCTCAAGCATGCGGTCATCACGGAAATCGCCGCGAAGTATGGCCGGACACCCGCGCAGATCCTCATCCGGTGGAGCCTCCAACACGGGCTCGTCGTGATCCCGAAGTCCGTCCGCCCGGAGAGAATTCGTGAGAACGCGGACGTCTTCGGCTTCGAGATCAAGTCACCGGACATGGCCCGCCTCGACGCGCTCGACGAACGAGCTCACGTGGCATGGAATCCCGACGATTCGCCCTGAATTCCGTCCCTTCCTCGGCTCACAGGGGAGGCTTTTACCCGAAGGCCTGATTCCCCCGCGTGGTACGGCCGAAGTACGAACTGCCGGGGAACCTTCGACCGACCTCGCTCGGGGAGCGCCGTCGCTTCTACGCTGCGAAGATGGACTACCGTGCGGCCGCGACCTGGATGGCCCGTCCGAAGGCTGGCCGGGTGTATGCCCTGATCCTCGGACGCCATTCGGGCATCTATCCCCGTCGGTTCCGCCATCTCAAGAATGTCCCGCTCGTGATCGATGATGTCGAGGACGTGTGGGAGCTCCGGCCGTATCTGTTGCGTTACCTGCCGGAGGGCGTCTACTACGATCGGAACGTCTATGCGCCGCTAGAGACGACGCGATCGGCTCACCTCGACTATGCGCATGCTTGGCAGAGCCGGTTCTTTCGCGGCCAAGAACTCGCATTCGACTTGGATCCGGAGAACCTGGATTGCCCGATTCACGGCGACATCAGGGCGAAGATGGCCCGACACCAGGGCCTCTCCTTCTGCGACTGGGAGTTCGAGGAAATTCGAAGGCAGGCGGCGGACCTGTTCGACGAGCTCGAGCGCGAGTGGAGCCGCCTCCGAGTCGTGTACTCGGGCCGCGGTTTCCATATCCACGTGTTTGACGATGCCGCCTTCCCACTGACGCGGAAGGAGCGAGCGACGATCGCCAGGGGATTCGCGCGTCGCTATGCCCTCGACGAATGGGTGACCTCCGGTGAGATGCGGCTCATCCGCCTCCCGTACTCGCTCCACGGGATGGTGTCCCGGATTGTCATCCCGGTCCCCCGCGGAAGGCTCGAGTCGTTTCGATACGACGACCCGAAGGCCGTGCCCCGCCTCTGAGCCCGACGACTATCGCTTCTTGGCGCGCTTCTCTTTGCGCCCGGAGTAATAGGCCTTTTTCTTCGCCGCCTTCTTGGATCGCTTCTTTTTCGCTGCCATCGCGGCCCGCATGGCTTCCGCAAGATTGAATCCTTTCCCTCACCCGCCGTCCGAGGTCGGGAGCATTCCACTCAGGTCAGGCGGGTCCGAGCACTCCGCTTCCCGGGACCTCTCGGATTCTCCACCTGGGACGGGGCGGGAGCATCGGGGATGCGCGCGCCCTCCCGTTCGAGCAGTTTGCGCTTGGTCTCCACGCCACCCTCGCTCGAGTAGCTACCGAGGCCTCCGGATTTCGGGACGACCCGGTGACACGGGATCACGATGACCGCCGGGTTCCGGGCGCAGGCGGTGCCCACGGACCGGCTGGCCCCCGGCCGGCCGAGTTGCCTTGCAATTTCCCCGTAGGTGATCGTCCGACCCGCGGGGATCGTACGCAGGAAGTCGAGGACCTCGCGTTCGAACGGTCCGACCTCGAGATGGAGGGGAATGTCCGTGAGGTCGTCTTTCCCCGTGCGGACGTGCTCCAGGATCCGAGCCAGATATGGATGATCCGAACCGACGCTCTCCTTTGGGGCCGACCGTGCGAGCCGCACGCTGGCCACTCGGTCTCCGAGGACCTCCAGCTGCACGTAGAGACCGAGTTCCCGGCTGAACTTGGAATACACTTCGAGGGCCTCTGCGGGCGGGCGACCGGAACGCATCCGGACGAGCGGGATCATGGCGCGGATCACATGGTGTTCCGCTCGGTTCAGGTGTTGCTCGAACGTGCTTCGCGCGATTCCCAACGACACGCTCACATCCTCGGTCGTGACGTTCCGAGGGAATTCGTAGTAGCCGGCCTCGAAGGCGGCGAGGAGGGCACGTGCCTGCTTCTCCGTCAGTTTCGGCAGGAAGAGGGGTGAGGAAAGCGAGCTGCGGGCTCCCTGCCGCTCCGCGGGTCGTCGCTTCGAGACGAGTCGCGCGTCCGGAAACCGCTCGAGGAGCGCGCGGGGGTCCGTCCCGTCCTCGAGGACCATGGTGATCAAGGCCTCTCCGCGCTGCCACCGGATCGGGGAGACGACGTGCGCGTTCTCGTCCGCGAGGGAGGCAATCGTCTCCTCCTCGTCCTTCCCTCCGTCCAAGAGCAGAGTGATTTCTTCCCCGGATTGAGCATGGTACAAGATCTGGCGCCCGGAGTCTCGGAGTTCCGATGAGCGTTCGATTCCCTCGGCATTGCCAAGGCAACGAAGGAGAAGGAGTCCGCCGAGCGGGTACGCGTCGATTGCGAGGCCGGGCCGGCGCAAGGTCAAGTCTTGGAGTGGACCGGGGGCGCGCGTCGCGAACGTCACGTGCGTCGTCATCGTCCCTTCCCCCGGGCTCGCCCCTGTCGCAGCTCCATGTCCCTCGAAGGCAATAGGTTTTGGCTCCATCGGTTCCATCGCTACCCCTAGGGACTCTCGCTGCGAAGGAGATTGAGCCGGCATTCGCCGGTCGAGCCTGATGGCGCCGGTCGCACGTGAGAGGCAAGGAACCATCCGTCAAGGCCGGACGCACGTGACACCCGAGCTGGACGAAAGGATGATAGGTCTCGAAGGCGACATGAGGCGGGTCGGATCGAGGACTGCATGAACCCTTCAACTGCCAACGGCGTGGAAATCCGGGCTCCGCTCATTGGGCGCGACACCACGCTCTTCACTCGCGAAGCCCTCGAGTTCCTCGCGGACCTGCATCGACACTTTGATCGGACGCGTCAGGACCTCTTGCGACGTCGGGCCGAGCGCCAGGCTCGGATCGATCAGGGCGACACCTTCGACTTTCTTCCGGAGACCGCGTCCGTCCGCGAGGGCTCGTGGAAGATCGGACCGCTCCCTGCGGACTTGCGCGATCGCAGGGTCGAGATTACCGGGCCAACCGACCGGAAGATGATGATCAATGCCCTGAACTCGGGAGCCAAGGTGTTCATGGCGGACTTCGAGGACGCGAACACGCCCTCCTGGCGGAACGTCGTCGATGGCCAATTGAACCTGCTCGACGCGGTGCGACGCACCCTGGAATTCACGAGTTCCGAAGGCAAGGCCTATCACCTGAACCGGGAGACCGCGACTCTTCTCGTTCGGCCCCGCGGTTGGCACTTGCCGGAGAAGCACGTGCTGGTCGATCGCACACCCATTTCCGGAAGCCTCGCGGACTTCGGACTCTACTTCTTCCACAACGCGAAGGAGCTTCGATCTCGCGGCACAGGCCCGTACTTCTATCTGCCGAAGATGGAGAGCCATCGTGAGGCTCGCCTCTGGAACGACGTGTTCCGATTCGCGGAGGACGCCCTCGGGATTCCGGCCGGTACTGTGAAGGCCACCGTCCTCATCGAGACGATTCCGGCGGCCTTCGAGATGGAGGAGATCCTCTACGAGCTGCGAGACCACGCCGCGGGTCTGAACGCGGGCCGATGGGACTACATCTTCAGCATCATCAAGAAATTCCGGGGTCGGAAGGAATTCATCCTGCCCGATCGCGCGCAGGTGACAATGACGGTCCCCTTCATGCGGGCGTACACGAATCTCCTCGTGAAGACGTGCCATCGTCGCGGGGCCCACGCAATTGGCGGCATGGCCGCCTTCATCCCGAGCCGGAGAGATGCCGACGCGAACGAGATCGC
>VBMN01000109.1 GCA_005878385.1 Methanobacteriota archaeon
CACCGGTGTGGACCTCCCGCGGGATCTGCCGTTTCCCCGCCTGACCCGTGAGCTGCCAGAACAGCTCCCCGATCTTCATGCCCATCGTCGCGGCGATCGGATTGCCCACCCCGAGGAGGCCGCCCGATGGACAGACGGGCAGGTCTCCATCCCGCTCCGTGACGCCTTCCCGCGTGAGGATCGGCGCCTCTCCTTTCTTCGCGAGCAACAGGCCCTCGAGGTGGTGGAGTTCCTTGTAGTCGAAGGGATCGTAGGGTTCGGCGAAGTCGATCTGCTTCCGCGGGTCCGAAATCTTCGCCATCTTGTACGCCTGCTTCGCCGCCCGCGCCACGTACTCCGGGAACACCAAATCCCGGTCCGTCCACATTGTGGAATCGATGCACCAGCCGACCCCAGAGATCCACGCACGGTCCTTGATCTTCCGGCGGCGGATGAAGTCCTCCGACGCGAGGACCACGGCCGAGGCCCCGTCGCTCGGAGGGCTGATGTCCAATCGCTGCACGGGCCAAGCCATCACCTCGCTCGCCAGGACGTCCTCCACGGTGATGTGGGCATCCGCCAGCTGGGCGCACGGATGGCCGACCGCGTTCCGCTTGTTCTTCACCGCGACGCGGGCGATGTCTTCCTTCTTCACCCCGTGCACGTGCATGTAGCGGTTCATCTCCATCGCGAAGATCCACACCAGGTTCGGCTTCAACGGCCGGTCGAGGATCGGGTCCCAGATGTGCGCGAAGACGCTCTGCGGGTGCGGCTGGCAGGAGGACATCTTCTCCTCGTTCACGACCAGGACCACGTCGGCGAGGCCCGAGGCCACGTGCCACCAGCCCGCGATCGTGCTGAAGACGCCGGTCCCGCCGCCGGTGAAGACCCGCGTGTACGGCTTCCGATAAGCGCCGCAGCCGTCCGCGAGGTATTCGCCCTTCATGTTCTGGTGCGTCCCGGCCTCTCCGGGCAGCTGGAGGGCGACCTCGGCGGCCCGGTGGAGACCCGTCGCCTCGAAGACGTTGCCACAGCCGAGCGAGCCGCCGGACGAGTTCACCGGGAACCGGCCGTCCACCGCATACTCACCGCTCATCGCCTTGCGTCCCGCTTCTCCCTTCTTGGCGAGGCCCAGGGCCTCGAGATGTTGGAGCTCCTTGTACGAGAACCGATCGTCGAGTTCGGCGAACCCGATCTCCGACGCGGGCCGCCGGACCTTCGCCAGGCGATAGGCCATCTGCGCCGCGAGTTGAGCGTATGCGGCCTGGGTCCAGTCCCGCGTCTCGAGGCTCGGTGAATCCGTCGCCCAACCGATGCCGCGGATCCAGACCGGGTTCGCATGCAAGCGCGTCGCCGCCCGCTCCGACGCGAGGACGAGGACGATACAGCCGTCCGCGGGATTCGCGATGTCGAGAGCCCGGAGGGGCGAGAAGCGCTCCTCGGACTCGAGGGCCTGTTCCACGTCCACGTTCGCGGCGTAGGCGGCGAGGGGGTTCCGAAGGGCGTTCCCGCGGTTCTTCGCCACGACGGCCGCGAGCGCCTTCGGAGTGGTTCGAGTTCCGCGGAGGAATGCGTCCGCCTCGAGCCCTGCGACCACGAACGGATGACCGCCGAGCGGCTTGTTCCAAATCGGATCCAAGCCGTGTTCTACGATGCCCTCGAGCGTGAGGACATCGGAGACTTTGCTGTGCGCCTCGACGACGGCGACCTCCACGAGGCCCGTCTGGATCTGCATGAACGCGTTCGCGAGCCCCTGCAGCCCGTCGCCCGAGACCGTGCACATCCGTCGCAGCGCTGCGCCGAGTTGATCCGGGACGAACTCGTCGAAGATCCCGAAGCCCTCGTAGTAGTCCTCGGCGCAGGTGAGGAACGAATCGACGTCGGTTCGCGGATCGATGCCGGCGTCCGCATAGGCGCGGGACGCGGCCTCGAACATGAGCTCCTTCCAACTGTACTCAGGCGTCGACGGACGGAACGCCGTCATCCCGATGCCGATGATCCCGACCCGCATGGCCTCCCTCTTGGACGAGTCCCGACGCGGGAAATCCGGGACCGCACAAAAGACTGTCGTACGCGCCGTGTAGGCAAAGGCCTTAAGCCCGCTGCCGACGATGTTTCAGGCGGAACGGGTTCCGTTTGCCTCTCTACTACTTCGACATCGAGACGACCGGGGACGATCCCCAGCAGGACCGGATCGTAACGATCCAGTATCAGCCTCTGGCGGACGACCTCTCAGCCGTCGGTCCCTTCCAGGTGGTCGCGGAGTGGGAGTGGGGGGAGAAGCAGGTGATCCAGATGGCCCTCGACAAAGGCGTCCTGGAACCGACGTGGGACTTTGTTCCGGTCGGGAACCGATTGCGCTTCGACCTCACATTCCTCCTCGAGCGCGCGACGAAATGGAAGCTGATCGAATGGGACCTCGCGAAGCTCCGGTACTTCTGGTTCACGAAACCGTACGTCGACCTCGGGCCGATCCTTGTCATGCTGAACCGCGGCTCGCTTTCGGGATCCAGCCTCCACAATTTCGCGGACAAGGAGAGCGGGGCCCGCGTGCCGCGAATGTATCTCGCGGGCCGTTATTCGGATATCATCGACTACGTGACACGCGAGCGGAACGCCGCGGTCGACCTCCTCCGGGAAGGCCGAGAGGTCCTCGGCGCGATGGGGGATCAGCGACGCCGAACTCCGAGAATTCCGGAACAATCTCCCGATCCCTGACCCGCCTCTCCGCAATCATGAGAGCGAAGTCCTAAGAGCGCGTCCGCGTTACGACCTGCCGAGACGGGATGGACTTCGAGCTCGACTCCGAACACGAGATGATCCGGCAGACGGTCCGGGATTTCGCGGAGAAGGAAGTCCGACCGGTCGCGGCCCATGTCGACAAGATCGGCGAGTTTCCCAAGGCGACCGTCGCGAAGATGGCGGGCCTCGGCTTCCTCGGTGTCGCGATCCCGACGGAGTACGAGGGCGCGGGACTGGACGCTCTCGCCCTCGCGATCGGCATCGAGGAGATCGCGCGGGTGTGCGGCTCGCATGCGCTGATCATGGCCGCCCACAACTCGCTGTGCACGGGCACGATCTCCGCGGGATCAGCGCATTCGTCGTGGAGCGGGGCGATCCAGGACTTTCCATCGGGAAGGTCGAGGACAAGCTCGGGGTCCGCGGCAGCGCCACCTCGCAGGTCATCCTGACGGATTGCCACGTTCCGATGGAGGCGCTCCTCGGGCTCGAGGGCGAGGGATTCGTCAACGCCCTGAAGATCCTCGATGGCGGCCGGATCGGCATCGGTTCGATGGCCGTTGGGATCGCGCAGGGAGCGTTCGAAGAATCGGTGAAGTATGCGAAAGATCGCATCCAGTTCTCGAAGCCCATTGCAGACCATCAAGCGATTCAGTTCATGCTCGCTGACATGGCCACCCGAATCGACGCGGGCCGTGCACTCGTCCGGCGTGCGGCGTGGCGGAAGGACCGCGGGCTGCCGTTCAAGAAGGAAGCCGCGATGGCGAAGCTGTACGCGAGTGAGATGTCTTCGTTCGTCACGAACAAAGCGGTGCAAATCCACGGCGGCTATGGATATGTCGCCGATTATCCGGTGGAACGGATGCTCCGGGATGCGAAGCTCACGGAGATCGGCGAGGGGACGAGCGAAATCCAGCGGATCGTCATCGCGCGAGAATTACTCCGCTAGCCCATCACCGACGTTGAGATGCGTATGGTTCGTCGCGCGCGGGCGGCGTCGCGGTCATCGCGGGTGCTCCACAGAACGGACAATGTGCGAAGCTTACCGAGATCGATCGTCCGCAATGTCCACAAACCCGGTAAGGCGCGCCGGCCGATGTGAATCCGGGCATGCCAGCCCCCGGTCGCCAGGAAATCGCGAACATGCCGCCGATGATTCCGAAGGCGATCCCCACAACGCCCACGCCCAACCCTGCGGCACCGACGAAGATTCCCGTCGTGCTGGCGATGGCCAGGACGAGCACGATGACGCCCCAGATCATGTGCAACTCGGGCCGGAGGTACAGGAGCGTGCTCGCGATGATCATCAAGGTCCCGAAGGCGACCGTCACGCTCGCGAGCGCCGGGACGAGACCCGCGGAAATGGGACCGACGGAACCCGTCGAAACGAGTAGGTACCCGAGGATGGCACCCACCAAGACGAAGAGGCTGCCGATCAGGGACAGGATGAACGCGCCGGTCGGCCGTTGCTCCAAGCCATTCCCCCATCCTCCATCGACTGCCGCGTACTTAATCCCGTGGAGCAGACGCGAAACCGACGAGAATTTGGCGCGACAGATTTCGCTTCCGAGAACCTTTAAGGCCCGCCGTCCGTTCGGAGAACGAAATGCCGGAGAGCGAATACGAGGTCGAGCTTTTCCGGAAACAGGGATTCACCCGCCAGACGTGCGGGAAGTGCGGGAAAGCCTTCTGGTCCCTCGGCCATCATGAGACGTGCGGCGAAGCGCCGTGTCAAGAATACGATTTCATTGGCAGTCCGCCATTCAAGAAAAAACTCACGTACCGGGCGATGCGCGAAGACTTTCTCTCCTTCTTGGAACAGAACGGCCATGCGCGGGTGAAGCGCTACCCGATCGTTGCTCGCTGGCGGGACGACGTGTTTTTCGTCCAAGCGAGCGTCTATCCGTTCCAGCCCTGGGTGATCAGCCGGCAGGCGAGCCCGCCCGCGAATCCGCTCGCGATCAGCCAGCCCTGCGTCCGGTTCATCGACATCGACAACGTCGGGAAAACGGGCCAGCACTTCACGCTGTTCGAGATGATGGCGCACCACGCGTTCAACTTCCCCGATCATCCGATCTATTGGAAAGACCACACGGTCGAGCTCTGCCAACTCTTTCTCACGGAACGACTCGGCGTCGATCCGGCGATCGTGCGGTACAAGGAATCCTGGTGGGAGGGCGGCGGGAACAGCGGGCCCTGCCTCGAGGTCGTCTTCGGTGGAGCGGAGGCAGCGACCCTCGTGTTCATGCAGAACCGGGATGTGAATGGGCATCGCGTGCCGATGGACACGACCGTCGTCGACACCGGCTACGGGCTCGAGCGCCTCACGTGGCTCTCCCAAGGCACCACGTCGGCGTACGAGGCCGTCTTCGGCGACGCCCTCGCGTACCTGAAGCGGGCGACCGGGGCGAAGCGAGTGGACGACCGCGTACTGCGGGAGACACGGTCAGCTTCATGATCGACCAGATCCGCGAGGACTATCCGGAGTTCTGGTTCAACAAGGGCGACATCCTGAAGTTGCTGAAGGTCGAGGAGGCTCGGTACATGGAGACCCTCGAGAAGGGCCGCGCCACGGTCGCCAAGATCGCAGAGGACCTCAAGGGCGCGGGCAAGGGATTCGACGTCAACACGCTCATCCAGCTATATGATAGCCATGGCCTGAATCCCGATGTCGTGCGCGAATTCACGGAACTGCCCGTCGAGATCCCGGATGACTTCTATGCGCGGGTGGCGGCCCGCCACGACCGCCCGGCCACCGCGGAAACCGCGAAGAAAATCGAGGTATCAGGAGATCTCCCTCCGACGAAGCTCCGCGTCTACGAAGACAAGCGGAAGCGGTCCTTCCGCGCGAAGGTCCTCGCCGTGGAGGGCGATGTGGTCGTGTTGGACCAGACGTACTTCTACCCGGAGGGCGGAGGCCAGGAGGCCGACCACGGTACCATTGCGGATCATGAAGTCTACGACGTCCAGAAGGTCGGGACCTCGGTCCTCCATTTCGTGCGCGGCGACGCCGCCCCGCTCCTGAAGAAGCGCGTCGCCTGCATGATCGACGGGGAGCGCCGCGAGGCCCTGATGCGGAACCACACCGCGACGCACATCGTCCTAGGCGCCGCCCGGAAGGTCCTCGGCAATCACATTTGGCAGGCCGGGGCCCACAAAGCCCCGGACCTGGCGCGACTCGACATCACCCACTACGACGCGCTCACGGAGGCGGAAGTCGCCCGCATCGAGGAACTCGCGAACGCCGAGGTGCTCGGTCACCATCAAGTTCGCGCGAAGGTGATGGCCCGCGATGTGGCCGAGAAGAAATTCGGATTCCGACTGTATCAGGGCGGCTCCGTTCCCGGCGGCGAACTGCGTGTCGTTGAGATCCCGAAGTGGGACGTGGAGGCCTGCGGCGGGACACACGTCTCGCGGACGAGCGACGTGTCGCTCATCAAGATCCTCCGTTCAACCCGCATCCAGGATGGTGTCGTCCGACTCGAGTACACCGCGGGCAAGGGAGCCCTCGAGGCGATGCGGAAGCAGAGCGACGATCTTCGGCGGGCCGCGGACATCCTCAGCGTCCCAACGGACCAGGTCGTCTCCGCTACGGAGCGGCTCGTGGCGGAGTGGAAGGAGTTGCGCAAGCTCTCCCAACGAACGACGAACGAGCAGGCGGTGGCGAAGACCCGCGAAGAGATCAACACCGCGAAGGGTGCCTGGCCCATCGTGAAGGATGAGGTCTCGCAAGGCGTGGGCTTCATGATGTCCATGTCGAAAGCAACCGCGTCGGAGGCGCACGCCACCGGGATCTACTGGGCGAAGGCGCCGAACGACGTGAAACTCGTCGTCACACGGGGGAAGGACGTCCCGATCGACGCCGCGGAACTGGTCCGGACGGTGGCGCCCCTGTTCCACGGAAAAGGCGGCGGGAAAGAGGACTTTGCGGAGGCGAGCTTCCCGAACCTCGATCAGGCGAGGGCGGCCGCCGTGCAACTCGAGGAACTCATCCGGAAGAAACTCGGGATCCAGAGCGGATGACATGGACCTCCGGGCCTGGCGCCGTCGACTCCGGGAGTACGACGAGATCACGAACGTCGGCCCGATCATCCGCCGCTACTTCGTGATCGGTGCGTTCGACGGCGCCCTGACAGTCCTTGGAATCATCATCGGCGCGTCCGCGTTCGGCACCCTCGAGGAACACAAGGCGCTCGTCCTCTCCGCTTCCTTCGGCGCGGCGATTGCCCTCGCCGTGAGCAGCGCCGTGGGCGCCTACGAGGCGGAGCGGGTCGAAAAGAAACTCGACATCCGCACGATCGAACGGGCCATGCTGGCCCGACTGAGTGAGGAACATCGAGAGGCCTTCCAGTTCGCGGCCATCCTCAGCGCGATCGTCCATGGGATCGCGCCGTTGATCGCCGGGCTCCTTCCGATCCTCCCGTTCGTGTTCCTCGACGCACGGACCGCGACGATCCTCGCCATCGTGATCACGCTCGTGATCCTGTTCCTGCTGGGCGTATACCTCGGGAATCTCGTCCGAGAGCGCGTCCTGGTGACGGGACTGCGGTTCGCCGCTGCGGGCATCGGCACGGCGCTCATCTTGTGGCTTCTCGGCGCCCGGCCGGTGTAACCCGCGCACCTTTATCTGCAGGGGAAGGTTGGCCGCGACGTGCTCTCCGCGGAGGCCGAGGTCGAGTCGATCCGGAGCCTCGTGGTGAAGCATTTTGACGTGTACGGCGTGATCGTGACGCCCCTCGCGCTCACCTTCCAAGTGCGCGTCCCTCCCACGGGGATCGATGCGCCGTTCGACGGGCTCCGTCAAGAGTTGGTGCCGAAGGACTACATCCCGACGATCACGCAGGAGAAGGGAGAGACCTTGGTCCACGTCCAACGGCGGCCGAAGGCGCGGTTCGCCGGGGTCCGCGTGAACGTGATCCTGCTCATTCTGACGATCCTCACGATCGTGTTCTTCGGCGGCGCATGGAACTGGGCGGATTACTCAGGCAAGCCGATCCTCTCGGCCGAATCGATCGGGTATGGGGCCCTGTTCTTCTCCCTTCCCCTGTTCGCGATCCTCGGATGCCACGAGATGGGCCACTACGTCGTCGCGAAGCGCTACCACGTGCGCGCCTCGCTCCCGTTCTTCCTGCCGTCGGTCCCGCCTCTCGGGACGCTCGGTGCCTTCATCAGCATGCGCGATCCGATCCCGAACCGGCGCGCCCTCCTGGACATCGGGGTGTCGGGGCCGCTCGTCGGCTTTGCGATCGCGATCCCCGTCACGCTGGCGGGCCTCGCCTTATCGGCCGCCTCGCCCGCGGTATCACCGACCGCGGTGGGCGAAGCAATCCGGCCCTCCATCCTGTTCTCGCTGCTGTCCTTGTTCTTCCCTGTTCCGAGTTCCTTCGCCCTGCATCCGCTGGCCTTCGCGGGATGGGTCGGTCTCTTCGTGACCGCCATCAACCTGCTTCCCGCAGGACAACTGGACGGCGGTCACGTCGCCCGCGCGCTCCTCGGTCGACGGCAGTTCTACGTGAGCTGGGCGGCCGTCCTCATCCTATTCGGGATGAGCGTCTTCTATCCGGGCTGGTTCATCTTCGGGTTCCTGATCTTCATGTTGGGAGTGAGGCATCCGCCCCCACTCAACGACCTCACGCGGCTCGACCCAGGACGGAAACTCGTCGGGATCGTCGCGGTCGCAATCTTGATCGTCACCTTCGTCCCCCAGCCATTCGCGTCCGCCGGGACACAACGGGGCCTCGCGTTCGAGGCTGTGACCGGGTTTCCGTTCCCGATCAATGCGACGATTGTCCTGGCCTCGTCGATCCACCTGATGTTCGCACTCAACAATACCGGACCGGCATCCGAAAATGTAGTCGTGAACTTGAGACAGAACAACCTCAACGAATTCGGTTTCGTGATCCGATTCACGGCGTTTCGGATCGGCACCGCCACGACTCCCGTGAGTACGGACACTCTGACATTCCGGCTGAATGCGGTCCAACGCGCGGTGCTTGACCTGAACGTGACCGCCCCGTCCTCGTGGGGCACCTCCTCGCTCCCGGCGACCGTGACCTTCGAAGTGCATGCGACGACACCCGATGGCGCGGCGCAACAAGACCTGGTGATCATGCTGCAGATCACGAGCTGACGAACACGCAGAAGTGCCGCACCAAGGACCGGTGGACGCGGAGCGCGTGCGTCTCGATCAATTCGAGAGGCTCGGACGACAAGTCAATCATCGCTTCGTTGGGCAGGACGATCGCGACGTGCGCTCCGGAGGGCATCAAGTCCCGGACGGCGCGGAACGCCCGACGGTAGAGGCTCTTAATCGACTCACCCCGCGTCGAAGCCGCTCGGCCGTAGGGAGGGTCCGTCGCGATTCCGTGGACGCTCCCCGCTCGCAGAGGAAGCTGTCCCGCATCCGCCATCCCGAGTCGATCTTCGGCGCGCGCCTCCCGCAAGGAGGAGCGGCACCCGACGACCATCCTCCGGTCGCGATCGAGTCCGATCGGACGGAGTCCAATCGCCGCGGCCTCTAGGAGTACGCCGCCCGTGCCACAGAAGGGGTCCAAGACCGTGCCGGCCATCGGTACCTGGGCAAGGTTCACGAGCGCGCGGGCGAACTTGGGGTGGAGGGAAATCGGGAGGGAGAAGGATCGGTGCGCGACCTTCGTCGCCTCGAGGCGCGCGCGGTCAACCCGATGAATCACGCGGCCCAGGAAAAATTCCTCGCCGACGAGGAGGCGATAGTCCACGGCTGGTTGATCGAGATCCACCTCGCCGGTGCGGCCAAAATCCGCTCCGAGGGGACCTTCGAGGGCAAGCGGATCAAGGTCGATGCCGAGGCCTCGAGATCGGACACGGAAGGTCCGGCCGTGGAGGTCGGATTCCTGGGCGAACGCACGGATGGCGTCGAAATCGCCGGAAACCAGTTCCTCGGACACGAGGTGAGCGAGCCCGAGGCGATGGACCGCTCGTTCGACGGGTCCGACCGCATCGATCCGAAGGACTTGGTTGTCGAACGAGGCCGTTCGGACCTCGACCCGCTCGGACGCGAGGGCCGCCAGGGCCTCGGCCCGCGGCAGGGTCGGATGCTCCCCGGACAGTTCGATGAACGCCCGCACGTCCGTCCAACGGCGGGGCGACGGATGAGGCTGCCGACGACCGGCATTTTCAAATTGAACGGACCCTTCGGTCGGCGGCGTGCGCATCCGGCCGTTCGTCCCGAACGATATCCCCTCGGTCGCCTCGATCGTCCGTGAGGCGCTCCGCGAGAACTATCCGACATCGCTCTACCTGGACATCCACCGCTGGTGGCGCGACGGCTTTCTCATCGCCGATCTCGACGGGCATCCGGTCGGCTTCCTCGCCGCGGTGATCAGTTCGGACGGCCAGGCCCGGGTCCTCATGTTCGCCGTATCCGCCGGATGGCGGCGTCGCGGCTTCGGGCGTCAGATGATGGATGCGTTCGTCCAGACGTGCGCGATGCGCGGCCTGCGGCGGATCGAGCTCGAGGTCCGGATCTCGAACGAGGAGGCAATCCGGTTCTACAAGCGCTACGGGTTCGAGATCGCGGCGGTCCTCCCCAAGTTCTATACGGACGGGGAGGACGGATTCAAGATGGTGAAGCACTTCTGAGCCCGCGGCTCACTGGTACCCTTGGACATCGTCCGCCTTGTGCTCGTTCCAGTAGTGGTAGGGGGAGGCCTCCCTCTGGGAGGAGGACATGTCCGTCCCGACTCCCGCCGTGTAGGAACCGTATCGCTCGCGGATCTGATCCTCGATCGTCCGGGAGACCTTCACGGCCCGACGCACATGGTCTGCGTCGATCACCTTCGCTTCCTCGGTGACCGCGATGTCACCCGCGGAGCGGATCAGGCCGCCGAGTTCCCGGAGTCGCAAGCTCAAGCCCTTGTCCTGATTGTCGAGCGCCTTCGCGCGACGATGCGCCTCCTCGATCACGACGCCGACCGCGTCGCGCGACGCCGGCGGGATCCGTTTGTCGACCGCGATCTCCTGCGCCACGAATTGCGCGAGCTTCACCCGATTCGCATCCGTGTCGGGCATCGTCGTCTCCACGAGCACCTCGTAGCCCGCCCCGGTGATCCGAGACCGCAAGGGGGACAAGATGTGAGGCAGGTCCTGGATGTTGCACGCCCCGACGAAGATGAAGTCGCACGGCACGCTCTCGACCTTCACGCTGGCCCCCGCGCTCTGCGGGTTTCGGCCGGAGATCGGGAAGCGCTTCTCTTGCATCGCGGTCAGGATGAACCGCTGCATGTGCCCTAGTTGCGGGAGTTCGTCGATGAACAGGACGCCCTGGTGGGCCTCGTGGATCGCCCCCGCAACCACGCGGTCGTACGGCTGCGTGCCGAGCTGGGGATGGCCTCCGTACGGATCGTGCCGTACGGCTCCGAGGAGCTCCGTCTCGCTCGCGCCGGTGGCGAGCACGAAAGGACGTCGGGTGATCGGAACCAGGACCTTTCGCGGGCTCTCCTTCTCCACTTCGCGGCGCTTCTCGAGGGCCTTCTGATCGAGCACCCGGATCATGTCCCCGGCGCGCTCGTACACGACGACCTCTTCCTTCCCGAATTGCTGGCGCGTCGTCGTCACGCGATCGCGACCGCCCAGTTGGGCAAAGGTGACCTCGAAGATGCCGCCCAGAAGATCGCCGAACGGGTTCCCGGCGTTCCCCTGAGAAGCCGCTTTCGGCCGACCGCATTTCGGGCACATCCGATCCGTCGGCGAGGAGTAGGTCCCGCAATGAACGCACTTGTATCCGAGGCGCTCGGCCACGTTGATCGGCGCCTCCTTGGGATCGATCAGGTCCCCCTCGGCGCCGGCGAGGCGGCTCTGGTCCGTCAAGACCTCGTCCCGCTGCTTCACCTCGACGAGCGGACGTTCTGGATTCTCCGGGTTGTGCACGATGCGGATTTCTTCCGTGACGGACGGCAGATGCAGGGAGAGGGCCTGGGCGATCATGGATTTCCCCGTGCCCGGGGGTCCGACGAGGAGGAAGTGGCGCCGCTGGTTCGCGGCGATCCGGGCCAGTTTCACGGCCTCATCCTGGCCGACGACGCGCTTCAACGGATCGTCCGGGATCGCGATTTCCGCCGTCGTCTCGAAGTCGTCGAGGGCGAATCCCTCGTCGGCCGCGAGCAACTTCGTTCGCGCGATGAACGCCACCTTGCCTATGGAGCCAGGTCGCTCCGGGTCCAGACGACGACGCCGGCAGGCTGTTTCGTGATCGTGCCCATCTTCGTCCCGACGACGGAATGCATGTTCATTTCCGCGGCGATATCGAGGATTCGCTGGGTGATGATGCCGTCGAACACGACGGCCCGAGTCTGCTTCGCGTTCTTCAGCGTTTCGACGAGTTCGCGGACCGGGACCTCCGTGACGACGGCGTCTCCTTCATCGAGGAGGCGGGCGGTCGACGAGCCTCCGAGCTGGACGAGCATCTCCCGGTACTTCTCGAGCTTCGGGTTCAGCACCTTCGTCGTGGGGGTCAGCGGGACGGGGGCCACTTCCCGGAATTCCCGCGCTTCGGCCCGCGTCTCCGTCCTTGGTTCCGGTCGCGGCTCGGTGCCACGGTCGGACCGGCCCTGCGGCGGGACGGGGGAGGCGGGCTTGGCCTCGGGGAATTCGGACTCCGGCTTGTACACCTGGCCCGAGAGCCCGTACATTTCCACATACTGATCGGCGGGGATCTTGTTCCTCAGAGCCTTCATGATCTGTTTCTGCGTGAGTTCCTCGACTTCCTTCCCCCGCGGCGCGCGGGCGATGAAATCGACCTCGGCCACTTGGAGGAGTTCCTTCAGGATCAGGTCTCCGCCGCGATCGCCGTCGACGAAGGCGGTCAGGGCCCGTTCCTTCGACAGCTCCTGGACCGTCTTCGGGACGTTGGTCCCCTCCACGGCAATCGCATTCTTGATGCCCGATCGTAGGAGCGTGAGCACGTCCTGCCGTCCTTCCACGATGATGATCGCATCGCTGTCCGCGATGTTCGGTCCCGCCGGAAGCCGCTCGGATCCGAACGAGACGATCTCGGACACCTGGACGCTCTGTCGTACCTCGTCGAGCAGGTCGGAGCCAGAGGTCTTCGAGTCCTCGACCATGGTCGCCAGGAGGGCGCGGGCCCGCTCGATGATCTTGTTCCGCTTCGTCACGCGGACGTCCTCGACCTTCTCGACCTTGATCGTGGCCTTGCACGGGCCGACGCGGTCGATCGTCTCGAGGGCCGCGGCCAAGATGGACGTCTCCACCTGGTCCAACGAGGACGGGATCAGGATCAGGCCCTCGCTCCGTCCTTTCTTGCTCTGCACGTCGACTTCGATGCGTCCAATGCGACCGCCCTTTTGCAGGTCGCGCAAGTCGAGTTCCTCACCCAGGAGCCCTTCCGTCTGGCCGAACACGGCGCCGACGACGTCGGGCTTCTCCACGATCCCTTCGGCCTCCATTCGGGCCTGGATCATATATTTAGTCGTACTTGGATCGATGTTCATGGTATCACGTTGTCCGAGATAGGCCGTCCACGGCTCCCCGTCCACCGATCCGCACAACGCTGCCCCGCAGGGCCTTTCGACCTCCCTTCAAGGAGGCAGGTAAGCATGATTCGGATGAGTGGGACGGATGAATCGCGGTTCTGGCCGCTATCCCATTTCCCCACTGGAGCCGGCCCTATTTAAAGATTCTTTGGGAGTCATTCTCACTTCCGAGACCGTCGGCGATGGTCCCGTCGGAAGACCTGGTCCGAGTACCAGCGTTTCGAGTCCCGGTGGCGGTGCCCCGAGGAGGCGTGATCCGAGACTCGCTCCATGAACGTATGCAGGGACTCCACATCCGTGATGTCCTTTCGGCACAGGCGGGTGAGGCGCGCCCGGAGTTCCTCGTCGAACCGCACACCGTTCGCCGCGAGCCCGTCCCGGAGTTGCCGGGCGAGACGGCCTCCGCGGACGTCCCAGTCCGTCAGGATGATGGCTTCCCGATGATCGGCCGCGATGGATTCGCAGAGCCCGAAAATCGTGGTCCCTTCGTTGATCAGCCGAACGGCCCCCATGAGACCGAGAGCCCGCAACGCTCGGCGGTCGTATTCGCCTTCCACGATGATCGGCGCCTGGCGATTCTTCTCCGCAAGGTCTTCGAGGACCTGTTCCAGATCCTGGTGCAGCTGTTCCCAATCCATCATCATCGAGACTCCCGGAAACGGGGCCGACCTCGAAGCGTCTCGTGCATCGTCAATCGTACCGAACCACACGAAAGCGATAAGGGTTGCGCGGCGACGCCATCATATATCGGCCGCCGGATACTCGACCTGTGCCGGGTGAGGAGGAGGTCAATTTTGAACGCGTCACGAAGGTCTACCGGGAGGAAAGCGGCAAGAAGACCCTCGTGAACCTCGAGGCCGACTTCTACGACAAGCTCGCCGCATATGTCGCGTTCGGCCCGGTCCCGCAAAAGGCGGAGCCGACGCCCGGGGACCAAGCCCCTCACTCGAAAGCTCCTCCTCCGACGAAGGAGCCCGAGCGGATGCGCGTGGTCCGGTCGGAGGACACGAAGCGGATCGCCGTGGCCCCGACCCTGAAGGACCACGTACTCGTCCACGTGCTCGAAGACATCCCTCCGTTCGCGGGCATCGACACCACGTACCGCCTCAAGAGAGAGGACGTCGTGACGTTGCCGAAGACGATCGCCCAGATCCTCGTCGATCGCGGGAAGGCTCGCATCGTTCAGGTCGCGGGTCCTCCCGCCTAGACCGCGCCTATCGATCTCGAAGAAAGCGCCGGAACCCGAGGACAATCGAGACGGTCGGGACGGCGAGGAACCAGACACCAAGAAGCCATCCCGCACTCGGCCGCGCGTTGCACAACGTCGGAAGCAGCGTGAACACCGTCCCGTTGAGGCAGACGGCTTCCAGAAGACCCCAGACCGGAATCCCGGAAAACCCGAGGGCCAGGGCGAGGTACGTCGAATCGCGATCCTCCCGCCAGAGAGAACGTCCCGCGAGGACGAAGAGGCCCGCAATGAAGACCATGCCGACGTCGATGATCACGAGGCTGACCGCGTAGCCGTATACCTTCGCGGATGGATTCGCAAAGGAAAGGCCCGTCGAGAGCGCGAGGACGAGGACCAGCGTCCCGATGATCAAGTACGGAACCGTTCCGAGCCTCGGATGGCGATCGTAGAAGTCCATCCGCCGCTTCTGTCGGTCCCACATGTACGCGGACCATTTCGATCGATGGAAACCTCCGCGGCCCACGCGGAGCGATACGGAGCCACGGCTTATCTTCGTAGCGGGCCTCCGCCTCCCGGGATAGGGGAGCGGCCGCTCCCGAGACAAGAATTAAATACGCCCATCGCATAGTCAAGCGGGCCTCCGAGGATCTTGGGCTCTGCGGATTTGGCATCCCGTTTTGCGCTCGGAGACGGACGTGCACCCTCGACGTGCGCGGGCGTTCGAAGGGGAAGGGTAGAGGCCGCTGGAGGAGCGTTCGGCTCCGTCACACAGCGTCCACTGATACCGATCATATGCATCCTGGACGTGTGCTAAGCCGACAGG
>VBMN01000176.1 GCA_005878385.1 Methanobacteriota archaeon
AGAAGGCGTGACCGAGCTCGCGGAAGCCGAGGTTCAGGCTGACGGCTCCGCGATCGAAGTAGGCGATCACGTTCGTCTCCGTGGCCGGGATCGGCTGGACGACCCCCGTACCGCCTCGCCGCACCAGATATCCAGCGACGAGGTCGGAGCTGCCCGTGTTCAGGATTGCGGCCTTCACTTCGGCAACGGTCCAAGAAGGATGGGCCTCTCGAACGAGGGCCGCGATGCCCGCCACGTGCGGGGTCGCCATCGACGTCCCGGAGAACCGGGCGCCCTCGGTGCCGGAACCGATCAGGGTCGACTGGACGCTGACGCCCGGAGCGACGATGTCCGGCTTCAGCGCGCTATTGAGGTCTTGCGGTCCCGCCGACGAGAAGCTGGCGAACGCCTTGAAACCGGGGTTCGCGATCGTGGTCGCTCCCAAGGTCCCCGTCCCCGCGTCCGCGGAGACGAGCGTCGGCCCATCCGACAACAGGACGCCGAGGAACGGGATCGTCACGGTGAAGGGAATGCCAGTGTCCGGGTTCGACGTGATCGGGCCCTCGAAGGGCGGATATCCGGGGCCGTTGTTCACCATCGCGACGGCCGCGGCTCCCGCCATCTCACCGTAGATCGCGCGCGCGACTCGCGCACACGTGCCACGTTGCGTGACGACGAGCATGCCCGCCACCCCGCCGGGGAAGTTCGTGTACTCGGCCGGGTCGCATCCGAGGGAGGGCGTGCCATCCGCATTCCGGAGCACCGCAATCTTCAGAGCGGCGCTGGGGAGCGGAGAGATCCCGTTCGCGTTGATCGTCGTGAGCGTCGTGCCCGTGCTCAGGGCGACTGTGGCACCGGGGAACGAGGCGGTCGCGTCGTCCGCGGCCACGCTGATCGCCCGGGCCGCAATGCCCGGCGAGGAGACGATGTAGGGGGACGGACCGGCATTCCCGGCCGCCGCAACGACGATCGTGCCGGCGAGCGCCGCATTGTTGGACGCCTCGACGCTCACATCGGCCGTCGTGCCGAAGTCCGAGCCGAGGGACATGCTGATCACATCCATGTCGTGATCGACGGCCCACTCGATCGCCGTGACGACGTTCTGCGAACTCGTGAAGCCCGAGCATCCGAAGACACGGACCGAGTACAGGTCGGCGAGCGGTGCGACGCCCGGTCCGATCTTGAACGAACCGGAGAAGGTCGACGCATCGTAGGGTCCCGTGTAGGTCGCGCCCGCACTCGTGACGCCGAACCCCCCCGCCGTCCCGGCGGTGTGGGACCCGTGTCCGTTGCAGTCGAGCGGGTTCGGATCGGGCACTTCCGTGTTCAGCCCGGTGTACGCGTCTCCGACGAGGTCGGTGCCGCCCTTCACCTTCGGCGCATCGGGTCCGAACATGGAGGGATCCGCGGGGAGCGCGCTGTTTGCGAACGCGGTCTCAAAGGCGGCGACGGTTCCGGGGCCGCCGAAGTTCGCGTGCGTGTAATCGATGCCCGTGTCAATGATTGCGATCTTCATCCCTTCGCCGCGGAAGCCGGGGGTGCCGCCCCAGACCTGCGGGACGCCGAGGAACGGAAGAGTGGTCGTGTGAGCGGGGGAGAACGCTTGGACGGGCGAGACGCTCACGACCGCGTTCAGTTGTGCGAGGCCCGCGAGCTTCGACCGCGGGATCTGGATTGCGATGCCGTTGTAGGCGACCTGGTATTGTGCGACGACGCGTCCTCCGAGCGATTCGATCGTGGGGATCAACGCGCCTTGTCGCGCCTTGAGCTCCGCTTTGATCGCGTCTTTCTGTGCGGCACTGAGTTGCATATCCGGCATCTGTGATTTGACGACGGCGACCGGATCGCCCGGTAGCTTCAGGATCGCGGTGACCGCTGTGTTCGGATTCATCGCCAAGAGATCGGTGTGCGCTCGAGTTCCGTCCGACAAGGGAATCCCTTGCGCGTCGAACGCCTTCAGGATCTCACTCACATTCAGCGCATTCGCCGCCGCTTGTGCCGCGGGCAGGATGCCAACGAAGGCCGACAGCACAAACACGGTCGCGATGAGCATGGCAAATAGTCTGGACAAAATTCTCTCCTCCTCGGAATCCTCTCCGAATTCCGATGCGACAGGATTCTCCTCGAGGAATAATACCTTTCCCCAAGTCGCCGGCGCGGCCCCGATGTTATTCTCAACCGAGGGAACGAGACCGGTTCGGCTCGCGAAGTCCGTTACCGGGGGCGTGCGCCGTTGCCCTTCGGACGCATTAGCTCGCTCATTGCGGCGGA
>VBMN01000177.1 GCA_005878385.1 Methanobacteriota archaeon
GGTGATGCCTTTCTCATCGTGCAAGCCGAGTCCCACGAAGACGAGTTCGCCCATGGCGCCGATGGCAGCCGCCCGAGGGACTTAGACCCTTTCCTCGCATCGTGCCCGTTTCGATAACCCTTTAGCACCCGCGCTCATCGCAGCCCCCATGCGGGCGTGGGCCATTGTCGTTCCGCGGGGACGTGCGGAGGAGATTCGGCGAACCCTCCAATCGCAGGGCCTGCTCCTGAAACACCTTCGGATAGGCCATGAGGACGCCACAATCCTCCTGCCGGTTCGAAAACGCGTCGAGATTGGTTTTCCCGCGAAAGAGGCAGAGTTTGACGAAGGATTCGTGGCCGTCCGGAGTTACAAAGACGTCATCGAAGTCCCGCCAGCGATGCGCCGGTCGTTGCCGAGCTCCTTTGATGTCGTGGGCGACATCGCTGTGATCAAGATTCCCGAAGAATTGCGCGAGCACCGGAGGGCGATCGGCGAAGCGATCCGCCGGTGGAACCCGAGGATCGGTGTGGTCCTTGAGGACCGCGGCGTGAAGGGAGAGCGCCGGATTCGGGAAATCGACGTTATCGCGGGGGAGCGGAGGACGACGACCACGCACACGGAGCACGGTCTCCGCTACCGCGTCGATCTTTCGCAGGCCTACTTCAGTCCCCGACTTGCTTCCGAGCGGAAACGGATCGCGGACCTGATCGAAGAGGGCGAGACGGTCGCGGACCCTTTCGCGGGCGTCGGTCCGTATTCCATCCTCATTTCGAAATTCCGTCGACCGCGCGACGTTCATGCATCGGATGCGAATCCCACCGCCGTGGAACTTCTCCGCGAGAACGTCGCGACCAATCGAGCGGATCGCGTCACGGTGCACGAGGGGGATGCACGAGCGGTCCTACGTCAAGTTGCGCCCGTTGACCGGATCATCTTGGACCTTCCGCACTCGGCCATGGAATTCCTCGCGGACGCATTCCAGGCCCTCGGGACGCATGGAACTGTTCATCTGTACGGCATCCTCGAGGCAGCGGAAGAAGGGGAGAAGCGCGAGAAGATCGAATCCGCCGCCCGAGCGGCAGGTGTCCGAGTGAAGAATCTCTCCCTCCGCCACGTCCGTGCTTACTCGCCTGCAAAGTATCACACAGTGTTCGACGTTACGGTCGCTCGAGCGTGACCCCTTTCTGGCCCTGATACGTCCCGGACAGGCGTTCGTAGGTCTCCGAGGCGGGCGAGTCAAGCGTCACGAAGACGACCTGAGCGAAGCGGTCGCCGATTGGCAGCTCGAGGGCGTCGGAGGAACCGTTGAACGCGCCGAATGTGAGGGTCCCGGAAAATCCCGCATCGATCATCCCGAACGAGGCGACCACGCCGCGCCGCGCCCACGTCGTGCGAAGCCAGATTTGTCCGGCGACGTGACGCCCGAGTCGGATCGTCTCGCGGGTGCTCACGGCAAACCGCGTCGCGGGCGGAATATGATTCTCCTGCGAACGGCCCTTTGCGGCCGGGATGACGACCTCATCGATGGACACATCGTATCCGTTCGGCGTCAGATGGGTCTGATCGAAGGGCTCAATCTCGATCTCGCCCTTGGCGAGGTACTGCAAGATGTCGGAATCTGAAAGCAGGCCCATGTCGCGTGGTAACGGGTGACGCGGATTAATTCTTGCTTCGGCAATCAGGAATGAAACGATGGCCCGAGACTATTTGAGCCGGGCACAGCCAAGTAGGCTCGTCAAAAGAGACAAGGAGAAAATCCCATGTGCGCCCTGCTACGAGACCGGAAGCCCGTCAAAGAGAACGGCCGTCATGCCGACCCGAAGCCGCGAAGGTTCGGTTGGAACGCAGAACTCGAGCGTTCCCAGATCGGCCCGCAGATTGTCGGATTTCCGATTGGACGCGCTTGGGCGCTCCGTTGAATGGACCGCGCGCGGGAATTTCTGGCCCCGTGCACCGCGGCCGTTCCGAAGGTTTAAGCGATTTGCCCAGTTAGACCGCGAGAGGCGGCCCAGATGGACTTTCGGCTCACTGAGGAGCAAAAGCTCATCCAGGAGACCGCCCGCAAGTTCGTCGACGGAGAGCTCGTCCCCCACGTGAGATTGTGGGAAGAGAAAGGCGAGATCCCGCGGTCCTTCTACGCGAAGATGGCGGAGCTGGGGTTCCTCGGGGCTCCCGTGCCCGAGAAGTACGGGGGCGCGGGCATGGACTACGAATGGGTCCTCGATGGCCAGAAGCGATTCATCTCGAACGGGAGCATTGCCGACCTCATCCAGGTCTACGCTCGTGAGCCGGGGACGAGCCGCCACGAGGGCCTCTCCTTGTTCATGGTGCCGAAGGACGCGCCCGGGTTCAAGGTCACCCACGTCGAGACGACGACGAAGCTCGGCCTGCGGGCGAGTCCGACCGCGGACCTGGCGTTCGAGCACTGCCGCATCCCGAGGGAGAACCTGGTCGGGAAACGGGGCGACGGCTGGACCCAGGCCATGAGGACGCTGAACAGCGGACGCATCGGGATCGCCGCCGGAGCCGTCGGCGTCGCACGCGCTGCCCTGGAGGCCGCCGTGAAGTACGTGAAACAACGGAAGGCCTTCGGCCGGCCGATCGGAGACTTCCAGCTGGTCCGCGAGATGATTGCGCAGTCCGCGTTGGAGGTCGATGCAGCCCGGCTCCTCACTCTCCGGGCGGCCCAGATGCGGGACCTCGGTCTCGACAACACGCTCGAGGTGTCCATGGCGAAGTTGTTTGGGGCGCAGATGGCCCAGCGGGTGACAGACTGGGCGATCCAGGTCCACGGCGGATACGGGTTCAGCGGAGATTTCGATGTGGAACGGTACTACCGCGATGCCCGGATCCTCGGCCTGTACGAGGGCACGAACGAGATCCAGAAACTGATCATTGCGGACCACACCCTCGGACCGACCACGAAGAAGTGAGGCGCACTCCGTGCCGGTCTCGGTCCCGGATTGCATCTTCTGCAAGATCGTCAAGAGGGACGCGCCCGCGAGCATTGTCTTCGAGGACGAGACCACGATGGCATTCATGGACATCCGACCGATGATCCCCGGGCACACGCTCGTGATCCCGAAGTCCCACGCCGCATACCTCGAGGACCTCCCGAAGGGCAGTTCCGGCCCCATCCTGGAGACCGCGCGGAAGGTCGCCGCGGCGCTGCGTCGCAGTGGGTTGCGGTGCGAAGCCGTGAACCTGTGGTTGGCCAATGGCCGAGCGGCGGGCCAGGAAGTGTTCCATGTGCACTTCCACGTGCTCCCTCGATTCCACGGAGACGGTTTCGGAATGCGGGCCGGCCCGGACTACGGCCGGATGCCGGAACGCGCGGAACTCGAGAGCACGGCGGAAAAAATCCGTCACGCGATCGTGAATCAGTGAGCGAAGCGCGACCGGATCGTCTGCAGGTCGGCGGCCGGAAGCCGCTCTCGTGCCGTCGGAAAAAGGCTCATCCGCTCCTTGCGGAAATGGTCCCAGAGGAATTGGACGAGGAAAATCCCGTGCCGGTTCGTCTCCTGAATGGCGGCCCAGGAAGGATGGGACTGTAGGTCCTGGCGGGCGGCCTTGAATTTCTCCACGCCCCGCCGAATCTCGTCATGCTCGTAGGAGACGACGTTCACCAGGGTGCCATACCGGCCGATCGCCGCTTCGAGACGCGGCAGGATCGTCTCGTCCTCGGCCGCCAAGATGGGCAGCAGCTCGTCCTCGAAGAACCGAATCGACTCGTCCAGGATGATCCCGT
>VBMN01000110.1 GCA_005878385.1 Methanobacteriota archaeon
TCGGTCTCGTTGACGATACGCCAGCGGTTCGGATCGCTCGAGAGGCCGTTCGTGGTCCAGCCGCCGGGGCCCGTGACAGGGTCGCGGAACGCGAACGAATTCACGAGGATGTGGGCGACTCGCTCGTCGTTCGAGGGAATTTCATCGTTCGCGTCGACGAGGATCGCGTGCACAATGTAGCGGCCCGGGGAGACCGGCGTGAAGTTCAGGAGGAACTTGGCGGTCGTCTGGGCGGCTAGGGGGTCGGCGCCGACGGTCCACCCTGCCACGCGGGCCGATGGTTGCAGCGTCTCCCGGTACACGTCGACCTGCAAGGTGACCTTCGCCGATTGCACTCCCTCATTGCGCACATCGACCTCGGTTCGGACCAATTTGCCCACGGCCTCGGTGAACGGCACGCGAATCGCGGACACCGCGAGGTCCTTCGTCACATCGTGCGCGACGGTCGCCGTCATCGTCGCGGCGCTCGCCGAGATGTCCCGGACTCGCCAGCCGGTGACGGACCCGTCGTAGGCGTGGCTGTCCGGCGACGTGTCCGGACCCCAGCCCGCCGCGGTGTCATGCCACGGATCGCCAGAGTCGGTCGGACGGTCGCCCGATACGCCCTCGTCGGCCTCCTCGAGGTCGAGCATTCGATGGTTGTCCTGGTCGTTCGATGTCTGCGAGTCATCCACGTGCCAGATCAACAGCCCGCTCCCGGGGAGGGCGGCGTCGAAGCCGATCGGTTGACGATTCTCGATGAGGAAATATTCCGACGTCGTGCCGGGCAGGCTCAGACGGAAGACCTTGCCCGACGTCTCGACCGCGTCGATCGCGGTCCCGACTTGCGCCGTCGTCACGTCCGTCGGCGTGACCCAACCGAGCCGGATGAGGGACCAGGCACTCATGTGGGCGGGGCTCGACCCCGCCGGAGCCCCGGTCCAGGAGCCGAGGGACATGATGTCCCAAATGCCGGCCCCGGCCGACGATCCGTCCGTGTCGTAGAGGTCCGGCAGCCCGAGGTCGTGGCCGAATTCGTGGGCGACGGTACCGATGACGAAGTCCTCGCTCTCCATCGTGTAGCCGTACACCTGGACGCCGTCGACGGTCAAGGGCTGGGATCCGGGCGTGGTCGGATCTGCGTCGAGGACGGCCCATCGGTGGGACCAGATGAGATCCTTGTTCGATGGGCTCGACTCCTGGCCCGCACCTGCATGGACGACCATCAAGTGGTCGACGACGCCGTCCCCGTTCGTGTCGAATTGGGCGAAGTTGACGCTCGCGTCGGCGGCCCGCACCGCCTCGGTGACGAGCCGATAAATCGGCCCGTTCGCGTCGTCCACCCCGGTGGCGCTGTCGGCACCGTATTCGGACATCGGGTGAGTGCTGTGAAACCACGTTGGGATCACCGTCGCGTTCACCGTCAGCGCGCCCCGCGAGACTTCTTGGTAATACGAGCGGACCGAATGCGCAGACCCGCCGGCGTTCAAGCGGCCATCGAAGTAGGCGCCGTTGTGGGCCGGATCCGGCGCGACGTCGGTGAAGTCGATGAGAAGGACGACGATTCGTGCCACCCCGGTCGTCTGGGTGGGGGTCGGCAGCGGTCCGGGTGCGTGACGTCGAAGATACGGCGGCCAGGTGCCGACCGCGGGGTTCGGCGGGGTCAGCTGCGGCCCGGAGTCGGGAGGCGTCTCCCAGTGTTCGGAGGGAGCGAGCCTCACCATGGCGACGGCCGCGGGCACCGCGAGGACGAAGGCCAGGAGGAGGGCGATCCGGCGCATGGCCGCATCGATTCTCTGCCCGGTAATGAATTTTCTCCCGGGATTCTCACGCGGGAATTGGCATTCCCTGCCTACAAGGTCGCCTTGTCGAACATCCCCGGATCGGCCCCGAGCGGTTTCGTGGCGTCGATCCCCATCTTCGACGTAAAGCCATCGCGTGCGCTCGGGTCGATCGAGGATCCTCGGACGTCGTGCAAGACAACGAGGCCGCGGTCCGCCTGGAACCGGGTCGCGATCGCCCATTCCACGTCGCGGTCGTTGAAGACGTCGATGTCCTCGTCCACGATGACGACCTGTTTCATCGAAGTGTGCGCGCCGAACGCGGCCATGATGGCATTCTTCCCGTCCCCTTGGTGCTGCTTACGGATCGAGACGACGCCGTGGAGCCAAGCGCACCCACCTTCCGTGAGCCGCACCGCGGCCACGTGAGGAACCGCGCGCGAGACCGCTTGGTAGATGACCGGTTCCCTCGGCATCCCCATGAACATGAAGTGCTCGTCGAGGCCGCCCACGATGATGTGGAAGACGGCGTCCTTGCGGCGATACACGCGGTCCACGACGAGGATTGGCTCCTTCCGGACCCGATCGTACGTACGAACGGCGTCGACGAAGGGCCCTTCATCGTGGGTCTCCTTGATCAAGCGGCCCTCGAGGACAAAGTCCGCTTCCGCGGGAACCGTGAGGCCGTTTCGGATGCGGACCATGTCCACCGGCTTGCCCAAGCATGATTGGGTGAGGGCCGACGCAATCCGGCTCTCGTCCACCCCGTATTCCACCGAGGTGCCGCCGGCGAGCAGATTCCACGGATCGAGCCCGACGCACACGGCCACCTTCAGTTCCTCTCCCGCGGTCATCGCCTCGTTATACATGTGACGCAGATGACGCGGCACGATTCGGCACGCCCCTCGATTCTTGTCCAAGATCAGGATCCGATGGAACGAAAGATTCCGGACTCCCAACCGCTCCGCGATCCATACCCCCGCGGTAATGTAGCGCCCTGCATCCTTCGGAAAGAGTTGTGGGACCGGCATCGCCTTCAGGTCGACGTCGGAGGTCGCCTGGGTCATGAACTCGGCATGCTCAACGAGGCGCGTATCTTGCGGATGGGCCTGGGCCTCCAACAACTTCGGGAGGAACTGGTTCGGCTGAATTTGGAGCGCGCCCGCGACCCGGTCCCGAGTCGACCAGAGGTTGGCCACGGCCGGCCCGCCCTCCAGGTTCGGGAGGAACACGGGGCGGCTCGGGTTCGCGAGGAAGTGTCGGGTCGCGTCGAGATCCCGTTTCACGGATCCATCGACGGTGACGACGTCTCGGCCGAATCGATCGAGCCAGGTTCGGATTGCCATGAGGGTCCCGCCCGCGGTATCGGAGGTTCGAATAGAAAGATTGCGACGCGGTCACGTCCGATTCCTAGGGAGGCCGGAGCGGCGGAGGCGACCGGTCCGGGGGTTCCGGAGGCGGAGGTTCCATTTCTGACCGCTCGGGTCCCCGTCGAGACAGGAGGGCGACGACCACCGCGATGACACCGATCACGAAGAGGAATCCGACGAAGGCCCCGAACCCGAGTGTCGCCAGGGCCTCGATTCGCACACCGTCGGAGGGCGGGGACGGTGGCGGCGTCCTCGCGGGCAAGACCTGCATCCACATGGACACGGCGTCGTTTCCCGCGCTCGCCTCCGCGGGCATGGCGTTCTCCACGCGGATCGTGAGGTTGTGCTCTCCAATCCCGACCGCAAGGAACTGCGGCATCTGCACGAGGGCAGAGGCACCGGGCGCCAGCGAGTCGGAGAGGGGGGTGACGCCGATTCGAACGACGTCTCCGTTCGGCCTAGAATCGATTAGTTCAACTGTCGCCGAGACCGCGGCGATGTCGCCCACGTTGACGACGGTCACCGTCACCTCGACGACGTCCCCCTCGTAGGGCGGCACCGGGTTCAGCGACGGGTTCGCGGGCCGGAGATCCGGCGCGAGTTGCGCGAGCACCGGACGGACGGGATTCGCGCTTGCCACGAGGAAGGCGGCCACCGCGAGGCTCGCGAAGAGAAGAACGAGTCCCCCGCGTCGCCCCCCACGGAGCGGCGCGGACCACGCCCGGCCCACGGCTCGGCATGCAGCCCCGAGAATATTACTTTCGTGAATCGGTTGTGTTCACTCCCTCCCAGCGCGACATCTCAGATTTTTTCGCATTCGTGACCGAGTGGTTGGACTCGCTTCGTCCCCAGAAGTCTTTATACGCGGCCTCGGTTCGGACGCCCGTGAGCCTCGAATCCGCACGAAAATTCGCCCTACAGAATGCCGCGTTCCATGGAGGCAAAGCGGACGCCAAGGCGGTCCTTGGGAAGATGCTCGCAGAGGACGCGACCTTGCGCACCCGCGCCCGTGAAGTCGCGGACCACGTGGAGCGCGTCGTCGCAGACGTGAACCGGCTCCCGCCCGAAACGCAGAGGGCGGAGCTCTCTGCGATCGCTCCGGAGTTGCTCGAACGGGCGACCATCGCGGCGGGCCCGAAGGAACTCCCTCCACTCCCCGACGCCGTCGACGGCAAGGTCGTCCTGCGTCTCGCCCCGTACCCGAGCGGTCCACTCCACATCGGTAACGCGCGGGCGTTCGTCCTGAACGACGCATACGCGAAGAAGTACCACGGCAGACTTCTCCTCGTATTCGACGATACGATTGGATCGGAAGAGAAGCCGCTCCTTCCCGAGGCCTTCGACCAGGTCCGCGAAGGGCTGGAGTGGGCGGGCGTCGAGTACCAGGAGGTCCTCTATAAGAGCGACCGCATCCCGCTGCATTACGAATGGGCCGAGAAGCTGCTCTCGACCGGCGAGGCCTACGTATGCGAGTGCGACGCGGACACGCTCCGCAAGAACCGCGAGGCGATGAAAGCCTGCGTCCACCGCATCCAGAGCGTGGACGAGACGATCGCGATGTGGAAGGCGATGCTCGCCGGTGAATACGCCGAGGGTGAGGCTGTGGTCCGTCTCAAGACGGACATGGCGGATCCGAACCCGGCGTTTCGGGACCGCGTCCTATTCCGAATCGCGGAGCGAGACCATCCCCGGGTCGGGGACCGCTACCGGGTGTGGCCGATGCTCGAGTTCTCCTGGGCCGTCGATGACGCGTTGCTCGGCGTCTCCCACGTCCTCCGCGGGAAGGACCTCGTGATGGAGGACCAAATGGAGACGCGGATCTGGGACATCCTCGGGATCCGCCGTCGACCGGAATTCGTCCATTTCGGGATCCTGCGTTTCAAGGACCTCGAACTCTCGAAGTCCCGATATCGGAAGGAGATCGCCGCGGGCCACCTGACCGGAATCGACGACCCGAGGACGTGGTCGCTGCAATCCCTACAACGCCGGGGCATCCGTCCCGCCGCCTTGCGGGAATTCGTGCTCTCCTTCGGCCTGAGCCTGAACGATATCGAGGTGCCGGCGGAGACGTTATACGCCGAGAACCGGAAGCTGATCGACAAGGACGCGAACCGCTACTTCTTCGTGGCCGACCCCATCGCGGTGGAAATCACGGGCCTGCCGCCGATCGAACATGTGAAGGCGCCACTCCACCCGGACTTCCCGGGCCGCGGCCATCGCGAAATTCCCGCGGGACCGAAGCTCCACGTCGCCCAGGAGGATTTCGAGAAGTTTCGCGGCAAAGAAGTGCGACTGAAAGACTTCTGCAACATCGTCTTGGATCACCGGGCTCGCTTTGTTTCCATGGGGAACAAGGACATCCCGAAGATCCAGTGGGTCACGCATGGGGTCAATGTGCACCTCGCTTTGCCGGACGGGTCGGAATCCCGGGGCCTGGGGGAACCGCTGGTGGCCTCGTTGAAAGTTAACGACGTTGTGCAGTTCGAGCGCGTTGGCTTCGCGCGGATTGATCACGTGAGCAAGGCGGAGGTCCGGGCGTTCTTCGCGCACCGCTGACGGTCGCGGCCCTAGGTTCCCGCGTTCGCAGTCTTTTTCCGTCGTGAAAGTCCCCAACTCGCGAGGAGGCCGACTCCGCCGATGGCCATGCTCGCCGCAAGGAGCGTCCCGATGAAGGGGAGTAGGATCACCGACACGACGAGGGAAATCCAAGGAAGGATCCGCCGCATTCCCCGCTCCTTGAGAAGCCGGATCCCGGCGACCGACCCGATCACGTACGTCAGGATCGCGGCGCCGCTCGCCATCAGGAATGCCGACACAAAGTCCACGTTCAGGATGTAAAAGGCCCCGAGGCTCACAAGGACCATCACGATCAGGAAAACGAGCGAACGCCTCGGGGCACCCGTCTTTCGATCGATTTTGGCGAGTGCCTCCGGGAAGACACCGTCCCTGGCTGCGGCGTAGTAGACCCTTGCCATCCCCGCCACGTAGGCGTTCACCGTGCCGAACGTGACGAAGACCGCGAGGACGGCGACGAACATCCCGCCGTATGAACCGAATGCGCCCGACATCATGGCGGCGAACGGCGTGACTCCTCCTCCCACCGTGTAGGCCCCGGTGCCCACCGTGACGACGGCCACGGCGAGGTAGAGCGCACTGATCAGGATGACACTGATGACCACACTGCGGTGGAAGTCCCGCTCGGGATCCTTGAACTCTTCCGCCACGTTCGATGTGTTCTCGTATCCCAAATAGGACCACATGATGAGTGCGGCCGCAGTGCCGATCGAAGCCAGGCCGTTCGGGAGGAGCGGTGCGTAGTTCGCGGGAGAAATCCTCGGCGCCGACGCGACGACGGCGATCGCGAGGGCCGCGAGAATGGCGCCCACGGTCGCGACTTGGACCCGTCCGGTGAACCGGATGCCCATGTAGTTGACGACGAACGCCCCGATCAGGATGCACGCGGCCACGACGAACACGTCGGGGCGAGTCAGCTCGACGACGAACGTGAGGTACGAGGCGGCCGCCACCGTCGCCGCTGGAGCGCCCAAGACCGCCCACGCCAAGAAGAGCCATGCGGTCGCCGCGCTTGCCGTGGGACCGAGGCCTTCCCGCGCGAAGGCGTAGATCCCTCCCGACTCCGGTCTTCGTGCCGAGAGCTTTGCAAATGTATAGGCGAACGGATAACTCGCGAGTGACAAGAGGATCCAGGAGACGATCGACGCGGGGCCCGCGATGCGAGCCGCCAGTCCCGGGATGACGAAGATGCCTGACCCGAGGAGCGAGCTCACGTAGATCGCGACGGCATGACGGAGTGTGAGGACTCGATGCAGGGCAGAGGGAGATGGATTTTCGCCATCACGGTTCCGCTCCATCCCTTCCTCCTCCTTAACATTCTTCTTGGGCGGGCTTCAATGAGCGCGGCGCCGATAGTGTCACCGTGTCCATAAGGCAATTGCCGGCATCCGACGGTGGTGTGGCGGTGAAGCTTTCTAGTCGACCGTATTCTTCATCGGCATGGTCCTCTTCGCGCAGCGCGTTCGCTCGATTGAGCCCTCTCCGACCGTCCACATCGGCGACCTGATTGCGGAGATGAAGGCACGTGGCGAGAAGGTCCTCTCCCTCGCGATCGGCGAGCCGGACTTCCCGACGCCGGCCCACATCGTTGATGCCGCGAAGAAGGCCCTCGACGCGGATTTCACGAAATATACGCCGGCCCCTGGGATCCGGGAACTCCGGGAGGCGGTCGCGGAGAAGTCGCAGAAGGAAAATCGAATTCCCGCGAAACCGGAGAACGTCCTCGTTGCGCCGACGAAGCACACGCTCTTCATGACGTGCATGGCGCTCCTCGATCGGGGAGACGAAGCGATCATCCCGGACCCAGGGTGGGTCTCGTACGCCCCGATGGTGACTCTCGCGAGCGCCCGGCCCGTCCCGATTCAGGCGGCCGACGACGAAAGGTTCGTCCCTTCCGCCGACGCGGTCGCGGAGGCGATCACCCCGCACACCCGACTCCTGTTGCTGAATTCACCCTCGAATCCCGCGGGTTCCGTGTATTCGCGCGCGGAGACGAAGGCCCTGGCCGATCTCGCTGCGGACCACGACCTGATCGTGGTCAGTGACGAGATCTACGAGAAGATACTGTACGAGGGCGAGCACGTCTCGCCGGCGTCCCTGGACGGCATGTTCGATCGCACCGTGACCGTCAACGGGTTCTCGAAGACGTACTCGATGACCGGCTGGCGGCTGGGATGGCTCGTTGCGCCGGCGCCTCTCTTCAAGGAGATTTCCAAGGTCCAGGAGCACACGATCACTTGTGCGACCGCGTTTGCCCAGAAGGCGGGCGTCGCGGCGCTTCGCGGACCCACGGCCCCACTCCAGGCCATGGTGAAGGAGTTCCGGGCGCGACGCGACGTGGTCCTCAAGGAACTCGCGAAGATCGATGTGCTCTCCACGTTCCGTCCGAACGGAGCGTTCTATGTCTTCCCGCGCACCGATGTCAAGATCGACAGTGCGACCTTGTGCGAGCGGATCCTGAAGGAGGCTTCTGTCGCGGTCACTCCCGGGAGCGCGTTCGGTGCGGCCGGCGAGGGGCACATCCGGATCTCGTACGCTGCCTCCCGTGAAACGATTCTCGAGGGTCTGCAACGCATCGCGGAGGTCGTTGCGCGACTATGACGAACCTGTCGGGGTGGCAGCTTGCTCCCTACGGCTATTGCGAACTCATCTTTGAGCGGTTCCTTACCGATATTCGAACAATCGATTGTAGGCTCTGTGGGAGAGAATCTCGAGGATGAGAACCACCGCGCCGACGCCCGGGGCCGACTGAACCGTATAGACACCGCGATATGCAAGAGGCAGCT
>VBMN01000170.1 GCA_005878385.1 Methanobacteriota archaeon
ACAGCAATGCGGTCTCGCTCATCCCCTGGGGCGGAATTCAATTCAATGCAACGAGCGCCGGGTCCGTCACCTGGGCCTCAATTTCTCGCGCGGAGCGGGGGATCTATGCGACCTCGAGTTCGCCCACGATCAATGACAATGTGATTGATACCACCTACGCCGGGATCGTGCTCGAGGCGTCCAGCTCGTCCGCCTTCCGGAATCGGATCAACTACACGAACATCGCGATCCAGGCGAGCACGTCGGGCGACGTGACCTTCATCGACAACACGATCACGAATGTGACCGGCAATCCGGCGTTGGCGATCTATGCCACGAACTTACAGTCGGCGTCGATCTGGACGAACACGATCCGTGGCGTCGTCGCGACGAACGGACGGACGCCGGCACCCGCCGGCAGCCGAGGGACCGACGGAGGCTATGCGGTCGGGATCCTCGTGAACGGGACATCGACAGGGACCGTCGTCGGGAATATGATCACCCAAGTCGTCGGGGGCCAGGGAGGGAATGGGGCCGCAAGCGCCACCACGAGCGGCGGGCGCGGCGGGGACGGAGGTTCGGCCGGCGCGATCGTGACGTTCGGCGTATCCACGCTGAACGTCGGGTCGAACACGATCACGGGCGTCGTCGGCGGCCGCGGAGGAACGGGCGGGGGCTCGTCTGCCGCGACCGGGAACGGAGGCAACGGAGGGAACGGCGGGACCGCGGCAGGAGTCCAAGGGATGGTCTCCGCGACCTCGGCGTCCTGGACGTGGAACTTCCTCACCGGCATCACCGGCGGTTCGGGGGGCGATGGCGCCGCCGCGAGCGTCGGAGCATTCGGAAACGGCGGTGTCGGCGCGGATGCGTATGGATTCCTCACGGGTCAGGCGATAAATGGCGATGCGGGCTGGAACACCTTGCAAACCGTCCGGGGCGGCCATGGCGGGAACAGTTCGAACGGACCCCGTGGGTCGTCCGGCGGAAGCGCCGGGCAAGTCGCCGGCCTGTGGGCGGTCGGCGTGGACGGGACCGGTTCGCTTCACGATAATGCGTTCATCGACTTGACAGGCGGCGTGGCCGGAGCAGGCCGCGTGAGCGCCGGCATGGGCGGAAATGCGACGGGCATCGTGGCCATCGGAGATGGAAGCCCGTACAACCTCACCCTCCTTCAACGGAACACGATTACCCTTCTCACGGGCGGAGCCGGCGGGATCGGGACGCTCGGCGGAGGCACCGGAGGCAGTGTGACAGGCGTCGCGGCATTCCACACAAGCATGGACTCGGATTTGAACCGGATCGATACGCTGGTGGGGGGACGAGGCGGCAACGCGTTCATCATCGGGAACGCGGCGGGCCGCGGCGGTGACAGCACCGCATTCATCGCGGCGCTCGTCCCTAGCGGGACCTCGTCGTTAGACACGATTCAGACGGTCACGAAGGGCGCTCCCGGGACGGGATCGGGCAGCCCGAAGAGTTACGGGGTGGGCGTGTACGCGACCGGCAATGCCACGTCCCGGACTCGCCTCACCATGACCAACGCGACACTAGCCGGAGTCGGCGACTTCGACATCAACGTGGACAATTACACGGAGGCGACGACGGTCAACACGCCCTTCTCTTCGGCGAAATTGGCCGTCCAAAAGGCCGGGAACCTAACGGTCCGAAACTTCCTCGCCGTGGCCGTCTATTGGCCGAACAACGTGACGTTCGTCGCCGGCACCCACGTCCACGTGGACGACGACGCGATGTCCGCCTGGGATCTCACCACGTCGAGCGGGTTCGCGCCGTGGCTCCTCGTGACCGATCGCGTGTATCAGCAATCCACGACGACGATTCACGATAACCAGACGCGGGTCGCCGTGTCGTATGCCGGCGCCTCGTTCTGGATCAATCCCCGTCTGGTCGACATGGCGACGAGCCACACGGAGAACTTCGGAATGCGGGACACGATCGCGCCGAACTCCTCCGCGACTCCACTTCCCACGTACGAGAACGCACTCACGTTCACGGTCGACTACACGTATGACGACGGAAACGGAACCGGCGTCCGGACCGTGACCTTGTGGTACCGCAGCGGGGGCGGGTGGATTCAGTTTGCGACCCAGATCGTCCCGAGCATCGGAGGATTCTCCTTCAACGCTCCGAGCGACGGCACTTACGAGTTCTACACGACCGCGACCGATGTCGCCGGAAACACACAGGCCGCGCCCTCCGCCGGCTCCGCCAACAACACCTGGACGATCGTGGACACGGTCCGCCCGGGATCCCACGTGAACAACCTTGCGGCGTACCAGACCACGTTGTCCTTCGTCGTCTCCTGGGCTCCGGATCCTGGCGTCACCGACATCGCGGCGTATCGAATCCAGTACAACGCGGGTTC
>VBMN01000111.1 GCA_005878385.1 Methanobacteriota archaeon
AGGAGGATCTTGACGGTAACACCGCCTCGGGCGGCATCGAACGCCCCCTCGAGGAAGGGATTCGTGGTGTCGCGCCAACGGTCCTCGATGTAAAACGTCTCGATCGAGAGACGCTCGCGCGCGGATGCGAGAAGCTCCAGGATGCCGTCCGGATCGAGGTTGGCATCGGGACCTATGACAAGACGAGCCCGTCGAATCTGCGACGGTCCCCCCGAGGTCTGCGGCGACATCGGCAACGATGCGCGCACTTGTGCTGCCGCACCCACTTCTTCCGAGATTGAATCGCGTCGGCGCTGGTCGAAGTCGACCTCGAAGACGCTCCGCAAGACCTTCGCAAGTTCGTCGTCGTCCATCCGGACGGACCAGCCGCGATTTCCTTTCGTGCCATCCGGAAATCCCGCATCCCCGAAGTTTTCCGACCCGATCCAAGCGGCCTGCGCGTCGACGATGGCGTACTTGGCATGGAGAAACCGATATCGTTTGACCACATCCGATCCGCCTTTGAGCCATCGAACCTCGACTCCGGCCCTCTCGAGGTCGTGCGTGATGTTCAGTTCCTCCTCATCGATTCCTCCCACCGGTCCGCCGTCGAGGAGCACGCGGACTCGGACTCCCCGGCCTGCCGCATCCTCCAAGACGCCGGCGATTCGTTCACTCGTGAATGTGTACACACCCACCTCGATGGTGTTCTGCGCGGACCCGAGGAACCCGAGGAGGGGCCCGTCGCCCTCGTCCGGCGAGAGGACCGCAGTCACCGTTCCGTGCAGATCGAACGACTCGAGGTCGAACGAAGATTGCCCCAGACGATGATGCCTCAAGCCCTCCCAATCCTGCGCCACGTCGCGGTCGATCCATCCACCGTTCGCGTCACGAAGCCGGACCGCGACCTCCCCGCGGCCCATGCGCTCCGAGGCCTGGTCCGTCCACCCCATGCCCTGGTAGGTGGAATCTCCCCAGGCATAGGCATCCATGACGGACCCCGCCGGATCGAGGAGAAGAATCTCGTCCCCCGCATCGGCGAGCCGGGGCACACCGCCGTCCATCCGTCGGCCTTCGCCCGTTTCGAACGTGAAGTCTGCTGTCGCGAACGTGTCTTCCGCGTAGCTCGAAGCGTTCCTCGTAATCAGGAGGCGGCCGCTTGCGGGCAGGAAGGAATCCACGGGGAAGACGGCCGTCGCCTCTCGATCCGTGAGGGACCATCCCGTGAGATCCAAGGGAACCGCGTACCGGTTGCCGATCTCCACGAACTCGTTGTCGCGAGGCGCGTTGGCATAAACGCGGACGAGGAGGACACTTCCGTCGGCTTCAGCGGAAAAAAGAGCGGGCGCGGGCCGGGGACAAGGGGGGAGGGGTTCGGCCTCGCGCGCCGCCGGGAGGGGAGGAGCCGCCAAGAGGAACGCCGCCACGAGGACGGCGCCCACAACTCTCAGTGCCCACACGCGTGATGAGCAACTCTGACGGCGATAAGGCGGCCGTCTACACGCACGCTACTTCGAGCCGGGATCGCTGGCGCGGGGCACTCTCAGGCGGCCAAGAGCTTTCCCGTCGCGGCATTCGGCTTCCGTCGAGCGATGAGGGACGCCTCCCCGTTCACCGGGATCGCGTCCGGCGCGGCGCCCCGCTCGGAAGGCCTCTGATCAGGTCGGTCAGCGCGCCCTCCGGGTCCTTCGCCTTCAGGACGCCCGTCGCGAGCAGGACGCCGGACGTCCCCAGTTCGATCGCCTTTGCGACGTCCTTGCGCGTCCGTACACCGGCACCGCAGAGGACCACGACATTCGGATTCGCGGCCCGAATACGTTCGACCGCCCTCGAGATCACCTCGGGCTTCGCAGTCGTGACGCTCACGTCGCCTCCAATCAGCTCGGGCGGCTCGATCGCGATGTACTCGGGCGCGAACTTCGCGAGTGTCTCCGCTTCCGCGAGATCGTCCGCGCAGGCGACCACCTCGAGACCGATCTTCTGGCAACGGGGGATGCTCTTCGCCATCTCCTCCCATGCCACCTTGCGTTCGCTGTGGTTGATCAACGTCCCCGCAGCTCCCGCCTCCAGCAAGGCTTCTGGCGGCGTCCAACCCGTTGTCGGACCGGGCTCGACGGCGTCCACGTGCTGGGCGAAGACGGGCACGTGCACAAGCTTCGCGATATGGGCGATGTCCGTGGCCGGCGGGCACAGGACGATTGAGGCCCCGGTCTCGTCTGAGATGGCGGCGAATCGCTTCGCGAGATCCCACCCCTTCTTGCCGAGTATTTCCGGGTACGTCTTGAAGTTCAGGACAATGGCGGGAAGACGCATCCACGCGGGAACGTACTGCTCACGCAAATAGGCTTGGCCGTTGATCCTTGGGCTTGTGCTACCAGCGTCGGCGGAGTTCGTCTTTCAACTTTCGGGGATCCACGGTCCAATTTTTCAGGGAACCGAAAGCTTCCTCGATCCCCGCCGGACGGATGTCGACCATGACCTCTCGACCGGCCTCGAGGCGCAGCTCTTTGACCATTTCCGGTGGAAGGACGATTCCGAGGGAGGAGCCCCATCGGCGCACAGGGGCTCGCGTCTGGGGCATGATCATTTGATATGGCATCGCGAATATAATTCTATGCTAGAGGCCATCGAAAGAGAGTCGAGGAAGCCAGGGCGCTAGTTCGTTCCGGGTTCGGTCCTTGCGAGCTCGGTGTGCAAAAGGTCAATATGGGGCCGAACCTTTGCGAACCCCCGAGGTGCCATCCATGCGGATTTCGGTCGGCAAGCTCCGCGGCCTCCAGCAGATTTCGGACGACACCGGTCGCTTCACGATGATCGCGATGGACCAGCGGGGAAGTCTCCAGAAAATGCTCCATCCGGAGAACCCGAAGGCCGCGACATATGCGGAGATGGAGGCCGTCAAGCTCGGCGTGACGCTGGCCTTGGCGCCGCACGCGAGCGGGTACCTGCTCGACCCGGAGTTCGGAGTGGCTTCCGCGATCAATCGCTTCGTCCTTCCCGGTCGCACGGGCCTGCTCGTGGCCATGGAGCAATCCGGGTACGAGAAGAAGGGGAACTGGCGGCTCACGACGCTCCTTGATGGGTGGACCGTGGAGAAGGTGAAACGACTCGGGGCGAGCGCCGCGAAGCTCCTCCTGTTCTTCAATCCGGACGCACCGCGGGAGATCGTGGACCACCAGCTGAAGGTCGTGACGACCATCGCGGACGAATGCCGCCGCCTCGACATCGCGTTCGTCTGCGAGCCGATGTCCTATCCGGTCGACACAAGCGAAGAGGAGTTCGCGCATAAGAAGGCGGACACGATCATCCGGACGGCCGAGATCCTGACCCCACTCGGGTTCGACGTGCTGAAGGCGGAATTCCCTGGGGACCCGAAGGTGACGCCTGACGCGGATGAGTTGCGGAAGAACTGCGAACGGTTGAGCCGCGCGACGAAGGTTCCGTGGGTCGTCCTGAGCGCGGGCGCGGACTTCGACGTGTTCCGCCGGCTCGTCGGGCTCGCGTGCCACGGAGGGGCCTCGGGGTTCCTCGCGGGCCGGGCGATTTGGAAGGACGCGTTCCGGGAGAAGACCCTCGAAGCCCAACTGGCCTACGTCCGGACGCAGGGAGTGAAGAACTTCCAGACCCTCGCGGATCTCGCGCACCGGTACGCGCCTCCCTGGTGGGACTTCTACGGAGGCAAAGACAAGCTCCAGGACCACTTCGAGGGATGGTACGTCAAGTACTGAGGCGCGACGGACAAAGGACGTCCCGCTCGCGGAGCACGCAGGCAACGTCGACCGCGATCTCGGCCGCTTGTTGTCTCGAATCGCCGGCCTTGCGACGCCTATCCGGCAAGAGCTCCCGATTCGGCGGGATCCGGCCGCGACGCGCAACGTGTATGGGGAGCAGCAGCTCGAGCTCGACGTCTGGATGAACGACCTGTTCGTGGACGCCCTTCGCGAGTCGAAGCTGGTGGCCCAGGTGGCCTCCGAGGAGATGGGCCAGGTGAAGGACGTCGGCCAAGGGCGGTTCTCGGTCGTCCTCGATCCACTCGACGGATCGTCGAACGTGAAGAGCAACAACATCTTCGGCACGATCTTCGGGATCTTCGATCGGAAGCGTCTGCCGGCTCGCGGTTCCGATTTGTTCGCCGCCGGCTACATGATCTACGGCCCGGCGACGACGTTCGTCTACGCCACCTCGACGGGCGTGAACGAGTTCGTCCAAGGGGGTGGTGGTCGGTCCGGCGAGTTCTTCCTGATTGAGGAAGGCCTCCGCCTCCCGTCGAAGGGAAGGCTGTACGGCATCGGCGGTCATCGGGACCGCTGGATCCCTGAAATCAAAGAGTTCGTCGGAGAGCTTGAGCGGGAGCTGATGAACCTCCGCTATGGCGGCTCCTTCGTGGGCGACTTCAACCAAATCCTCCATTACGGCGGATTCTTCGCGTATCCTGCGCAGGTGGACAAGCCCGCGGGGAAGTATCGTCTCCATTTCGAATCGAATCCGATTGCGTTCATCGCGGAGGCCGCGGGCGGAGCGGGAACCACGGGGACCGAGCGGATTCTCGACGTGGCCGCGACGGGGATCGAGCAGACCGTCCCGACGTATGTGGGAAATCGGGATCTCGTGGATCGATTCCGTTCTCGGTTCTAGGCTCTCCGACGGAACGTCGCGAACAGCGCCTTCGGGGGCGGCTTCACGTTCCCATGGAAGACCGTCTCGACGACGGACCGGATCTCGAACGACTCGCGGAAGTATCCGAGCAGCTCCGGTTCTGCGATCCGGTGCGGTCCCCACGTGCCGGGTTCCTTGTTGGAGAAGCATTTCAGGAAGAGCCAGCCGTTCGGGCGGAGCACCCGGTGTACCGTCCGGACGTAGACAGGCCGTTTGTCCTTCGGCAAGACGTGGAACACCCCGCGGTCCACGATTACATCGACCAGATTCGGCGCGAGTCTCGACTTGAGGACGTTGTCCACATGAAACGTGATCGAAAGCCCGGCTTCTTTCGCGGCGGCCTTCGCCTTCTTGATCGCGCTCCCAGAGATATCGGTCGCGACGACGTCGAAGCCGCGTTTCGCGAGGCTCATCGCCTGCGTCGCAGGGCCTGTCCCGAGGTCGAGGAGGTGTCCCCCACGGAGGCGGTGCGCCTTCAGGGCGCGCTCGATGTCCGGGTCCAGGTCGGGGTTGTACCACGGGAGGGTTGCCACGTCCGAGGTCGCGTACAGTTTCTCCCAATCGCCCGTTGGCCCGGTCGCGCCCGGCGGCTCCACCATGCCACGTCCAGCGCAGGGGTGGGCTAAGGCGCTTTGCTTGCCGCCGTGAGTTGTGCGATTCTCGAGGATGAGGAGATCTCCCCTGCGGATCTGCTCGACTCCCATCGGCCCGTCCAAGGCCTAGAAAAGCCCCCTGATGCGCCCGTCGTCATCGATGTCCATGGCGAGCGCAGCGGGCTCTTCTCCGAGGCCGGGCATCCGCATGATGTCTCCCGCGAGCACGACGAGGAAGCCCGCGCCGGCGGATGGCCGGATCCCGCGGACCTGCAGCGTCCAGCCCGTCGGCGCGCCGAGCACGCGCTCGTCGTCGCTCAGGCTGAGCTGCGTCTTTGCGATGCAGATGGGCAGGCGGTCCAGCCCGGCGTCCCGGAGACGAGCGAGGTCCTCCAAGGCCGCGGCATCGTACTTCACGTCGGCCGCGCCGTAGATCGACGTCGCGACCTTCGCGACCTTCTCCTCGAAAAGATCCTCGTCCTTGTAGACGAACCGCACCGACTTCGCTCCACCGGCCGTCGCATCGAGGACGAGCCGCGCCAGCCCCTCCCCGCCTGCTCCGCCCTCCTCATGGCAGGTGTGCGCGGCCGCCCGCACGCCGAGGTCCTTGCAATGGTCCACGATGGCATCGACCTCGCGGTCCGTGTCGGAGACGAACCGATTCACCCCGACCACGGGCGTGAGGCCGAGCGTCTTCAAGATTCGTACGTGCGCATCGAGGTTCACCATGCCGTCCGCGAGGGCCTTCGGATTCTCCACGCTCAGCTCCTTCCGCTTCGCGCCGCCGTGGTGCTTCAGCGCGCGGACGCTGACGACGAGGACCGCAGCGTCGGGTCGGAGCCCGCTCTGGCGGCACACCAGATTCACGAACTTCTCCGCGCCGAGGTCCGCTCCGAAGCCGACCTCTGCGACGACGACATCCCCGAGGCCGAGCCCGAGGCGGTCCGCGAGGACCGAGTTGTGACCGTGCGCGATGTTCGCGAACGGCCCACCGTGCACGAGCGCCGGAGTTCCCTCGAGCGTCTGCACCAGGTTCGGCATGAGCGCGTCCTTCAACAGGATCGCCGCGGCACCGTGCACGTAGAGGTCTCCGACCTTCACCGGACGTTGCTCGCGGTCGAACGCGACGACGACTCGTTCGAGGCGCGCCTTGAGGTCCGCGATCCCTTCCGCCAGACAGAGGATCGCCATCATCTCGCTCGCGGCCGTGATCACGAACTCGTCCTCCCGCGGGACCCCATGCTTCGGGCCGCCGAGACCCGTGACGATGTTGCGCAGCTGTCGGTCGTTCATGTCGAGGCACCGCGGGAATAGGACCCGGGTCGGATCGATGTTCAGCTCGTTCCCGTGGAAGATATGCGCGTCCAGGATGGCGGCGACGAGGTTGTTCGCGGCGCCGACCGCGTGGATGTCTCCGGTGAAGTGCAGGTTGATCTCTTCCATCGGGAGGACTTGGGATCGCCCTCCGCCGGTCGCGCCTCCTTTCGTGCCGAAGACAGGGCCGAGAGACGGCTCGCGGACCGCGACGATGCCCTTCTTCCCGAGGCGATTAAGCGCCTGACCGAGTCCGACCGTCGTGAGGGTCTTGCCCTCCCCGTATCGCGTCGGAGTCGTCCCCGTCACGAGGACGAACTTCCCCTGGCGGGCTTTCCGAGCCTGGTCCACTGCCGCGAGGCGGACCTTCGCGATGGCGTCACTCTTGAGGACGAGGTCTTCCCTGCCAAGTCCGAGTTCCGCGGCGACGTCGAGGATTGGGCGCTTGCGTGCCGCCTGCGCGATCTCGATGTCCGCGACCATTACCGCAGGAACCGCAAGGAGGCCAAAAGGATTTTCTTCGTTCGGATGCGGCCCGTTACTTCATGAGCAGCGCGCCTCGAATCGACTTGAGCCGGCTCACCAGACCAAAGTCGAGGAGGCCTTCCTTCTCATCGACGCCAATCACGCGTGCGTCGTCGATTGGGGTCCGATTCAGGATCGGCGAGAGATAGGGATACGACGAGACATCGACGCCGAGCGCGAGCGGGCTGAACGCCGGCAAAACGATCAGGCCTTCCGTCACCAAGAACGCGGGTACACTCACGGTCGCGCCGAGTTCGTCTTTCAGCTTCACGGCGGGATGCTCGTGGCCCATGACGATCGGATGGAGCGTCGAGACCTCCTCGTGCCCGTGGACGATCGTGTATCCGCCGACGTCCGCGCGGGCATTCAGCGGGAGGTTCAGATCCCCGAGGATCGTCGCGAGATAGTTGTCATGATTCCCGCGGACGAGCACGGGGGTCGCGCGGTCTCGGATGAACCGGAGGACCTGCTTCACCTCCACCCACTCGTCGACCAGGTTCTTCGAGAACTCGTGTTTGAAGTCGCCGGCAATGATCACCTGTTCCGCCTTCGTCCGGTCGAACATCTGGCCGAGGCGTTCGAGGATCACACGTCGCTGGAACCGCGGGATCGACACGCCTTGCTCCGCCAGGGCCCCTTCGAATCCGAGATGGAGGTCCGAGATCACGAGGGCTCGTTCCTCACGAAGAAGGAGGGCGAAGTCCCGAGTCGCCTCCACGCCCTTCGCGACCTCGATACGGTCCATCGGGCTCGGTAGCCGGACGAACGAAATAAGGTTGGGGAACGCGAGCCCATCGAATCCCGTCCACAAGGGGGCGGAATGGGTGTGATAACCGCCGCGAATGCAAGTGGTGCGGAAGCCTTTATGTTGGGACCCTTTCTCTCCCGAACCCCGTGGATTCCGAGGATGCCTCATCGAGGCGATTCGCCGCAGCGGGAGCCGTGCTCGTGGGCGGTCTCCTCTTTGGTCTCATCCTGTCCAGCCTGTTCCGGTGGTCCCCGTACTACTGGCAATGGCTCGCGTATCACAATGGACTCGTGGCGGCCGTGATCACGTATGTTCTCATATCGGCCTCGGACGACAGGCCTCGACGGACGATGCGGCGACCGATCGCCCGGGTCCGGATTCAGGTGACGGAGAGCCCCGACGTCGAGCCGATTCTCTGACCGATATCGGAATAATAAAAACGAGAGCTCCGCGCCAGCCGCATGACCGGGTGGAGCTCGAACGGAAAAGGGTTCGAACGCTCTGCTGCCGTTCCTGACTAGAACCGTCGCGGCCGGCGCTTTGCGAAACAAT
>VBMN01000086.1 GCA_005878385.1 Methanobacteriota archaeon
CTATTATGATAGTATTAAGCGTTTTCCCTACTTGGGGAAGAAGGCAAGATTTCGGACAGGAGCAAAAGTCTCTGGACGCGTTCCTTTAACGGCGGGTATCGACTGAAAATTCCTCGCCCCGATCCCAGTATGCTCAATCCCCAGGCAGGCCTTGGCGGCATGCCGCGGTCCGCGATTTTCAGGAGGGCGGATGCCAGTGAGGCCGGTTTGCCCGTAGACCGGCCGCTCGTCTCATCGGCCAGGTATTCCCGCTCGCGGTGGACGGCCGGGTCGAAGAACTTGCTAAACGGATCGAAGAAGAGAATTCGGGAAAGCACGCGCGAGAACACTTTGAATTCCGCGTCGTGGTGTTTGATATGCATGAGTTCGTGCGCGACGACCGTCTCCACCTCGTCCCGGTCCAAGATGGTCAAGAGTCCGGTAGAGACCAGGATGTTTCGTACCTTGCCTCCGACCGCCATCCCTAGAGCTTGATCGGTCTCCACGATTCCCACCCGTACGCGAGGGACGCCCTCGAAATCGCCAAGCAAGTCGACAAATCTTTGGATCCACCGTTCCTCCACGTGAGGTTCCCGCGGCGAGAAGCGGCGCAGGACAGCGGAGTTTCCGAAACGCCACACAATGAGGGAGATGATTGCGGAGGTCGCGAGTCCACCTGCCACCGCGCCCGACACGGCGAGGGGAACGCCATTCCGGGCGTAGGCCACCATGCGCGCCTGCCCGATGCAGAGTAGGATGCTGGTGGCCACGAAGGCCCAGAAGAAAATGGACATTCCGTACAAACCGGTAAGGAGACTCACGCGCAGCTTTGCGTTTCGGGCGTTGGTGAGGAACACATAGAGCAGCGTCCCCATGGACGCGCCGCACACCGCGATCACCGCGAGGGGCAACGGGGCGGACCAATAGGTAACAAGCGCCTCGCCTATGATCTCCAGAAGACTAGCCATTCCGCTTCTCCCTGCTCCGTCGCGTCTGGACCTGCGATCGCAATGAGGCGATTTCCTCGTCTTGCGCCGGGACAGGATTCTCCAGAAGATACGACACAGCGGCCCCGCCGAATGTGTTCACGACGCGATCGATCATGGACGCCATCGCCTTACGGTAAGCACGTCCCTCCTGTTCGATTCGACAGCTGGGCAACCCTAGGCAAGTCCGGAGGCTTGCGTCGCGAGCTCGGAGAAGCGCTTCGAGAGGATGTCCAAGGCGGCAACCAGGACGGCCTTCGTGCTCAGCGATCCGTCCGTCTCGAACTCCATGACGATCCGTGTGGGATCGTTTCCCGCTTTCACGGATTCGACCTTGTACAGATCGATGAACTTCTTGCATGTCTTGCAATCGCTCGAGAGTTCGAGGGTTTCCTCGTCTTCCGTCGCGGTCGATTGCATGTGGCTCTCGCAGAACGGGACCGCCGGGTCGAGCGCGTCGAGGCTCTTGCTCCCCGCCTTCAGGATTGGGTAATAGCGGTACCCGACGCCGTGCGTGGCCTGCCACTTCGCATGATCCTTCCCGTTGCCCAGGACGGCGGTCGCGTACACGAGCATCGCCTGCCCGTCTCCGAGCTTCACGATCGGGATCTTCTGGTCCGCGGGTCGGAGTTTCGCATCCCCGATCGGCTCGAGGTCTCCCGACGTGACGATTCCGGGGCCGCGTTTGTTCACGGAGTAGATGATCGTGCAGTTCGGGCAACCTTCCCCATGGCAGGTCGGGCAGTCCTCCCGGCGGTTGTACAGTCCCAGGTCCGTCGGGATCGGAACGAGGCCGAGGCGGTGGGCGATCATCTCATCGAAGAGCGGACTCACGCTCTCGTACTCCTTGCCGTCCTCCGCGCGAATCGGGCCCAAGTGGAACTCCACGTCCTCGATCGCCATCTTCGGGACGTCGGAGACGAGGACGCGTCGCAGGGCGTTCGCGTATGCCGGCTCGGTCTCCTCCATGAGGAGGCGCATCGACTCCGGCGCCTGGTTCAGGACCTTCACCTTCATCTTAGACCCGCCTCCCCCGGCGGCCTCCTTTCGGCTTCGTGCCGTCGTGCGGCACCGGGGTGACTTCCTCGATCCGACCGATTCGAAGGCCCGCGCGGGACAAGGCCCGGATGGCCGCCTGCGCTCCCGGGCCGGGAGACTTCGACCGGTTCCCGCCGGGCGCCCGTACGCGGACGTGGATCGAGTCGATCCCCTTCTCCTTCGCGGCGTCGGCGACGCGCTCCGCGGCCTTCATCGCCGCGTAGGGCGAGGCCTCGTCCTTCGCCGCCTTCACGACCATGCCCCCGGTCGCCTTCGTGATTGTCTCCGATCCCGTGATGTCGGTCAAAGTGATGATGATGTTGTTGTACGACGCGTAGATGTGGGCCACTCCCCATCGAGGCATGATCACACCTCCTTCGGCCCGGGTTCGGAGGGAGGCGACGGAACCGCGGGCTCATCCCCGGACAGGTCCGGACCTTCGTCTTCAATCCCTTCCGAGGCCGGCGCACCGGGGATCTGGCCCTGCTGTCGAACCGGATGCAGGTCGTTCGAGATCCCGGACCGCTCATCGTACGCGATCACGTTCTCCTGGGTCCGGCTGACGAGGATCCCGGGGATCGTCACGCGGCGACCGCCGACGGACACGTGGCCGTGGACGATGAACTGCCGCGCCTGGCGCGGGGTGAAGGCGAGTCCTTTGAGGAAGGTGAGAGTCTGGAGACGACGGGAGAGGACGGCCTCCACGTCGAGCGCGAGGACGTCGTCGAGCGTCGTGCCCTCGAGCGGCAAGAGACCGAGCCGTCCGAGACGTCGCAGGAGCTGCTCGCGTTCCTTCTCCGCCTGCTTGTCGCCGGTGCGCACGCGCGCCTGGAGTTCCCGCGCCCGTTGTCGGAACCGCCTCAGGACATATTGGGAGCGCCACAGCTCCTTCTTGTTCTTCAGGCCGTATTTCTTCAGGAGTTCGTTCTCCGTCTTGATGCGCTCCGCCTCCCACGGATGGGAGGGCCGCTCGAACTTGGCCCGGGAAAACTTCGGATCGCCCAACGACTCACACCTTGGCCGGTTCCTTCTTTTCTTCTTTCTTCTCTTCCGTCTTCGCTTCTTTCTTCGGGCCGGCTTCCTCCGCCTTCTTCGCTTGGGCGGCGGCTAGGGCGGCCTTCTTCGTCACACCGACCGTGAGGCCGGTCCGGCCGTTCGATCGCGTCCGCTGTCCGCGGACCTTCTGTCCGGTCTCATGACGCACTCCCTTGTACGAACGAATCATCTTCATCCGGTTGATGTCGTCCCGGCGTCGGATCTCGACGTCCGCACCGACAAGATGGAGGTCGAGGCCGGTCTCCCAGTCCTTCGGGCGGTTGACCATCCAGTGCGGGAACGCTTCACCGAGGTTCCCGAACGTCGCCTCGATCCTGTCTGTCTGCTCCTCCGACAAGTTCCCCAGCCGCTCCGTGCGGGAGACCCCGGCGAGGTCGGTGACGGCCTCCGATATCCGGATTCCGACCCCCGGGATGGCCGTGAGTGAGATCGCCACGGCCCGCGTACCATCGAGGTCCGTGTTCGCCATGCGGACGATGTATCGGAAATCTTCTTTCACCCCTTCGAGCTTTTTGGGCCCCCGCGGGGCCTTGGGCTCCTCCTTTTCCTCGTCCTTCTTCTTCCCGCCCCGTTCGGCCCTCTCGGCCTTCGCCGGAACCGGCGGGCCTTCGGGTTCAGGGCTCGGCTTCTCTTCAGGCATCGATGAAATCCCCGGATGGGATGGGCATCCAAACTTCAGGACGTATTTAAGGATTCGGGGCGCGGCTCCAGAGGTCTGGATACTCGAGGACGAGTCCGACGTCGTCCACGAGGATCTCGACCGAATATCCGGACGCAAGATTTTCGAACCGATACCTCCGTTCCGCGACGCGGGTGTACCGCTGGCGGGTCGGCTCGACCCGCAGATCGGGAAATCGGACCCACGCGACTTGGATTTGCCGCTCTTCCCCTACGGCCGAATCGAGACGGCGGATGGGCAAGGTGTTCGTTGCGGGGGAGACCTCGAGGTCGATGTCGATGCAACCTTGCAGATCGCCTTGCTCCTTGCCATTCAAGATCCAGCCGCCATCCTCCGTGACGAAGAGCGCAAGCCGGCGTCGTGCCCGGCCCTCCTTGATCGTCACCCAAGAGGCTTGGGTCCGCCAGGTCCCATCACAAGTCACGCGGTACCGAATCCGGGAGCGCGTTTCGAGGTCGGTCTCGATCCTTCCATCGATATTCCATTTGCCTTTCGAACGCCAGAGCGTGGCCCTTTCCGTCCCCGTTCGATCGAGGCGTTGCCAACGGACCGTCCGTCGGAGACCAACATCGTTCATCGCGTCTCCGCGACTTTCAGCGACTTCCGCATCGCGACGGCGTACTCTTCGTATCCCGCTGACCGGTAGAACGCCTGGGCCTCCGTGTTGTTCTGGCCCGTCAGCACGACGAGATGGGATGCGCCTCGTTCGCGGGCGATCCCTTCCACGTACTTCACGAGTCGAGAGGCGACGCCCAATCGCCGGGCCTCTGGTTCCACGAACAGGTCGGTCAGTTCCGCATACGGCGCCGGGTCCAAGGAGTCTGTCACCCGCAGGCTCGCGAAGCCTGCGATCCGATCCCCGACCTCCGCGACAATGACGGTCTCATGGGTCGCCGCCTGGCGCAGGCGCCCGGCGACCGACGTCTCCGTGACCCGACCGCCGAAGTAGGCACCATAGAACGTTTCGAACAGCGGGACGAGACCGGGAGCGTCTTCCGCGCGAACGATGCGGACCCGGATTCGCGACGAACTCGGCTTCGCCGCGATCGTCTCAGGCCCCCGGCTTCACAGAACGGAGGACCTTGAAACCGCTCCCGCGCTTCACCACGTCCGCGGTGCCGAAGGCCTTTGTCATCCGTCGCCGGAGCGTGTCCGCTCCTTGGCGGGTGCGAGCGACGAGCCAGAAGCGTCCGCCATCGAGCAAGTGCGAAGGGGCCTCCGCGATGATCCGGTCCACGACGTCGCGGCCAGCACGGATCGGCGGATTGCATAGAATGTGATCGAAGGCCATCCCATCGACCGGAGCATAGACGTCCCCGATCCGCACCTCCGCGTTTCGGATTCCGTTCGCGGCGAGGTTCGCGCGCGCCAGTGCCGCGGCGCGCTCGTTCACATCCGTCAGGATCACGTGACCTCCCTCGGTAAGACGAGCCGCGACGATCCCGATCACACCGTATCCGCATCCGAGATCCAGGATCGTCTCCCAAGGTCCCACTTCGACGGCCTCGAGGAGGAGTTCCGTCCCGCGGTCAAGTTCATCGCGGGAGAACACGCCCGAATCCGTGTGGAAGTTGAACGGATACCCGCGAATCGTAACCGAGATCTGTGCGGGCCGTCGCTTCGACGCGGGTCGCTTCTCGAAGTACTGTCCGCCCATGCCCGCGACGAAAACCCCGAGCCCGGCTTAAGCCCGACGTTCACTTTTTCGGGCTCGGGGCGTGCGTGACCCCATCGAGCAGGACCGTCGCGATCCGCAGGTCCTCGCTTGAGCCCGAATAGTTTCCTTGCTGGAATTCGCGTTCCGCCCGCCCCAATACTTCTTGGATGTCGGGCATGAACGAGAGACCGCTCCCGGCGAGGAGGCGGACCCGAGTTCGGGTCTCCTCGATGTCTTTTCCGAGGGAGGACCGGGCATTCGTGCGCCGGGCAAAGGCCTGCAGCGCCCGCTCGAGATGTTCGATCGCCCGGCCGTAACTTCCTTCGCGGATCGTGCGACGGGCATCGCGCAAGGCCGCATCGGCCTCGTACGAATGAAACCCCTCCCGTTGGAGTCGGCCGTAGAGGAGCTCGGCGTCCGCGAGGGTCGTCGTCGCCTTTTGATACTGATCCGCGATGGACTTCGCGTCGGCTTGCAGCCGCAGGGCCATGGCCGCCGCGGGCTCGATGAGTCCGCGGTCGAGCATGTCGCGGGCCATCTTCAGTTGGGTCTCCACCGAATGGATGAGGACGCCCTCGCCTCGCAGGTCGATCACTTTCGCGTCGACTTCGGTCAGGGTCTTCGTCGCCTCGGCGAACTGCGTCTTGAGGCGCCGGGCCTTTTCCTCGATTTCCTTCGCGATCTCCGCGGCGTTTCCCGGGTTCCCGAGGGCGAGCTCCTTCGTTGCATCGTGAATGGCCTGTTCCAAACTCGATGCGGCGCCGTGGGCGAACGCGCCGTTGTCGGTCGCCCCTTTCAAGTTCGCGAGGGACTCGATCGCGAGCTCTGCCACAAAGATTCGGTTCGACGCGATCTCCGCCTTTTCTTGGAACGCTCGGCCCTGTTGCGTCGCCCGTTCCAGGATGTCGCGGGCCTCCAGGTAATTCGGAATAAACGCCCCGTTCTCTCGGATTCCGTCGAGGAGTTTCTCCTCCGCGATCCCGGCGACCTTCTCGATCGCCTCCGTGTCGAGACCCAGTCGCTTCATGGACTCAATCCGGGATTGGAGGTCCTTCAACGATTTCTGATATTTGCCGAACCGTTCGTCGAGGGTGACGGCGATGGACTCGGCCCGCCTCGCGGCCTGAACCGCCTTCGCGTACTGGTGTGCGCCGAAGAATTGCTTCGCGATCTTGAGCGCGTCCTCCGCGGGCTTGATGTCCGCCATCGTCAGTCGCAAGACGGTGACGAGTCCCTCTGTGTGCCCGATCGCTTCCTCCGCATGACGCGCCTTCGTCGTCTTCAGGAAGCCGATCCCCGTGACCTTGTCGTCGAACATGTGATCCTCCCGCTCGAGGAAACGCGTAGCGATCACACCTGGGGAGCGCTCGCGAAACCGGTGGGTTGCAGAATACATTGAGAGGCCCTCGGATAAGCATTCCGACGGGCCCGGGATTTCGTCCTGTCATTCTCGATACCGTGAATGGGCAACGATTTGTACGCCCCACACGGTACCGCGCTCCGGAATGGCCGGTCTCCTGCGACTCGCGCGGCCCGTGAACTGCGTGATGTCGGCGGTCGGGGTCGGAATCGGAGGCTTGGTCGCGGTCAGGTCGGGCGCCTGGGGGGAGTTCGCCCGTCCGCTCGTGCTGGCCGGCGCCGCCGCAGCGTCCTTCACGGCGGGTGGGAACGCCTTGAACGACCTGTATGACCGCGAAACGGACCGGGTGAACCATCCGGAACGCCCGCTCCCCGCGGGGAAATTGACCGTAGCTTCGGCGAAAGGCTTCATGGTCATTGCGTTTGCTCTGGCAGCCATCCTCGCGGTCTTCGCGACTGTCTGGGCGTTGGCCGTCGTGATCGTGAATATCACGCTGATGTTTTCCTACGAAGTGACCTTGAAGGCCCGCGGTGCGCCCGGGAACCTCGTGATCGCCTACCTGGTCGGATCCTTGTTCCTCTTTGCGGGTGCGAGCGTCTTTCGCTCGTCGACGGAACCACTCGTCCGCACAGGCATCTTGGCGATGCTCGCGTTGTTCACAACCCTCGGTCGAGAGATTACGAAGGACATCGAGGACATGCGTGGGGACGTCGATCGCCAGACCCTTCCCCACCGAATCGGGTCGAACCGCGCGGGCATCGTCGCCGCGATCTGCCTGTTGATCGGCGTCGCCTTGAGTCTCGTCCCGTTCGCCTTCGGGGTCTTGTCCCTCGGGTATGCGATCCTCGTGATCCCCGCGGACGGAATGTTTATTTACGCTGCGCTCCACTCGGCGGCGAATCCGGCGCGGTCCCAGCGTGTGACGAAGTACGGAATGATCGTCGCCCTCGCAGCCTTCCTCGCAGGTGCGTTCGTGTGAACGTGTACGAGTCGATCTTGGAGCGGCGACGAAAGGGACCGCTTCACATGACGTTGCTCGATCCGGACAAGCAGACGCCGCAGGAAGCCGCCGCCCTATCGTCGGAGGCGGCGGGCGCGGGCACCGACGCGATCATGGTCGGTGGCTCGACCGGCGTCACGCAGGACAAAGTCGACGCGACGGTCCTCGCGATCAAGGAGGCCTCGAAGCTGCCCGTGATCCTGTTCCCCGCGAGCGCCGCGAATCTGTCGCCCCACGCGGATGCGTTGTACTTCATGAGCCTCCTGAATAGCCGCGACCCGCGCCTGATCGTGGGCGAACAGCGGCTGGCGGCCCCGATTGTGCGGGCCTGGGGCCTCGAGGCCATCCCGATGGCGTACCTGGTCGTCGAGCCCGGGATGCGAGCGGGTGAGGTCGGCGACGCCGAGCTGATTTCCCGCAAGAATCCGATTGTGGCGGTCCAATACGCCCTGGCGGCTCAACTCCTCGGGATGAAACTCGTGTACCTCGAGGCGGGGAGCGGCGCTCCGGAGCCGGTCCCGGAGCGGGTCATCCGCGCGGTCCGCGACGCGATTGACATCCCCGTCGTCGTGGGCGGCGGCATCCGCACGCCGGAGGCGGCCAAGGCTGTCACCCGCGCCGGTGCGGATATCGTCGTCACAGGCACGATCGTCGAGGTGACCCGGGAAGGAGAGTCGCTCCGCCGAATCATCGACGCGGTGAAGGCGGGTTGATGCACGTCTTCCGCGCGAAGACGGCGGCCGAGAGCCACGCGGAGACGACCCGGATTGCGCGTCGGTTGTTCGTCTCCCCGTCCCCGCGGCGAATCGCCCTGCCGATCATCGCGTTCTCGCTCATGGAAGCGTACCTGCTCGTCTATCCGGGCCTCGACGGGTCTCGCGTGCTCCTGGGCAGCGCGGCGATCGGAATCCCGGCCCTGATCGCCGCCTTCGCGACGGTCCCGCTGGCGAACCGCTTGGGAGGCCGGATGTACTTCCGGCGCTCGTTCCTCCTCACGTTCGTGGGCCTCATGTTGCTCGGGGCGTTCGAACTCATGGCGGTCCTGGCCCTCACCGCGTACTCGATCTTCGGCGCTGTGCCGTACCCGGATCGAATCCACCGGGTCGCGGTCCTCGGTTACGGGGCCGTCCTTTGGACCCGAGAGGTGATCCTCAGCGCGACCTCGAATTCGAAGCACCTGCGCTCCCTGCCGTCGGCTTCGCTACATCCTCTCCTGGGACTGGTCGGGCTCGCGTTGTTCGTGCCCCTCCCGCCGTACGACATCGTCCTCTCGCTCCTCGTCTACGCCTCGTTCTTTGCGAGCGCCGTTGCATACACGGAGATCGCGAAACGCCCCCTCCTCCGATCCTTTGGCGTGGACGGCTTGAAGCTCCTTCGGTCCACCTTGGACCACTACACGGAACCGGAGGCCTCCGGCATCGCAGAGCTCGAGACGTTCTTCGATTCGATGAGCGTGCGTGCCCGCGTCCGGGTCGGTGGTCTCTCCTTTCGAATCGGATCCGGGCTGAAGGCCCTGTTCGTCGCGCCGACCGTCCACCCCGGCCCGATGGGGTACGTCGCCTCGTTCGCGCCGCAGCCGACGGACGACATCGACAGCGCGACCGGGTATGCCGCAGTCCAGGAGGCGCGTCTCCAAGGTGCTCGGGATGCGGTCTTCGTCGACGCCCACAATTGCCTCGAACCGGGTGTGGGCCTCACCCTGTTCGGCAGCCATCGGAGTCACGAAATCATCGAGGCGGCGAAGGCCGTCACGCAGGCCGCGCTTGCGGCGCCGAAGGCCCCCTTCCGCGTGGGGTACGCGAACCGCAAAGGGTTCTGTACGCCAGACCAAGGGATCGGCGCCCGCGGCATCGAGGCGCTTGTGATTGAGACGGGAGGCCAGAAGACGGCCTACGTCCTCTTCGACGGGAACAACATGGTGCCCGGGATTCGCGACGCGGTCCGGGCGCGGCTCGCCGGAATCGTCCAGGAGTCGGAGGCGATGACGACGGACAATCATTCCGTGAACCTGACGATGGACGGGTTCAACGCCGTCGGGGCGGTCCTCGACCGAGAGACCATCCTTGCGCACGCGGACGGAGCCGTTCGCGAGGCGATCGCGAATCTGGAAGAGGCCGAAGCGGCGGCCTTTGTCGCCGACATCCCGGATTTCCGAATCTTCGGGCCCCAGTCGGCGGCTCGCCTCACCACGACGATCAACTCGACCTTGGCCGTCCTGCGTCCCGCGCTCTATGTCACGCTCAGCGGCGCGGTCGCCCTCGGAGCTCTCCTGATCGTCCTGTTCTAGACCAGGTCCAGGAACCAACGGTGGATCCGAAGGTCCCCGCTGAGTTCCGGGTGGAAGGCGGCGCCGATCAGGTTGTTCTGCCGGGCGAGCACGATTCGGTCTTTGTACCGGGCGAGCGGCGTGCAGTCGCCCCAAGCCCGCAGGATCGCGGGCGCCCGGATGAAGATGCTATGGAACGGCGTGTCGAGACCCTCGACCTCGATGTCGGCCTCGAAGGATTCCCGTTGACGGCCGAATGCATTCCGATCCACGGCCATGTCCATCAGGCCGAGGAGCTTCGTCTTCGTCTTGTCGGCTTGGATCCCGGCGTCCTTCGCGAGGAGGATGCAGCCCGCACAGGTGCCCATGATCGGCATCGCTTCAGCCGTCGCACGCCGGACGATGTCGTCGAAGAGGCCGAGCTTGACGAGGAGCTTAGAGATCGTCGTGCTCTCGCCGCCCGGAATCGTGAGGGCATCGACGCGGTCCAGTTCCTCCCGACGTCGCACGGCGATCGCATCGCCCGCCTTCCCGGCGTCGTGCATCGCCCGGGCGACCGCCTCGACGTGCTCGCTCACGTCGCCTTGGACACCGATCACGCCGACCCGCATCGGTCGACCAAGGGCGGCGGCCGATTAAAACGATTTGGGGAGGCCCGGCTCTCAACTGTTCTCGGGGTCCAGTTCGCGCCGGGTCCGGAACAGTTCCTGGACGACTCCGGCGAAGGTCTCGGAATCGGCGAGAAGGCCGAGGCGTTGGCTCGCGGCGCTGCTGAGGATCACTTCGTCGCCGGGATGGGGCGAGTCGCGCGGTCGGAGGACTTGGTCGCCCTCGGGGAACACGGCTTCGCCCATCGGCGAGCACTTCAACGCGTCGGGATGGCGTTCGTCGAGCGGCACGACCTCGAAGAAACGGTCGAACAAGATCGGTCGGCGCATGCGCCCGAGGACCGTCACCCGCACACGGTCGCTCGACGGGTCCAGGGACGTGTTCCGTTCCAGGGCTGCGCGGTTGATCCCGACCTGGAACAGGCCGAGCTCCGTGGACATCCCGCCGAACGGCGTGACGTACCAGTGCCGCAACGTCTCGACGGGGAACGCCGGTGCGGGATCGCCCGGCACTCCGGGCTTACGATGCACGGCGGAATCGACGAGTTCCAACGTATTAGTAATCTGAGTCCTGAAAATCCGCACTGAGACTCGATTGCCACCATGACGAGCACATGTTCCGGCACGTGCGCGATACCCTTATCTACGACCCTCATTTTCGCGAACTCGAGGGGTGCCTCACGGCCATCGGTTTTGTCCTGATCGACATCGAGCCGACCCGGGAAAAGGAGGTCTATGCGAAGCTCATGAAGATCGGGCAGATCGTGGAGCTCTACCCGCTGTTCGGGGAGTATGACCTCATCGCCAAGGTCGAGGCCGATTCCTACGATGCGATCGGAGCGGTCGTGATTTCGAAGATTCGATCGATCGAAGGCGTGAAGGCGACCAAGACCCTCGCCCGCGTCGCGTTCTAATCGTCCGCGGTGCAAGAAACCGACCTGAATTGAGGCCCGACTGCAGGGTTGACCAAGCAGTGCCTCAATGCCTGGTCAGCGAACTCATGACTCTCTCTCCTCGATTACCGCAATGGTCTTGCGATGTCGGGGTGGCCAAAGTCGCCGATACAGACGGATCTCCCCATACGCCAAAACGATGACAGCGGCGGTGGCAGGCGGAATCACCAGCACATCCTGCCCGGGAAATGACAGTCGGAGCTGCGCGGGCAAGAAGAGGTCCAGGGCCAGGCACGCGACGACGTACAGGCCTTTGACCATGTCCCCGAAGACGTAGGAGAGGACGGGATGCCGTCCGCTGAACCCTCTCGGCGGCGCGGCCTCCTCATGCTCGGAAATGAGTACCTGGTTCTTTGGTCGCCGTCCTCTCCCTTGCAATGTCCGGCTCTCCGGATCGATCTGGTCGCGGATGACTGGCATCCTGATTGCCGTAATAAAGCGGTCTCCGACGCACGCTCACCGACCGGTCGAGGGGACTCAGCCTGGTGCGCAAATGTGCGCTCCCGTGCGTGCGCGTGACACGCATGTCCCAAAACGCTCGTATAGGAGAAGTGTCCGTACCGGCGCAGTCGGGAGGAGGCCAGAATGCAGTCAGCTGAGCCGCAAGGGGAGCCTGTACCTTCGGGACCGTCGGGACCTGAGATCACGCCGGTCGCTCCGAAACGAAAATTTCCGAGGATTTTCCTCATCCTGATCATCGTCGCCATCATCGTCATCGCCGGTCTCGGTGCGTTCGCATTCGTGTATTTGGGGACCGGTTCGATCCTCGTCACGAGCAATAACCAATTTGTCGCTGCCGGAGGCTCCACGACTTTCAGCGCGACCGTCACGCCGCCCGCCTTTGTCACCAAGACCGGTCTCGAGTGGAATTTCGGCGACGGGCAGAAGCAGACGACGACAACCGATACGGCCCCTCACACCTATTCGACTCCGGGCAACTACTTCGTCCTCGCCACCGCGACCTTGAGCAACGGAAAGGTCACGGACAACTCGCAAGGTCTCTTCCCGGTCCAAGTGGGCGCCGCTCCCGCCCCCGCGAATCCGAATCCCTTGGGGATCACGACCTCCCTCGGAGCCCTCGCGTTCAACAAGACGCTCTCCTCCTCGGGCGCTCCGTTCATTCCGACGGGAGGACACATCGTCTTTGTGGGAGCCGTGGGACAGCCGTCGAAATTCAAGTACGTCACCTTGGTCGACCCCTTGGCGAACCGATACACCAATTACTCGTGGAACGTCACGAAGCTCAAGTTGGACTTCGGGGATGGTTCCACCCCCGTGACGGTCGGGACCGATGCGGTCCCCCACCCCGCCTCCGACGAACCGAATGTCACCTCGGACCACTCGTACGCGAACGGAGGCATCTTCCTCGCGACCCTCCAGGTGACGACGGGCAACTTCTCCAACACCCAGACGAATAGGACCCCGGTGTGGCAGCCTGTGGCGACCGGAGAGACCCAGACGACCACGGTCGGCATGACCGTGCCGGTCGGATCGTATCACCCGCTCACGTATTCGGGCAACGTGATCAAGCCTGGCATCATCACAAATATGGAGGCCGTGACGGGCGGATACACCAGCCTCGATCCGGCCCTCGACTACGAGTCCACCGGCTTCGAAGTAATCGCCAACGTCTACGAGGAGTTGATTCAGTACAACGGCACATCCACGTCCGAGTTTGTCCCCGTCATCGCGGACCAGATCCCTTCCGTGGCGAACGGACAGATCACGCCGGACTTCCTGAACTACACCTTCCACATCCGGCAAGGTCTGAAGTTCTCGAACGGGGACCCGGTGACGCCGTTAGACGTGAAGTATTCCATCACGCGAACGATGCTCATGAACTCGGGTTCACCCTTTCCGCCTGGTTGGATCATCTCGCAGTTCTTCATCCCTGGCCAATTCATCGCTGGCATCGCGACCGCCGCGGAGACCTACAGCCTGGTGAATGACGCGATCACGGTGAACGATACGGCCCAAACGGTGAGATTCCACCTGATCGCCCCCGCGCCTCCGTTGCTGTTCTTCCAGGTCATGGCAGATCCATTGGGAGGAGCCATTGTCGATCATCTGTGGCTCGAGTCGACCGGCCCCAAGCTCACGTGGACTCCGAGCGGCTTCGTCGACTACGAGAACTATAGTTTCCTGAAGAACTACGTCCCCGCGTGGCGCAATGGGGCAGTGGGTTCCGGTCCGTTCATGATTGACTACGTCGCAAACCCCGATGCCGTCGTCCTGAAGCCGAACCCGTTGTTCCAGGTGCTGCCGGGCGTCCAAGCCGCGACGGTCAGCAAGGTCGTCCTCCAGTACGTGGCGGATGCGGCCACCCGCGAACTGTCCCTTGAATCGGGCCAGGCCGACATCGCGGGAATTCCCGCCGACCATTTCCCCGTCGCGCAGCGTCTGGCGGGACTCGGGCTCGCTCGGATCCAGTTCAACCCAACGTTGAACATGTTCTGGTGGAACTTCAACCTGGAGATCTATCAGTCGGCCGTGGGGTCGACCGCCAACCCGTATGGGAACCAGGTGCCTCCGGACTTCTTCGTGGACCTCAACATGAGGAAAGCCTTCGCCTACGCCTACAACTATGGTCAATACATCGACCAGATCCTGGGGAACAAGAAGTTCGGGGCGACCTTCGGAACTCCGTTCAACGGGATCATCCCCAACGGGATGGTCGGTTACGAGAATCTGTCGGCGTTGAACATCTTTAACATGGACATGGCCCGCACGTTCTACAACGCGACCGCCTGGGTCCGCGACCACGGGACCGCCGGTTTCACGATCGCGATCAACGTCGAGAATGCGGATACGGTGAACCGTGCGGAGGCTGCGGCATGGGCCCAAAACATCAAACAGCTCGGGCCGAACATCAACGTGCTGATCAAGCCGATCTCCTTTGCGGAAATGATCTCCGATTCGGTGCCCCACCAGAACCCGATGGGGATTTACTTCCTCGGCTGGCTCGCCGACTATCCGTTCCCCACGGACTACACGCTGCCGATGTTGATGCCCGCGGACAGCCCCGTCAACTCGGACACGCCGAATGGCGGCACCTACCCGAACGCGAATGGCTACAACATCCAGTACCTGGCCGCCAACCCGAACGGCACGAACCAGGTCGCCGACTCGATCAAGATCCGAAACTGGATCAATGACACCCTCAATCCGCCGAATGCGACGAACTTGGCGATTGTCGTCGACGACTCCCAAAAAGCCCAGCGGGCCTTCGCGAACCTCTGGTACTACGTACCTGCGTTCCAGCAGTTCACGTTCTTCACGTTCCGGACGTGGATCACGGGGATGGACCTGGAGTTGAATCCCACCTTGGGCGGAGCGGACATCCTGTACAACCTGCTCACGAAACCGAGCACGACCACCGTTTCAGGCGCGTCCGCAGATGGGCTGGCTGCCGCGTCGAGCCCCGCGATTGTCGAGGTGGCGTCCGCAACATCGTCTTTGAAGGCGGTGATCCCACAGGTTGCGGGTCGTTTGGCCGACCATCGACAGCGTTGGTAGGGCTCTCGCTCCGCTGCAATACTTGAGGGCCGGTGGGCGCTCGGCGGACCGCCCTAGACCGCGGCTAAGCGAGGCCTTCGGCGTGGGGGCACGTGCTGCGTCTGTGAAACCGAACTTAGCGCCGCTAGACGCCTCTCGCGAGCGAATGCGGAATCGGGAAAAATCCATTAGGGCACCCCTCCTAACGAGGTGTTACCGAACATGCGCCTGATCCTCTACGTTGTGCGCAGGCTTCTCATCCTCATCCCGACGCTCCTTGGCGTCACGATCATCACCTTCGTCCTGAGTCATGCACCGGGTCCGAACCTCGCGGTCGCGGTGTACTGCACGCCGCGGCTCGGTGCGTGCAACATCAACAATCCGCTTCTGAAGCCGATCGTCGACCAGTTCCATTTGCGGGACCCGCTTCCGGTCCAATACGTCTATTACTTGGCCGGACTGCTCCAGGGAGACTGGGGCTTCACGACCTCCGCCGTACGGGGCGGGATTCCTGTCACCCAAGCGATCACGATTTTTTTCCCGCAGACGATCGAGCTCGCCATCACCGCCACGGCGCTGGCAACCCTGATCGGCATCCCAACCGGGACCATTTCGGCCCTGCGAAAGGATAAGCTCTCCGACCACGGGACACGGATCTTTGCCCTGGTCGGATATTCCATCCCGTTTTTCTGGCTCGGCCTGCTGTTTCAGATCCTGGCCATCTCCCTGTTCCCAGAGTGGGAGATCACCGGAGGCTACAGCTTGACTGCGGTAGATCCTGCCACGCAGTCATGGGCGTTCATCTATCTCAATGACAGTCCCGTCCCGGTTCTCTTCTCCCAGCCCACACACTTCTTCATCCTCGACGCCGCGATTCACGGATCGTGGTCCGTCTTCTTCGATGCGCTGAAACATCTTATCCTGCCGACGATCACGCTGACGATCGGAGTCTTGGGCGTCATCCTGCGAATGGTCCGATCCGGGATGGTCGACTCGATGAACCAGGATTACGTCAAGACCGCGTGGTCAAAAGGCTTGCCCGATTGGGTCGTCACACGGATTCACATCCGGAGGAATGCGCTCCTGCCTGCGGTCACCGTGATTGGCCTGCTCTTTGCCGGTCTTCTCGGCGGCGTCGTCCTCGTCGAGGACGTCTTTGCGTGGAAGGGGATAGGCTACTGGGCGACCCAGGCCGTCCTCCAATTCGATCCGGGCGGTGTCATGGGCACCACGTTGATCTTCGCGGTCTTCCTCGTCCTCATCAACCTCATCGCGGATGTGATGTACGCCTACCTGGATCCAAGAATCAGTTTGTGAGGTCGCCACATGGGCTCCGTGACCGTGAATCGGCCCGCCCACCGTTGGCGATTCGATACGGAGGGATGGCGGCGCCGGATGCGGGAATACCGGCTCCTCCTGCGGCTCTTGATGAAGAGTCCCCCCGCCGCAGTCGGTCTGATTATTGTGCTCGTGTACGTCGGCATCGTGGTGTACGATCAATTCTTCGTCGCGCAGAACGATGTAATGATCCCGAATTTCAACGACACGCTCCCGAGAGCTCCGTTTTGGTGGCCGGGAGGAACCGCGGCTGGCGGTTGGTTTGGGAAGACGAACAACGGAATCGATCTCGGAGATGCGATGCTCAAGGCGATTCGGATCGACCTGATGTATTCCTCGTTTGTCGTCCTGTTT
>VBMN01000087.1 GCA_005878385.1 Methanobacteriota archaeon
CCATCACGAGTTGAAGAAGAAAGTGCTCCCGACGTACCTCGATACTGGGTACACGGACGAATACGGCCTGCGGGAGCTCGTCGAGAAGTCCCGCGACATCCTGAGCGGGCTGGACCTGATGCGGGAGAAGTCCCTCGTCCAGCGCCTCATGGAGGAGATCCGGAAGGCGGACGGCGGTCTCGCGGCATACGGGGAGGAACAGGTGCGGAACGCACTGCGTCTCGGTGCGGTCGATACCCTGCTGATCTCCGAAGGACTTCGAAAGGTCCGTCTCAAGCTGCGGTGCGCGAACGGCGATTGGGAGGGCGAGAAGACCGTCGATGACGCGGGCGAGCTGCCGACATGCCCGAAGGACGCCGGGCCCCTCACCGTACTCGAGAACCGCGAGCTCATCGAGGACCTCACCAGCCTCGCGGGTCAGATGGGCACGAACGTGGAGCTCATCTCCAAGGATTCGGAAGAGGGCCAGCTCCTCCTCCGGGCGTTCGGTGGAATCGCCGCGATCCTGCGGTTCCGGGTGTCGTAATGGGCCACGATCCGTGGTCCGAGCTCCGGGACCGGGCGGAGCAGGAGCTGCGCGCCATCGAGTCCGAGCACCATTTCGTCACCCCAGGGATCGTGTCGGATGCGCCGGAGGACCGGGGTCTCTTCTCCCTCGCCACGCATGCGTGGGCGAAGGAACTGCATCAGTCCCCCGCCGAGATCGCGGTCCGCATCGCCCGCCGGAAGGTCGGCCCTCCGTTCGCGGCGCTCCGGCCGGAGGGACCGTATGTGAACTTCCAGATGGAGCCCGGTCCGTTCGCCCAACACGTCCTCGCGTCCGTCCGATCCATGGGCGAAGGGTACGGCAAATCGCCTCCGCGAAAGGAGAAGATCCTCTTGGAGCACACGAGTGCGAATCCGACGGGACCCCTCCACGTCGGCCGGGCGCGAAATCCGTTCCTGGGGGACGCCCTCGTCCGCCTGTTGCGATTTGCCGGCTTTCCGGTCACGAGCGAATACCTGGTGAACGACATCGGCCGCCAGATGGTCCTCCTCTACTGGGCCGTGACGCATCTGCCGCGGAAGCCCGACGATCCGGAGGAGCGCACCGAGTACCGCTACGTGAAGCTGTATCAGCAAGCGAGCGAGAGGCTCGAGAAGGACGAGACCCTCAAGGGGGAGATCGAGGGGCTTACCCAACGGTTCGAGGGCGGTGACGTCCGGCTGACGAAGGACATCCGCAAGGTCGGCGAAGCGATCCTGGAGAGCATCCTCCAGACCTTGCGTCGCGTGAACGTGACATTCGATTCGTTCTTCTGGGAGAGCGACGCCATCCTCGACGGAAGCGTGCAGCGCGTGATCGACCGTCTGAAGCCCCTGAGCAAGGAGGAGGACGGGGCCCGGTACATCGACCTGAGCGCGTTCGGCCTCGAAGGCGATGCCGCGAAGTACGTGTTCGTCCGCAAGGACGGGACGTCCCTCTACACGACTCGCGACATCGCGTACCACTTGAACAAGATGGCGCGGTGCGACGTCGCTATCAACATCGTCGGCGAGGACCACAAGCTCACGTTCCAGCGGCTCAAGGCCGCGTTCCGGTTGATGGGGATCGATTGGGCCCCGGAGACGATCTTCTACGCGTTCGTGAACTTGCCCGAAGGTCGCATGTCGACCCGGAAGGGGCGAGTCGTGCACC
>VBMN01000088.1 GCA_005878385.1 Methanobacteriota archaeon
TTCCTTCACTTCGCGCCGCGGCTTCTTCTCCTCGCCTTCGCCTTTCCCGCCGCGGCGTCCGCGGAGCGGGCGCCACTCGCCGGCCTTCACCTTGCGGCGGAAGTACATCGCGAAGACGAACAGCACGACCACACCGATTACTGCTCCCGCGATCGCCCACGGTTGCCACCAGGGCTGTCGCACATTCACCGTCGTCGAGGCGCGGTTCTCCGGCGTGATCCATGTGGATGGTTCCGTCTTGTCGGCCACGTACACCTGAACCGTTTTGTTGCCTTGGCCGTAGAGCCGTACCGAGAAGACGAGCTTCACAATAGAGCCCGAGGCGATCGTGTGGTCAGCTCCTTTCGAGGAACCGTTCTTATCGAACCACTGGGCCTCCGTCGAAACGACGGTGGTTTGTCCACCGGTGATGGAGCGGACCTCGGTCGTGACGTCCTGGGCTATCGCTCGGCCCGCCTTGTTCGTCACGTTGACGGTGATCGTCACGAGGTCCCCTTCCGCCGGATCCGTCGGCGTCATCTTGAGCGTCCCGGCATCAATTCGGAGATCGGCGTGGAGCAGGGGGTCGATTTGGACGCTGATCTTTCGGGTCAGGTTCCCGGTGTTCGGCTTGCCGGAACCAAAGCCCGTGTCGCGGACGGACAAGAGGACCGAGTAGCTGTTGTTCCACTCGTCCCATGCGAAGCTCACGTTCGCGCCCCAGAACGTGTGGTTCGCCACGCCGGTGGGCAACCCGACGATCGGTCCAGGCACCGTCCATGTGAAGTTCAGGGTCGCGATCTTGTCGTAGTCATCCGTCGTCTTTGACGCGTTCAAGGCGATCGTCCGGCGCTCGATGGGGCTCGGGATCACGGCCCAGCCCTTGGACGGGTCCAGGATGTCGAACGCGGGCACTGGGGCTTTCGTGTCGTTCACCTGGGCCATCATCGTCGCGTTGATACCTTTCCAGCCGACGCTGTCCGTGACCGTCAGGTTCACCTTGAACAGGCCGGGCTTCGGGAAGGTGTAATTCTGAACACGTCCCGTCCGGTCCGTGACTCCATCGCCGTTGAAGTCCCAGACATATCCGGAGTCGAGGATCTTCCCGTCCTTCAAGGGGTAAGCGAGGTCCGTCGAGAGACCGCCGTCGAAGCGGACTTCGATCCCTTGATCTACCTGCAGCGTCACGCCGTTCGCGCTGCCGGAACCCGTGCGGTTCGTCCGGATCCTCGCGACCGGCGTCTGGTCGTCCACGTAGATGGTGATGTTGCGGAACGAGAGATTTCCCCCGGTCTCGCGGAAGGTGAGGCCGACCGTGTACGTCCCGTTCTGGCGGTACTTGTACACGGGGGAGATCCCGTAGCGGGTGTCCACCGGGTTCGGCGTGAACAGCCAGGTGAAGTTGGCTTCCGTCACATGGTCGTTCCGGTCCGTGCTGTCGCCCGCGCTGAACGTGAGGTTCGTGTTGTTCGCGACGTACGCCTGATAGTTCGTGAAGGTCGCATTCTGGACGTAGAATTTCCCGGTGGGTGCGATTACCTTCGCCCGCGCGGTGCCGTTTAGGGACCGCTCCACGACCATCTTCGCCTGGATCGTTCCGTCCCTCAATCCTGGGTCCAGGGTGATCCGAGTGAAGTTCTCCAGGGTGATCGGTGCGCCCGCCGGGACGATCGTCGTCGTGTTTCGTTCATACCCCTTAGGCAGGACGACCAGGTAGACGAAGTCCTTGTACGCCGTCACGTTCGAATCCGCGGCCATCGTCACCGTCACGTTGTACGTCTTCGCGCCGACAGGGATGTACGGGGGGGCCTGTTTCAGGGCATAGCGCACGGTCGAATTGATCCAGACCTTGCTACCCGGCGTCGTCAGGCCATCCACGTTGACCGCGTACGCAAGGGCGGAAAGGTACGATTTCCCGTTCGTGGTGAAGACCCCGTCGGTCGTCACGTAGAACGGGCCATTGGACACGAACCAGTCATGGAAGGCGGTGGCCTCAGTCCCGTCAATCAGGCCGTTCCCGTTGCCGAAGGTGTAGTCGACCTGAAGGCGCAGGTCGCGCAGTCCATCCGGGTTCAGCCCGGACAGATTCGTGTCCGGGTTCAGGGTCAGGTTCCGGTAGACCGTGAGGTTGCCCCAGTCGGCGGCTCCGTAGGCGATCGTGGTCGAGTACACTTCCTTCTGGGACGGCTGGAGGACGACGTCTTTCACGACAGAGCCTGCGGGCACGACCACGGAGGACACGTCCGCCCGGAACCCGTTCGCATCGACGACCATCGTGTACGACCCGGGCGGGGCATGGAAACGGTACAGGCTGCCAAAGACGTCCGCCCGAATCACCTTCAGCCCGGAGGTGTTCGGCAACGCCGTGTTGTAAAGGAAGCCCTGGAGGCCGGCCGATAGGAAGGGTCCGCTTGGCAGACTGTCTCGCGCGTGCCCTTGGACCACGCCGCCCGCCGCCATCGAGACGGTGAACGTCGAGACCGAGGCGACGTTCACGGAGTCAATCTTCACCGAGTAGTTCGTCCGGGTGGTCCGAAGCTCAAAGGTCGCGGTCGAGAGGGCCAGGTCGACCTTGCCCGTCGCATTCGTGGTTCCGTTCCCCGCGAACTGGTTCGTCGGAGGGTAGTAGGCCACGACGTTGGCGCCGGGAAGGACGGCGCTCGTGGCCCCGTCGATGACGGTGACGGTGAGGGTCTTCGCGGTGCCCGGGAGCGGACCGAGGCAGAAGTCATGGCTCACGGTCGCCGTGCCATCGAACCGGACCGGGGACGTGGTCGCGTTCGGGAAGTATCCCGAGCGGGTGACCTGGAGGTGGAAGGAGCCGGTCGCGGTGGGCGTGAAGGCGAAGGTACCGTCGATGCCGGTCGTGGCCGTCTTGGGGGGCTGATATCCGTTCGCATCGGTGAGGACCACCCGCGCCGAATCGATGAACGAACCGGCGCAATCGGAGACCGCTCCGACGATCTGGTTGGTCTGCCCAAAGGCCCCCATCGGCAGCACCGCGAGGGCGCCCATCACAACGGCGATGAGCATCACGAGTGCACCGATTGCTCGACGACCACGGATGTGCATCCGAGTTTTCTCCTCTCGTATACAGTCAATCCGTCTCCCGTTGAAACCGTCACAGGAGCCGGAGAATGCGGCGAATTGAGTGACGGTATATAAGTGTAATGGGAGACTTCTCGAACCTCGCCGAACGCGCAAAGTTCCATAGCGGTCCGGCTCATCCCGCGCGCCGTTGGCCTCCTCTCTCTCCCTGGCCGCCGCCACTGCGGTGTTCCTCGTCACCTACGTCCTCATCTCCCTTCGGACCGTCCGCCGTTTTCCGATCGAACGACCCGCGGTGGCGATGCTCGGAGGCGCGCTGATGCTCGTGCTCGGCGTCCTGACTCCGGCCGAGGCACTCCTCGCGATCAACCTCGATGTGATCCTCCTGTTGGTCGGCATGATGGTCCTCGTGTCCGGCCTCGAGGTGTGCGGATTTTTCGATTTGGTCTCCTCGCGAATTGCGACGCGAGCGAGGACCCAGGTCTCGCTCCTGGTTTGGTTGATGGTCGCGACCGCGGCCCTGTCCGCCCTCGTCCTGAACGACACGATCGCGCTCCTCGTGACTCCGGTCGTCGTCCGGAGTGCGCGCGCCCTCCGCGTGAAGCCCGTTCCGTATCTCGTCGCCGTGGCCATCGCCGCGAACGTCGGGAGCGTCGCCACCGAGGTGGGCAATCCGCAGAACGCGTTCATCGCGATCCGGTCCGGGATCCCGTTCCTCGCGTTCAGCGCCTACCTGCTCCCCGTCGCGGTCGCATGCCTCGCTGTGTCGATTGGACTCGTCTGGCTCGTCTTCCGGAAGGACCTCTCGGCGCCGATTGGGGCGGCCGCCCCGATGCCGGTCGTCCGTCTCGAGCGGAGGGGCCTCGCCCTCACCTTCGGGGTCACGATCGCGGTGTCCGTGGCATTCCTGGCCTCGGCCACGCCCGACTGGCTGCCCCTCGTCGCTCTCTCCGGTGGTGCGTTTGTCCTGTTCTTCCTGCCGTTCTTCGCGACGGTGACCCCACGCGCCCTGATCGCGAAGGTGGACTGGGGCATCATCCTGTTCTTCATCGGTCTGTTCGTGGTCCTCGGCGGGGTCCGTGCGTCCGGCCTCAGCGGCGCGATCCAGGACGGTTTCACGTCTGCCCTCGGTGGGCGCTCGGGCGGGCTCGCGTGGCTCGTCGGCCTCTCGGCCCTCCTGTCGAACCTGATCAGCAACGTTCCCGCGGTGCTCCTCTTGGCCGAAGTCGTCCCCCACGGTTCCACGCAGCTGTGGCTCGCCCTCGCCGCGAGTTCGACCCTCGCGGGAAACGCGACGATCCTCGGGGCCGCGTGCAACGTGATCGTCGTGCAGGTCGCGTCCCGCGACGGCGTCAGCGTGTCAATGAAGGACTTCGTGAAGGCAGGCCTGCCGGTCACGGCGGTGACCTTGCTCCTCTCGACCGTGTTGATCGCCCTCCTGGTGCCCCCCTGAGAACAAGCCTTATGGCGCCCGCGATGCCTGAGGCGTCGCGAATGGGACGCGGGATCGATTTCGTATCGGAGCGGGCGCGCATGGTGGACCGCCTCGTCCGATCGGGTTACCTCAAGGATCCGACGGTCCGCGCCGTGTTCCTCGCGGTACCCCGTGAGGCCTTCGTACGTCCGGAGGACCGGGCGGCCGCGTACCAGGACGTTCCTCTACCCATCGGATCCGGCCAGACGATTTCCGCCCCCTCGATGATTGCGATCATGCTGGAGGAAGCCCAGCTCCGGCCCGGGGAACGAGTCCTCGAGATCGGGACCGGCTCGGGGTACCACGCGGCGCTGCTCGCGTCTCTCGCCGGACCGAAGAACGTGGTATCGATTGAGCGGAAGTCCTCCCTCGCGGAATGGGGACGTTCGAATCTGGCCTCCGTCGGGTTCGCGGACGTGACGGTGGTCGTTGGCGATGGGAGCCTCGGCCTTCCCGACCGGGGACCGTATGACTGCATCCTGGCCACGGCGGGGGCGCCGCGGATTCCGGACGCATGGCCCCGCCAACTCAACCCGCAAGGTCGGATTGTGGCACCGATTGGTTCCTCTCCCCGCGCTCAGGTCCTCGTCGTGGCCTCGCGGCGGTCGGATGGAAGGCTGGACGTCCGAGAAGGGACCCCGTGCGCCTTCGTCCCGCTCGTCGGGGCGCAGGCGTGGCCGAAGTAACCTACGCGCCCGGAGCCGATCGGCCCCACGCTTCGTCGGGTAGGGTATTGTACAACGGTTCCGACGGGGGCGATTCCTCGACGGTCAGGATCCGGTCGACGTCCCGTTCGTTTAGGGCCCAGTAGAAGATCCGCCAATTGCGGCCGTCCAGTAGCGGGACGGTCTCCCAGAACGTCTGGAGGAGGCCCGCGTCGTGGAGGGCATAGAACAGCTTCCGGTCCTCCGGCTGGATCGCATTGTCGATGATTTCGCTTCGGAATCCGAAGTAACTCATGACCGTACGAGCCTCGGCGAGGGCTTCCGAGCTCGTGCCGCCGAGGCGCTTCTCGATGGCGCGCGCCAACGTCTTCACAGTGATCATGTCTTGCACCCCGCTCCACCATAATTTGGGCCCCCGTCGCTCATATAATTTTGCCGGAAATAGGCCCAATTCCGTCCGCCACCCATCCATTTCCGTGGGGCCGACGCGAAGGGCTCAGAGTTCATTTATCGAGATTGAATATTGCGGAACACCTTTTAAGGCGTCCCGCGCGACTCGGCCACGTAAGCGATTCCAATGCGACGGAAGTCTGGGAAAGCGATCGTCGATCTGGACAAGGAGCCCCCGGTCGTCCACTTCAACGTCGGCTCCGGCTACGTGAGCTACCTCGAGAAGGACGCTCCCGGAAATGTTCCGCGGGTGAAGAGCGTCGTCATCTCGAGAGACACCTCCTAGGCGGCCTTTCCGGAACGGCGATCGGTCCCCGAAAGACACGGATTTCTCCCCGATCACTTCCGGATGCGAAAGTGGACCGAGTGGGATTTGAACCCACGGCTTCCGCCTTGCGAAGGCGGCGATCTTCCGCTGATCTATCGGCCCTCGGCGTCGTGCACATCGGCACGCGGCATATAGATTTCGTCGGATCAATTGGATTGTATCTCGGAGTAACGAGGCCGTCGACCGCGGGCCAAGGCCTTAATAGCGCGGTCCCTGTGGCCGCGTTCGCATCCGTCATGGCGCTTCGATTGTACAACACGCGCACGCGGCGGAAGGACCCGTTCGTGCCCCTCACTCCGGGCGTCGTGAAGATGTACGTCTGCGGTCCCACGACGTACGACTTCAGCCACCTCGGCCATGCACGCTCGTACATCGCGTTCGACGTCGCACGGCGGTATCTCGAATTCCTCGGGAACCGGGTCGTCTTCGTGCAGAACTTTACGGACATCGAAGAGGTGATCATCCGCCGGGCCAAGGACGCGGGGAAGCCGCCGCTCGATTTCGCTCAGTTCTTCATCGATGCGTTCCTCGGCGACATGCGCGCCCTGAACGTCCAGCCCGCGACCCATTATCCGAAGGTCACGCAGCACATCCCCGAGATCGTCGCCCTCGTGCAGCGCCTCATCCACCGCGAGTACGCCTACCCGATCGACGGCGAGGTGTACTTCCGGACGAAGAAGGCGAAGCACTCGTTCGGAATCCTCTCCCACCGGAAGATCGAGGACATCGTCGTGGACCCGGTCCCCCCGGGGAGCCGCAGGGAAGACCCGCTCGACTTCGCCCTCTGGAAACGGTCCAAGGAGGACGAGCCCGCGTGGCCGAGCCCGTGGGGCGATGGCCGCCCCGGTTGGCACGTCGAATGCAACGCGATGGCGTACAAGTACCTCGGCGCCCCGCTCGACATCCACGGTGGCGGGCTCGATCTCATGTTCCCGCACCACGAGAGCGAGGCGATGATCTGCGAAGGCGCCTGGGGCGCGGAGTGGGCGCGTACCTGGATGCACAACGGGTTCCTAACCCTGGAGCGGGAGAAGATGTCGAAGAGCCTCGGGAACTTCGTGACGATCCGGGAGGTCCTGAGGGACTACTCCGGGGAAGTCGTCCGGCTGTGTCTCCTGAAGTCCCACTACCGCGAGAACGTCGAGTACGACGAGGCGGGTCTCGCTCGGTCCCAGGTCGAGTGGACGGCGATGCGGGCGGCGATCGCGACCGCGCGAAACGCGCGCGGGAGCGGGACGGACGGGAAAGTGAGCGGGCTCGTGTCGCGGACCGAGACCGCATTCCGGAAGGCGATGGACGATGACCTGGATACCGAGGGCGCCGTGGACGCATTGCAGCATATCACGGAGGCAGTCGCCGCACTCGACGGGATCTCGGCGGACGAAGGCCGTGCAATCTTGAACGTATACCATGACTTCGGTCGGGTCCTCGGCCTCTTCGCGGATCTCGTCTAGGCCGGTTCTTCACGGAGACCGCTGCGGCGGTCGTGCTGATTTCGAGGCTCCCACAGAGACGACCAAGGCCCGGCGGAATGCTTTTATGAAAGCGCCGCATGGACGCCATCCTCTCGGTGGGAATCCTCTGGCAGAGTTCAAGGCGGTCATCGCGGATCCGAAGGACGGGAAATCCTACAAGCGCGACATCACGGGACACTACGCGAACGCGCTGATCGGCAAGAAGCTCGGCGACGACCTGGACGGCTTGTACGTGGGCCTGCCGGGGTACAAGCTCCAGATCACAGGGGGCAGCGACAAGGACGGCTTTCCCATGCGGCACGACCTGCCGGGGCCGCGGCGAAAGGGCCTCCTCGTGAGCGGTGGGGTGGGATTCCATCCCATGCGTCCGGGCATGCGGAAGAAGAAGACGGTTCGCGGCAACACGGTGTCTCCGGACATCCTGCAGCTGAACCTGAAGATCGTCGTGCGCGGGCCGAAGTCGATCTGTTATTCGAACCAGGAACTCTGCAAGATCCACAACGTGAAGGGGGAGCTCCAGCGGATCGTCTCCTTCGTCGACTCGCCCGGCCACGAGACGCTCATGGCGACCATGCTGAGCGGCGCGGCGATCATGGACGGCGCGCTGCTCGTGATCGCAGCGAACGAGGACTGCCCGCAGCCGCAGACGAAGGAACACCTGATGGCGCTCGGGATCATCGGCGTCGACAAGATCGTGATCGTCCAGAACAAGATCGACATCGTCGACCCGAAACAGGCCGAGGAGAACTACAAGCAGATCGTGGCCTTCGTGAAGGGCACCGTGGCGCAAGGCGCGCCGATCGTCCCCGTGAGCGCCCATCATGAGGTGAACCTGGATGTCCTCCTGATGATGATCCAGAAGGTCATCCCGACGAGGCCGCACGAAGAATCGAAGCCCGCGAAGATGTACGTCGCGCGCTCCTTCGACGTGAACCAGCCTGGGATTACGCCGGAGAAGATCGTGGGCGGCGTCCTCGGGGGCAGCCTGATGCAGGGCAAGACGAAGGTCGGGGAGGAGATCGAGATTTCCCCGGGACGGCAGGTGACCGTCGGGAACAAGACGGAGTGGAAGAACCTCACGACGACGGTCCGCTCGCTCCAGAGCGGCGGCGCGTCCCGGAAGGAGGTCCGTCCCGGCGGACTCATCGCGATCGGCACGAACCTGGATCCCGTCCTCACGAAGGCCGATGGCCTGGTCGGCCGGGTCGTCGGTCCTCCGGGGACCTTGCCCGAGGTCGTGATGAAGATGTCCGTCGAGGTGAACCTCCTGGAACGCGTCGTCGGCGTGGCGGAGGACCTTCCCGTGGAGGGCATCAAGACGTCGGAGCCGCTCATGGTGTCCGTGGGGACCGCCACGACGGTCGGTGTGGTGACGTCCGCGCGCGAGAACCGTGCGGACATGGCCCTCAAGATCCCCGTTGTGGCGGAACTGGGCCAGCGGGTCGCCGTGTCGCGCCGGATCGGCGGGAAGTGGCGGCTCATCGG